>DEIK01000117.1:0-37449 GCA_002352425.1 Rhodobacteraceae bacterium UBA2776
TGGTAGCCCGTACGAGAATCGAACTCGTCTTTCCAGGTTGAAAACCTGGCGTCCTAACCGATAGACGAACGGGCCACGCTGTGTGGTGAGGCGTATCTAGGCAAACTGGGACGAGGGTGCAAGGGGGTAAATGCCTCTAAATCGTAATTTTTTGAACGGCCCCTTAGGCACGGGCCGCATCCTCTAGGCGCAGTTGCACGCGGGCGCGTCCACCCCATGAGTTAATTTCCAGACGCCCCGCCAGATGAAACCGCGCGCCGCCATGATTGACAAGGGCTTGGCCCATGGTCCCGTCATAGACGCCAAAGGCAATCGCCTCGATGCGCGCCCCCATGCCATCACCGAATGTCAGCTTTAGATGATTGTCGCCAATGCGTTTGGTAAAGTTGATTTCCACGTCGGGAAAAGCAAAGCGCGGGGCAGGGGCGCTGGCACCAAATGGCCCAGCTTGTTCCAACTGCTCAATCAGTTCAACCGTGGCAGCGCCCGGCATCAGCACACCATCGAGTTTCAGATCGGCAGGACCAGCATCGCCGGCACCTTGTTTGGCCAGCAGTTCGCTAAGGCGCGCCATTGCAGGTTCCAGTTGATCCCGTGCAACCGTAAGGCCCGCCGCCATTTTGTGGCCGCCGCCCTTGAGCAACAAGCCCTCGGCCATCAACCGCTGGATAGAGGCGCCCAGATCAACACCGGAAACCGAACGGCCCGAGCCTTTGCCCTCATCCCCGTCCAACCCGATCACGATGGCGGGTCGGTTGGTTGTTTCTTTCAAACGCGACGCGACAATGCCCACCACGCCGGGATGCCAGCCCTCGCCAGCCGCCCAAACCAGCGGCGCGTCCAGCCCGCGTTCTTCGGCTTGCGCGAGCGCCACGTCCCGCACGCTGGCTTCAACTTCGCGGCGCTCGGAGTTCAACTCGTCCAGCCGGTCCGCCATGGCGCGGGCCTCTTGCACGTTGGTACAGGCCAACAGGCGTGCGCCCAGATCGGCCTGACCAATGCGCCCGCCCGCATTGATGCGTGGGCCCAGCATAAAGCCAAGGTGATAGGTCGTCGGGGCGCTGTTCATCCGCGCCACATCGCCCAAGGCCACCAACCCAATGCGTTTGCGCATCGCCATGACCTTTAGCCCTTGGCGCACCAACGCGCGGTTGACGCCGGTCAGCGGGGCAACATCGGCCACGGTGCCAAGTGCCACAAGATCCAACATATCAACAAGGTTGGGTCCGGTTTGATCAAGGGCGCGCATCTGGCGGTTGACCTCGACCAATAATAAAAACACCACGCCAGCGGCGCAAAGTTGGGCATAATCCCCGCTTTCGTCCTGGCGATTTGGGTTCACCACGGCCACAGCATCAGGCAGGGTCTCACCACCCAAGTGATGGTCCAACACGACCACATCCGCCCCCTTGGCGGCTGCAATCGCCTCATGGCTGACGGTGCCGCAATCCACGCAGACAATCAGCGCATGATCGCGGGCCAGCATTTCCATGGCTGGTATATTCGGCCCATACCCCTCAGTGATCCGGTCCGGGATATACAACGTCGCATCGCGCCCCATTTGGCGTAGCCAATCCAGTAGCAAGGCGGCAGAGGTGCCACCATCCACATCGTAATCGGCAAAGATAGCAATTTTTTCGCCGGATTGTGCGGCCTGCAAGAACCGCGCGGCGGCGGGTTGCATATCTTTAAGCGACAATGGATCCGGCAACAGGTCTTTGATGGTCGGCGTCAAAAATGTCTCTGCGTCCGGCGGAGCAACCCCGCGGCGCACAAGGATGCGACACAGTGGCAGGGGCAGGTTGGTGTCCTGCGCCATGCCCTCGGCCAATCGGTCGTCCTCAATGCTCGGCCCCACCCAAAGTCGGTCACTTAAAGAGGCGTCTACCGATAAAAACCCACTCATGTGGTGGCCTCAATGATGCTGTCCGTTGTTTTAGCCATGGCAAATTCACCGTGCAGATGCGCAACGGCACTGTCGTGAATTTGCGCAGCACTCAAGGAGTCGCCACCGCGCCATGACATATCGGCGTTTTGTTCAAAGGCCGCGCAGGCGTCATGGGCCAGCGTAACGTCAAAGCCCAGATTGGCCGCCATCCGCGTGGTGGTTGAAACGCAATGCGGCGTTGTCAGCCCACAGATCACCAAATCACCGATACCAGCTGCACGCAAACGGGCCTCAAGGTCGGTGCCAATGAAAGCTGAATTAACAGTTTTCCCGATCACGGGTTCATCCGCATTGGGTTGGACTTCGGGCTTGAAATCGGTCCCCGTTTGTCCCGCTTCAAGCGGGCTGCCCGCCGTGGTGCTGAGGTGGCGGATGTGAAAAACCTGATCACCACGCGCCCGCCAGTGTTGCAACAGGCGGGCGGCGTTTGTTTCGGCATCGGGATTGTTGCGCGCGCCCCAGAATGAGCTGTCAAAGCCCTTCTGGATGTCGATCAGGATCAGCGCGCACTCCATTTAGCTGGTTTTGATGCGGTAGGACATGCGCCGAACCGAACCCGTTTTGGAGCGCATCAAAATGGTTTCTGTGGTCAAATACCCGGGTTCACGTTTGATACCATGTACGATGGATCCATCCGTCACACCCGTTGCCGCAAAGATCACGTCCTCGGTGACCAGTTCGTCACGTGAGTAAATCCGGTCCAGATCGGTGATGCCAGCTTTGGCAGCACGGCCACGTTCATCATCATTGCGGAACATCAAACGGCCATACATTTGCCCGCCCATGCATTTTAGCGCCGCTGCCGCCAGCACGCCTTCGGGCGCGCCACCTGAACCCATGTAGATGTCGATGCCTGTGGTCTCAGACTCGGCACAGTGCATGACGCCCGCAACGTCGCCATCGGTGATCAAACGGATCGCCGCACCGGTTGTGCGCAACTCTTCGATCATGTCCTCATGGCGTGGGCGCTCCAGCACACAAACGGTGATGTCACTCATGGCGCAGCCTTTGGCGTCGGCCAGCGCTTTGATGCGCTCGGACGGGGACATATCCAAGGTCACAACGTCGGTCGCAAAGCCCGGCCCAATCGCCAGTTTGTCCATGTAGACGTCAGGCGCATGCAGCATCGAGCCGCGTGGCCCCATCGCGATCACCGTCAGCGCGTTTGGCATGTCCTTGGCGGTCAGGGTGGTGCCCTCAAGCGGGTCCAGCGCGATGTCAACGCCGGGGCCTTTGCCGGTGCCGACCTCTTCGCCGATATACAGCATCGGGGCCTCGTCCCGTTCGCCTTCGCCGATGACAATCACACCGTTGATGTCGATCATATTCAACTGGGTGCGCATGGCGTCAACAGCGGCCTGATCGGCAGCTTTTTCGTCGCCACGCCCCACCAGTTTGGCCGAGGCCAAGGCAGCGGCTTCGGAAACGCGGGCCAAGCCCAACGATAGCATACGGTCGGAAAATTCGGATTCTTTGCTCATTTTGAGATGTCCTATTGATTAAACAGTTTCAATTCTGATGGCGACGGGTGGCGAAGCAACAACACCGGTTGCCTCAAATCCCGCAATCGCGTCGTCCAAAGCGGCGCGGGTTGTTTTGTGGGTGACAATCAGCACGGGGGCTGAAGTGTCCTCGTGGCTGTATTGGCGCATGCGGTCGACCGACACACCAGATTCGCCAAGCACCGTGGCGATTTTGGCCAAGGCACCGGGTTTGTCGTGCAACGTCATGCGCAGATAATAAGGGGCAGGGGCGGCAGATTTGGCCGCCTTGGCCGCCTCAAGCATGTCGGCGGGTTGACCAAAGGTCGACACCCGAATGCCGCGCGCAATGTCCAACACATCGGACATGACAGCCGAGGCGGTTGGCCCTTCGCCCGCCCCCGCACCACGCAATACGATTTGACCGACGTGGTCGCCCTCAAGCACCACCATATTGGTGCCGCCCTCAAGTTGGCCAAGCGGGCTGATGGCCGGAACCAGACACGGCGACATGCGTTGTTCCAACCCGCGCCCCGTCAACTGGGCCACGCCCAACAGTTTGATTTTGTAGCCCATATCAGCGGCTTGTTCGATGTCGTCAATGGTGATGCGCTCAATGCCTTCCAGTTCGACATCGTCAAAGGCCACCTTGGTGCCAAAGGCGATTGAGGCCAGCAAAGCCAGCTTGTGCCCGGCGTCAATGCCACCCACGTCGAGCGTCGGATCGGCCTCAAGATAGCCCAGTTGATTGGCTTCCTCGAACACCTCGGCGTAGGGCAGGCCGGCGCTTTCCATCCGTGTCAGGATGTAATTACAGGTGCCGTTCATCACGCCCATGACGCGCTCGATCTGGTTGCCAGCCAAACCCTCGGTCAGTGCTTTGACCACAGGAATGCCACCGGCAACAGCCGCTTCAAGGCGGATTACGCGGCCAGCGGCCTCGGCAGATAGGGCCAGTTCCTGACCATGCAAGGCCAACATCGCCTTGTTGGCGGTGACAACGTCTTTGCCCGCGGCGATCGCGGCCTCGGTCGCAGCCTTGGCGGGGCCATCTGCGCCGCCCATCAATTCCACGAACACATCAACGTCGTCGCGTTGTGCCAGTTTGACGGGGTCATCTTCCCAAGCGAAATCCGATAGGTTGACGCCGCGGTCTTTGTCGCGTGAACGGGCCGAAACTGCCGTGATCACCACCGGGCGTCCGGTGCGGGCGGTCAGCAAATTGGCCTTTTGGCGCACGATTTTGACAACGCCCGCCCCAACGGTCCCCAGACCAGCAATTCCAAGGCGTAACGGTTCAGTCATTTTGCGCTCTCCGAGTGTTAAACAGGTTGCGGTTTCTCTATCGCCAATTTAACGGCGGCGCAACGCAGCAGGTGCTGTTATCTGTGGCGGGCGATAGCGGCGCGCATGCGGGCGCGGGTTGCCCCGTCAATGACGGGCCCACGCAGACGCGCAGCGCGCCCTTTCAAACCGCTGACGCGCCCTTGCAAGGTCGCGACGGTTTCTTCGGTGATTTGCACTTCTTTTGCACCCGCAATCAATTGATCCATTGGCACCAGACTTGGATATCCGGCTTGGCGTGCGGCGGGTGTAACGGCGGCGTCCAACTCGGGGAAATCACTGCATCCGACCAATATTGTGGCGATGATGGCAAGGGCAGTCGCGCGGAGGTGCATCAAAAGGGATTCCCGTCGTGGTTTTCGCGATAATAGGGCGGGTTGGGCGCGTTTTACAAGCAGGGCTTTGAATTGAACGATTGGTCAGTTAAACCCTACCCATGGCACGTAAAACAGGTTCACATTCCCAGATCACCGGCCCCAAGGTGCGCGCAGCGGCATCAAAACTGTTTGCCCGTCATGGGTTTGCCGCCGTTTCCATGCGCCAAATCGCGGGCGAAGTAGGTGTGCAGGCCGGCGCGTTGTACCTATATACACCTGACAAACAAACCCTGTTGTTTGACCTGATGCGTGAACATATGGATGAATTGCTGGCCGCGTGGGATCAGCAGGACAAGGGCGTTGATCCTTTGTCGCAACTTGAGGCTTTTGTACGGTTTCATATCGGTTTCCATCTGGATCGCCCTGACGAGGTGTTCATCGCCTATATGGAGTTGCGCAATTTGGCGCAGGATAACTTCATCGTCATCGAGTCGCTGCGCAAGCGCTATGAAGACGTGCTGGAGCGGATTTTGCATCAGGGCCAGCAAGCGGGTGTTTTCACTGTGCCGGATACCAAGTTGGCGATGATGGCGCTGATTGCGATGCTGACGGGGGTGAACACCTGGTATCGCGAGGGCGGCCGCCTGTCCCGTGACAAGATCGAGGAAATTTATTGGGATATGACCCGCAAAGCGGTTGCAGGCTGACGCCCATTTTGTCGCAACCAGAGGCGACGTGTCGGGTTCGATCTGCCAAATCTTGTTGAAACCAACAGGAGGCAGTAATGAAAATCGGATTTATCGGACTTGGAAACGTCGGCGGCAAGCTGGCAGGGAGCCTATTGCGCAATGGCATAAATTTGTCTGTGCATGATCTGGACGCTGCACTGGTGGCGGCCTTTGTGGCGGATGGGGCGACCAATGGTGAAAGCCCTGCCAACATGATGCAAGACTGTGACGCCGTGATCACCTGTCTGCCCAGCCCTGCGGCCTCGGCGCTGGTGATGGACGAGATGCTGGATCAGGTGCGCGCGGGTAAAATCTGGATGGAAATGTCGACCACGGACGAGGTCGAAGTCAAGCGTCTGGGGGCTTTGGTGTTGGCCAAGGGTGGTGCTGCGGTGGATTGTCCCGTGTCGGGGGGCTGTCATCGCGCCGCCACCGGCAATATCGCGATCCTTGCGGGATGCGAGCGCGCCACATTCGAGCGGATTTTGCCGCTGCTGACCAAATTGGGCAGGCGGGTACTACACACAGGGCCGCTTGGCTCGGCCTCGGTGTTAAAGGTGCTGACCAACTATCTGGCCACCGCGAACCTTGTGTCGGTTTGCGAGGCGCTGACGGTGGCCAAGGGCGCTGGCATGGATTTGAACACGGCCTATGAGGCGATCCGGATCTCGTCCGGCAATAGTTTTGTGCATGAAACCGAAAGTCAGGTCATCCTGAATGGCTCACGAGATATATCGTTCACGATGGATTTGGTGCTCAAAGATATCGGCCTGTTTCAACAGGTTGCCGATCGGGTCAATGTGACGCTGCAGGTTAGTCCGCTGTTGATCGAGATTTTCAAAGACGGAATTGAGCAATTCGGCACGCGCGAGTTGTCGCCAAACATTATCAAACGGTTGGAACGGGCCACAGGGTTGGATGTGACAGCACCTGGGTTTCCGGCGGAAATGACGGATGACGAGCCCGAAGCCGAGGGTTATGAAATCACAGCCTCTCGATCTTCCTCACAATAGCGGCTATGTCGGGCGAAACGCCCAAAAACCCGAACAGGAACCCAACATGTCCGAGACCGAAATCATTGCAACTGTCATGCCCTCGACCATTCGCCGATATGCAGGATTGCTGATCTTGGCGATCTTGGGTGGCTTGCTTGTCTATGTGGCGCTGGCAACGCCGCCGGCCTCGCTGCTTTGGCGGGCGCTTTTGCTGGGGCTGGGGGCTGTGGTGCTGTGGCTGGCAGAAAACATGCGCCGCGCTACCAAATCGGGCGTGGTGCTAACGCAGGATGCCTTGCAAACCACCGATGGTCAGGTGCTGGTGCGGGTTGAGGATATGCTGGGGGTTGTGCGCGGGTCGTTCTCGCTGAAACCTTCTAACGGGTTTTCGGTGCTGACCAAGACCCGCCAAACACGCGGCTGGGCACCAGGACTTTGGTGGCGGTTTGGCAAACGGGTCGGGGTTGGCGGTGTCACGGCGGCCTCGCAGGCCAAATTCATGTCCGAAGTTTTGGCCGCGATGCTGGCCGAGCGCGGCATTGGTCGATAAGAGCGCTAAAAGGCCACAGAAATACAAAAGGCGCCGGAAAAAACCGACGCCTTGTTGCTTGTTTCAAAACCCAGCTTAGTGAGAGTTGCTCCACTGTGGCGGCGGAAAGCGTGGCCGCGTGGCAATGAAGTTCCCCAGATCATAGGGCTCAAAACCGATTTGAGCGAAGGGCTCATAGGTCATGTGCGATTCTACGAGGATCAGACTGTCCCCATGGCCCATAATAGGGATGAGCTTTTCGACATTTGTCAGCGTGGCATCAGTCAGGGGCTGCTTCCCATGCGTGCCGTGGGACCATTTCAAAATATGGTTTCCGTCTGTGTCGTCCAGCGGATCTTCGGTATCAAACTGAACCAACGTTACACGAACCCAGGTCGGGTTCGGGCTGGCGGCCAGAAAATCGTAAACCGTGTTTAATCCATTGATATAGTTGGGGCCAACAAACGGGTTTTCACGCGAAATCATATCGCTGATCGTATAGGCGGCCTTCAGATTGGTGCTGCGCGCCCGAAAAGCGTCAAAGAATACGGAAATCGCCACCATCGACCAGACCAGCATCGGCAAGACAATGATTGCCTCGGTTGTGGCTGTGCCGCGCTCGTCACGGGCGAATGCGCGCAATCTATCAGTTATAAATAACATGCTGTACCTCATCATGTGGGTTCGTTCACGAAGGCCGAGCTGGTGACAAGCGCATAGCCACCCAACGCGTCTTTAGACATATGAACGCCCAGTTTTGTAGAAGGGAAAATCGGCTCGAAAACAGCACAAACGCGGATCAGAACCATTTCATGCGAGGTGCCCGGGTTCAGATCAACCACCGGGTTGATGCTGCCGTTGTTACGGTCCTTGCAGGTCGTATCCTCGGAAAGCGGTGTCCAAGACACGGTGCTTACAGGGCGCAGTTCGATCAGCAGACTGTCCGAACATGCCGGCACAACTGATGAGCGATCGCAAATCAAATCGCGCAGATCGTCCTGTGTCGGGGCGATCAGATTGCCCAACCGCAGATCCCGAACCGTCCGGTCCACTGCGTGCTCTAGCATCACCTGACGGATGGTCAGGATCCCGATCTCGACGGTCGACAACAGCAACGTCACCAAGAGCGGAAAGAACAGCGCAAACTCGATTGTTGCATTGCCTTCGTCACGTTTGAAACGGGCCAGCGCACGGTTGAGCAAAGAGGGAACTGTGTTGATCATTGTTCCAACCTTAATCTATGCAACTGCGCCGCGATTGATGCAAATGCTTCAGAGATTTCAACACCTTCCACACGGAAGAAGTGGCCCGCCGTGGTCGCACAATTCGACAATTTGGTCGCATTGCTGTCTGTCACCTCAAAGCCGATGGTAAACACCAGAATGTTGTTGCTCTTGGCGGCTGAACAAATGCTGTTCATGCGCACGTCTTTTGTGCTGCCGCCAATTGAACCGTAGGTGCCATATCTCCAGTAGTTGTAGTTATAGTCAGCAGGGTCCATCAGGTACTTGGCAACATAGCGAATTGAGGCATGGTCATACAATTCGATGAACGACATCTGTTCGAAATCACCGGAATCAAGGCTCGATTTCCAAGTGCCACTGGTGCTCTCTCTATAGGAATGGAAGTATTTTTTAGAACCCCAATGGTCCTCGTTATAAATCGCGTAGCGATCACGCCCATAACTATCGAGCCTGTGCCAAACATTTGACATGTTGTCGGCTGGATCAACAAGACCACCAGAAACCTCTGGCTTCAGATAATATTGATTGGTGTTCGCGCCATCCGTCATCACCACGATCACCTTCAGGCTGTTTTCTTGGTTATAAGTGTATGGGCGACCCGCGAATTTAGAGTCAACGTCGCCATCGGTGATCAGCGAAGACACAACAGTTTGGGCAGAAGGGTCAAGCAGAGCAGCACCCCATTTGATGCCGATTTCTGTGGATGTATTGCCGCTTGCTTCAAAGGCGTCGACATAGTCTTTCAACGCTTCGAGATCACTGGACAAGGGCAGAATAGCACGGTTGACCTTGGAAACAGGCGGGCAGGCCCGGTAGTTCCATTTAATTTTGTGATCTTTGTATTTGTACGGGTTGTTCCAGGCATGGAAGTGTCCAGTGCGTTGAATTGGATCCGTAGGTGACAATGTAGTGGTGCTGAACGCAGACGTGGTGAAATCAACGCAGTGCGAATAGGCATGCTCATTCGAAGCATTATACTTGGACAGCAGGTTTTGACCGGCATTCACCTGCATGGAATAGGGAATGACCGAAATCGAATACGTGTCTTCTTCGGGTTGGTTCAACAGCAGCGTTTCAAGGAATTCATGCGCGGCCTCTTTGAGGTCATACAGTTTTGTATGGCCAGACGCGGAAGAGCGTCCCATCGAACCGGAAACGTCCAAAACCAGCGAAATCTCAACTTTGTCCACGCCATCAACGGCCACACCGGAGGCATATGCACCAAGTTCATCTACGCCACCCGCTTCGGGGCCACCTGGAGTTTCCAGAAGGTCGCGAAATGACTTGCTCATAAAGAATGTCTTGATTGTGGGGATATCATCTTCTGCATAATCCGCCGACACGCGACGGTAGTTGGCACCCTCGATAACCGTTGTATCAGGCGCAAGGCCCTCCATGTCGGCTTTTGCGAAATAGTCGTCGCAAATGTCTTGGGCATCGACCGTTTGCTTCATACTGGCAGCGGCCAAAATGCAGCGGTCAGTGGTATATTGGACTTTGGTGCGCAGGTATTCGCTGCGTATCGTGTCAAAAGCCAACCCGCTGATGATCATCATGCAGACGAACATATACAGTCCGAAGATGATCAATGACCCATCTTCTTTCCTGTGGAACAAAGAGAATTTGTGCATCAGATTGGCCCTAAAACCACCTGCTTGCTTCTTCGAAGCTACTTCGTTTGCTTCGTTAAAAGCTTTGATAAATTCCTGCGTCATATCTCGCCCTTTCATGAACACCAAACATTGGTGCCCCCACATGCACGCACAAAACGTGCCTTGCTATATAGGCAGGGGGATGTGTTCAAATTAGGGCAGACTTTGGTCAAAAAGCGACAATCTAACGCCGTTTTAGGGATTGTCGCGCCCTTCGCGCCCTGATTGTCGCCATATGCTTAATAATATCAAAATTTGTTGGGAATTGGTGCAGAACGTCATTGGCTGGAAAAAAAGAATGAAGGTTGGCGGGAGTATTCACATGGAAATATGTTGGTGATTCGGAATTGCGGGTAGGATGTTAACCAAAACAGGCCTAGGATTTTTCCATTGTGAAATATGTGCGATTCGTGCGCACCCTTTTTTTGTTCTGGAGAACGATGATGTCCGCACCAAATGAACCCAGCTTTCGTGAATCGGTTGATATGATGTTTAACCGTGCCGTTGCGCTGATGGACTTGGCCCCTGGCCTTGAGGAAAAGATCCGCGTTGTGAACGCGACTTATACAGTGCGTTTTGGTGTGCGTCTGCGCGGCGAAATCAAGACATTTACGGGCTATAGATCGGTGCATTCCGAACATATGGAACCCGTTAAGGGCGGCATTCGATATGCGCTGGGTGTTAACCAAGATGAAGTCGAGGCGCTGGGCGCTTTGATGACCTATAAGTGTGCCTTGGTCGAAGCGCCGTTTGGCGGCTCCAAGGGGGGCTTGCGAATTGACCCGCGCGAATACAACGCCCAAGAGATGGAGCTGATCACACGGCGTTTTGCTTATGAACTGATAAAGCGCGACCTGATCAACCCGTCACAGAACGTGCCGGCCCCTGACATGGGCACGGGCGAAAAGGAAATGGCGTGGATCGCCGACCAATACGCCCGCATGAACACCACTGATATCAACGCCAGAGCCTGCGTGACCGGTAAACCAACCCACGCCGGTGGTATCGCGGGCCGCGTCGAGGCCACGGGCCGTGGTGTTCAATATGCATTGCGTGAGTTTTTCCGTCACCCCGAAGACATCGCCAAAGCGGGGCTGGACGGCACGCTGGAAGGTAAGAAAATCATTGTGCAGGGGCTTGGCAATGTGGGTTACCACGCCGCCAAATTCCTGCGGGATGAGGACAACGCCAAAATCGTTGGCATCATTGAACGGGACGGCTGCCTTTTTGACGCTGACGGTCTGGACGTTGAGGCGGCGCAAAAATGGCTGGCCAACCATGGTGGTCTAGCGGGCTATATGGACACCCATTTTGACAAAGATGGTGCCAAGTTGCTGGAAGCCGACTGCGATATCTTGATCCCGGCGGCACTGGAGGCCGTGATCAACATGACAAATGCCGACCGGATCAAGGCGCCATTAATTATTGAGGCCGCCAATGGTCCGATCACAGCCGGTGCCGACGAAGTCCTGTGCGATAAGGGTATTGTGATCATTCCGGACATGTATGCCAACGCAGGCGGGGTGACGGTGTCCTATTTTGAGTGGGTCAAGAACCTTGGCCACATCCGGTTTGGCCGTATGCAGCGCCGCCACGAAGAATCGCGTCACCAGCTGGTGGTCGATGAACTGGAACGTCTGGACCGCTACTTGGGGGATGCATGGTCTATGTCACCGGATTTCAAACGCAAATACCTGCGCGGCGCGGATGAACTGGAGCTGGTGCGCTCGGGCCTGGATGACACCATGCGCGTGGCCTATCAATCCATGCGCGAGGTTTGGCATTCACGCGACGACGTTGAGGATCTGCGCACCGCGGCCTTCATTGTGGCAATCGGGCGTGTGGCCAGATCCTACACCGCCAAAGGGCTGTAAGCCGCGCAGTTAGTCGCACAGTTGGTCGCGCAGTGGCAAAACAATGTCGGGAAGCAGCGGGTTATTTTGTTGCTTCCCATTGAATATCTCCTCAAGACTTGGTTTCATTGGGCCAATATGTTCTGGGGGACGATATGCGATTTTCTGGCTGGCAGGTTTTGCGCCAAGGCTTAACGGGCAACACAGGGTGGACCCCGCAATGGCGCAATCCTGACCCAAAAACCGAATATGACATCGTAATCATTGGCGGTGGCGGGCATGGCCTGTCCACGGCCTATTATCTGGCCAAGGAACACGGGTTGAAAAACATCGCCGTGTTGGAAAAAGGCTATCTTGGTGGCGGCAACGTCGGGCGCAACACAACCATCGTGCGTGCCAACTACTATCTGCCCGGCAACAGTGAGTTTTACAGCCATTCGCTAAAATTGTGGGAAAACCTAGAGGCCGAGCTGAACTACAATGTGATGCTGTCCCAACGGGGCGTGATCCAGATTTTCCACTCGGACGGCCAACGCGATGCAGCGGCGCGCCGGGGCAATGCGATGATCAACCAAGGCGATGACGCGACTTTGCTGGACCGCGAGGCTTTGCGCAATATCCTCCCTTATCTGGATTACGACAACGCCCGTTTTCCGGTCTACGGCGGTTTGCTGCATCCGCGCGGAGGCACGGCCCGTCATGATGCGGTGGCATGGGGCTATGCGCGCGGCGCAGATCAGCGCGGCGTCGATCTGATTCAAAACTGTGAAGTCACCGGCATCGACATTGAGAACGGCAAAGTGCGCGGCGTGCAAACCAGTCGCGGGGCCATCCGCGCCAAAAAGGTGGCGATGGTAACGGCCGGTCGCTCTGGCCAAACTGCCGCGATGGCCGGTATGCGTCTGCCCATCGAGAGCCATGTGCTACAAGCCTTCGTGACAGAGGGGCTAAAACCTGCCATCGACCACGTCATCAGCTTTGGCATGGGGCATTTTTATATCAGCCAATCCGACAAGGGCGGGTTGGTGTTTGGCGGCGATCTGGATTTCTATGCCTCTTACGCACAACGCGGCGGACTGCACCGCAAAGAACAGGTCATGCAAGCGGCGATGACCTTGATGCCCATGATCGGCAAAGCCCGCGTGCTGCGCTCGTGGGGGGGCATTATGGACATGACACCGGACGGATCACCCATCATCGACAAAACCCATATTGAAGGGCTGTTTGTGAATGCTGGCTGGTGTTACGGCGGCTTTAAGGCGGTGCCAGGATCAGGCAAATCTTTTGCTCATTTGCTGGCCACAGGCAACCATCATCAACCTGCCGCACGGTTCCAGCTTGACCGTTTCAAATCAGGCTATTTACTCGACGAGGAGGGTACAGGTGCGCAACACAATCTACACTAAATCATCCACATGGATGTTGGTGGCGGCGCTTGCGCTGCCGCTACAGGCGCAAGCCGACTCACCCGAAGGCTGCTATGAGCGGGCCTATAGCCAAGCACATTTGGCCAAGAACCCCGATCAGGTCGTCGCGCAAATCGCGGTGAAGTTTGGCCAAAAAGCTGGCGACAGGGTCGCGCAAATGTCTGTGTTGACCGCCAATCAGGGCCATGTTCAAGCCAGCGGAAACGGCGGAAAATTACTGGATCAATTCCTCTATTGTTTTGCCTCACAAAACAGTGCCAAAACCTGGACCTGCAGCGTTGAATGCGATGGCGGTAGCATGGAAATCATGCGCTCAGATGCGAAAACACTGCTGTTTCGCACCGACTATTTGCTGGTCGGAGACTCTGAGCAATGTGGCGGGCCTGTCGATCTGGCCGAAAAAATGAACCAAAGCGTGACGTATAAATTGACGCGCGTTTCCGACAGCCAATGCGCCATTAATTAACAAGGGACGCGACAAAATGCGGATCAAATGCCCCCTGTGCGGGGAGCGCGACAGGCGCGAATTTTATTATCAGGGCGACGCGATCGCCTTGCAACGGCCAGACGCGGATGCACCCGCAGCTGACTGGGATGACTACCTGCACAACCGCGACAACATCGCTGGCGTGACCCGCGATCTATGGCATCACGAAACAGGCTGCGGCGCGTGGCTGGTGGTGACGCGCAACACCAACACCCACGAGATTCTGGCCGCCGCATTGGCAAGCGATGAGGTAAGCGCATGAGAGTTGAAGACAAAGGCTTGATCGACCGCGCCATCACGGTGCCGTTTTCCTTTGACGGGCAACGCTATTGCGGCCATGCGGGCGATACCTTGGCCTCGGCCCTTTTGGCGAACGGGGTGCGGCTGATGGGGCGCTCGTTCAAATATCACCGTCCACGCGGGGTTTTAACGGCAGGCTCGGAGGAGCCAAACGCGCTGGTGACAACAGGGCAAGGGGCCACTGCGACCCCAAATGTGCGCGCCACGACCCAGGAGATATTCGTTGGTCTAAAGGCCGAGAGCCAAAACCGCTGGCCGTCGCTTAATCTGGACCTGATGGGGATCAATGATGCCTTTTCACAGTTTTTGTCAGCGGGTTTTTACTACAAAACCTTCATGTGGCCAAAATCCTTTTGGGAACGGGTCTACGAGCCAATCATCCGCCGCTCTGCCGGTTTAGGGGCGCTTTCCGGCCTGCCTGACACGTCCAAATATGACCAAGCCACGGCCCATTGCGACTTGTTGGTGATCGGCGCTGGGCCTGCGGGCCTGATCGCGGCGTTGACCGCGGCGCGGGCCGGTGCGGACGTGATATTGGCCAATGAGGACTCGCGCATGGGCGGGCGATTACTGGCCGAAACCGAACCCCTGGACGGCGAGCCAGCCCACATCTGGGTCGAGCGCATGGTGGCGGAGTTGGCCGCAATGGACAACGTGCGCTTGATGCACCGCACCACTGTAACGGGCGTCTATGACACAGGCACATACGGCGCACTTGAGCGGGTCTCGGGCCATTTGGCGGACCCGCAAACGGGGGCGCCGCTGGAAACCTTTTGGCAGATCGCGGCCAAACAATGCGTGTTGGCCGCAGGCGCAATTGAACGGCCCGTGGCATTTCCGATGAACGACCGACCCGGTGTGATGATGGCCAGCGGCGTGCGGGCCTATCTGAACCGCTGGGGGGTGGCGGCGGGCCAAAAGGTTGTCGTCTTTGGCAACAACAGTGACGCCCACCGCACAGCTATGGACCTGACGGCAGCGGGTGTCGAAGTGGCCGCGCTGATCGACAGCCGGGCTGACGTGGCCGTGACGGGAGATTTTCCAATCTACACAGGCGCGCAGGTGGTAGACACCAAGGGGCGCAAGTCGCTGGGTGAAATCCATGTGCAAACCAGCAGCGGCGTTGAGAAAATCGAAGCGGATTGTCTGGCGATGTCCGGTGGCTGGAACCCGACGCTGCATCTGAGCTGCCATCTGGGGGGGCGGCCGGTCTGGAACGACAAAATTCACGCTTTTGTGCCGGACCCTAACAATTGTGCGGGTTTACATGTGGCAGGGGCCGCTGCAGGTGTGTTTGACACCAAAGGCGCGCTGAAATCAGGGGTGTCCCGGGCCAAAGAGGCGCTGAAAGCCCTTGGTCTCAAGGCCTGTGCTGTGGCTTTGCCCGTGACGGGCGATGATGAATATGCCCTGACGCCCCTGTGGGCTGTGAAGGGCAATGGTGGCCGTGCTTGGCTGGATTTTGCCAATGACGTGACACTCAAGGATGTTGAGCTGGCGGCGCGTGAAAACATGGGCTCGGTCGAGCATATGAAACGCTACACCACCCAAGGCATGGCGCCGGATCAGGGCAAAAACTCCAACGTTGGTGCCTTGGTGGCATTGGCCGATGCGACTGGGCGCGGCATTGCTGAAACCGGCACCACAACATTTCGCCCGCCCTATGTGCCGGTGTCGATTGCGGCGATGGGGTCCAGTGGGGCAGGCAAGGGGTTTTTGCCGGAACGTCTGACCACTTCACATGCGGCGACCGTGGCGCTGAATGCGCCAATGATCGAGGCAGGGCTGTGGTATCGCCCCTCCTATTTTCCGCGCAATGGCGAAAAAACATGGCGGCAATCCTGTGATCGCGAGGTCAATATGGTGCGCGAGACGGTTGGGGTTTGTGATGTCTCGACTCTGGGAAAAATCGACGTCCAAGGGCCTGATGCGGCCCGGTTTTTGGACTTTATCTACACCAACATGAGGTCGACGCTCAAAGTGGGCCGCGTGCGGTACGGCCTTATGCTGCGCGAAGACGGGTTTGTGATGGACGACGGCACCTGCGCGCGTTTGGGCGCGACCCACTACGTGGTGACGACGACCACCGCGGCCGCGGGGCAGGTGATGCGCCATATGGAGTTTGTGTTGCAGGCGCTGCACCCTGAATGGGACGTGCGAATTACCTCGGTCACTGAGCAATGGGCGCAGTTCGCCGTGGCAGGACCAAAGGCGCGTGCCTTGATCAATGCGGTTGTTAACACACCGATTGATAACGAAAATTTTCCCTTCATGGGGTGCGGGCCGGTAGAAATCGGGGCCATCGCGGCGCGGTTGTTCCGGATCTCGTTTTCGGGGGAGCATGCCTATGAAATTGCCGTACCGTCGCGGTTCGGGGCGTCCATGTTTGATGCGCTTTTGGCTTTGGCCGAAGGCATGGGTGGTGGCGCTTACGGTATGGAATCGTTGAATGTTTTACGCATTGAAAAGGGGTTTATCACCCACGCGGAAATCCATGGACGGGTGACGGCGTTTGATATCGGGATGGAGCGGATGGTGTCGGCCAAAAAGGACTGTATCGGCAAGGCAGCATCAATGCGTGCGGGCCTAAATGGGCCTGTGCGCGAACAATTGGTGGGGCTCAAACCTGTGGGGGCTGGCAAAATGTTACTGGCAGGGGCACATTTGTTTGGCAAAGAGGCCGAAGCTGTGCGTGACAATGATCAGGGTGGTATAACCAGCGTGTGTTTCTCGCCCAGTATGGGTATACCGCTGGGGTTGGCGCTGCTGCAAAACGGCCGCGAACGCCACGGCGAAGTGATCCGCATGGTGGATCATTTGCGCAGCGTCGAGACCTTCTGCGAGGTTTGTGACCCAGTATTTTTTGATCCAGAAGGAGGGCGGGTTCGTGGTTGAATTACAAGCTGACGAACCCCGCAACGGGTTGCCGATTGTGGTTGGTGGCTGCACGTTGAGTGAGGTTCCTTTTCGGGTTTTGACCTCTGTATCCCCTTACAAAGGCAAGGAAACGCAATTGAGCGAGGCTCTGGTAAAGGCCCATGGGATGCGGCTGGCGGCCCCCAACCGCAGCACAGGTAAAGCCGATGCGCGATGTGTTTGGTTTGGTCATGGGCAGGTGCTGTTGATTGGACCAAAGCCTGACAAGGGCTTGGCCAAGTCAGCCGCCATCGTGGAGCAATCCGACAGCTGGGTCAGCCTGCGTTTGCAGGGGGCGGAGGCGCCCGATGTGCTGGCGCGCTTGACCTCGATTGATCTGCGGTCTGCTGTGTTTAAGCGCGGTCACACTGCCCGCACGGAATTGCGACACATGATGGTGTCGATCACCCGCGTCGGGCAAGAGGCGTTCGAGGTTATGGCGTTCCGGTCGATGGCGGAAACGCTGCAACATGATTTGCAAGACGCGATGGAATCTGTGGCAGCGCAGGGTTAAAGCAGGGTTGAAATTGGCTGTATAAATTCCATATGAAAACCATGTGAGATCTCTTTCGAAGTGAAGAAAGAGATTCTATGCCTACGGCGTGGATATTTACGGAACAATGATAGGGATGATCCAGTGCCTTGTAGTGAGGGGCTGGATGCGGGATAAATGGGACTATGAGTCTGCCACCTGGTTTCTTGGAAGAATTGCGCACCCGCATCAGCCTGACTGATGTTGTCGGGCGCAAGGTGATGTGGGACACTCGTAAATCCAATCCGGGCAAGGGTGATATGTGGGCGCCGTGCCCGTTCCATCAGGAAAAGACCGCCAGTTTTCACGTCGATGACCGCAAAGGGTTTTATTACTGCTTTGGCTGTCACGCCAAGGGGGATGCGATCTCATTCGTGCGCGAAACGGAAAACGTCGGCTTTATGGAAGCGGTCGAGATTATTGCCCGCGAGGCCGGCATGCCGGTGCCCAAACGTGATCCGGTGGCCCAAGCCAAATCGGATCGGCGCACACAACTGGCCGAGGTGATGGAGCAGGCGGTGCAGTTTTTCCGCCTGCAATTAAAGACCGCAAATGCTGCACAAGCGCGGGAATATTTGGCCGGGCGCGGGTTGTCCGAGGCTGCCCAAGATCGTTGGGAAATCGGCTTTGCACCCAATGGTCGCCAAGGGGTATTTGCGCATCTGACCGGCAAAGGCATTGATGCCGAGTTGGTGATTGACGCCGGATTGGCCGCGCGTCCAGATGATGGTCGTGATCCCTATGACAGGTTTCGCGACCGGATCATTTTCCCTATTCGCGATGCTCGGGGCCGGGCAATTGCACTGGGGGGCCGTGCGATGGACCCCAATGCGCGGGCCAAATATCTGAATTCGCCGGAAACGGAGCTGTTTGATAAGGGCCGCAGCCTGTATAACCTTGGCCCCGCCCGCGAGGCGGCTGGCAAAGGCGTGCCGCTGATTGTCGCTGAGGGGTACATGGACGTGATCGCCTTGGTCGAGGCCGGTTTTCAGTCCTGTGTCGCGCCCTTGGGGACCGCCATCACCGAAAGCCAGTTGCAGATGATGTGGCGGGTGTCGCCCGAGCCGTTGATTGCGCTGGACGGCGACCGCGCAGGTCTGCAGGCGGCGATGCGGCTGATTGATTTGGCCTTGCCACAACTTGAGGCGGGGCAATCTTTGCGCTTTGCTTTGATGCCTGAAGGGCAGGACCCTGACGACGTGCTAAAATCTCATGGCCGTGCCACGATGCAAGGTTTTCTGGACAAGGCCCTGCCGATGGTACAGCTGTTGTGGCAGCGCGAAACCGATGGCGGGATCTATGACAGCCCCGAGCGCAAGGCCGCATTGGACAAGAACCTGAGAGCGGCAATTTCGACCATTAAAGATGTGTCCATTCGGGGGCATTATGGTGAAGCGATCAAGCAGATGCGCTGGGAGTTGTTTTCCCCAAAGCGTGCCAGCCAAGACAAGGGGCCGTGGAAAAAAGGCGCATGGAAAGAAAAGCCGGCCCCCGTGCAACCCAGCACGAAATCTTCATTGCTGGGCAATGCGGGGCAAGGGGCCGAGGAACATCTGCGCGAGGCGGTCATTTTGGCGACTTTGGTGATGAACCCAAAGATATTAGCCGATTTCGAGAGTGCCTTGGAACGGATGGATTTTCGCAGTCACGAGCATCGTTTGGTGCGGGATTGCATTTTGCGCATTGGTGCGGCCGAGGATTTGCATGAGCGGATTGAGATGACAGCCGGAGCCGAGTTGGCGGCTGTTTTGGCCCCGCGCCATGTGCAGATTTCCCCCGCCGTACGTGCGCCGGGGGATGCAAAAATTGCGGCGATGTGTGTGGCGGAAGAGCTGGCCAAATTGGACGCCAAGCGCGGTGTTCTGCGCGAGATTGATGATGCGATGGAGGACATCGACGGGCTGGTTGATGAGGGGCTGACATGGCGCTTGAGCCAAGCTGCCGAAGCGGTAAATCGGGCCGAGCGCAGCGAAAGCAAAGATGCTGCTGTGTTCGACACCGCCCCCAATGGCGCGCAGTTGGATCGCGGCGAACGCGACGCATTGGCCCGTCTTATGGGCCAAATTGAGCAAAAGAGTGACGATCAGAGCAAAAAGTGAACGCTTTGGTGAGGAATAGGTAAAGAAATCAGGGTAAACGTATTGCGAATCAGTGATTCGCCGTGTTGATTCGTTTTAGCACTTCGATTCGAATCACCCGCATCCGGAAGGACCTCGTTAAATGGCCGCTAAAGACACCGACGACAAAGACGATATCGCCGACACAGGACAAGCCGCTGTTAAAAAGATGATCGCCGAGGGGCGGGAGCGGGGCTATATCACCTACGATCAGTTGAACAAGGTCTTGCCACCCGAACAGGTGAGCAGCGAACAGATTGAAGACGTGATGTCGATGTTGTCGGAAATGGGCATTAACATCATCGAAGATGACGAAGAGGAGGAAAAGGGTCCGACCGACCTGGCCACGACCTCGGGTACTCAAGAAATTGCGTTGACTGTCACCGGTGGTGAGAAACTGGATCGCACCGATGATCCGGTACGAATGTATTTGCGCGAAATGGGCAGTGTTGAACTGCTGAGCCGTGAGGGCGAGATCGCGATTGCCAAGCGCATTGAGGCTGGGCGCAACACAATGATTTTGGGGCTGTGTGAAAGCCCGCTGACCTTCAACGCGATCACCATTTGGCGTGACGAGCTGTTGACAGAAGAGATTTTGCTACGTGATGTGATTGACCTGGAAACCACATTCGGCAACACAATGGGCGAAGACGAAGAGGAAGAGCCCGTCGTCGCCCCAACGGCCGAGGGGGGCGCCGACGAGAAGAAAGAAGAAGCGCAAGAGCTGGACGCCGATGGCAATCCGATTGCGCAAGACGACGATGATGACGACGAGGAAGAACAAGCTAACCTGTCTTTGGCGGCGATGGAAGCGGCGCTGAAACCACGGGTTTTGGAAACGCTTGACCTGATTGCGCGCGACTATGCGCTGTTGTCAGAAATGCAGGACACACGGATTTCGGCGACGCTGAACGAGGACGAAAGTTTCAGCAAAAAGGCCGAGACCAAATACCAGAAATTGCGCACGGAAATTGTGACTTTGGTGAATGAATTGCACCTGCATAACAACCGGATCGAGGCGTTGATCGACCAGTTGTACGGCGTGAACCGCAAGATCATGTCGATCGACAGCAATATGGTGAAACTGGCCGACCAAGCGCGGATTAACCGCCGCGAGTTTATCGAGGCTTACCGTGATCATGAGCTGGATCCAATGTGGATGGAGCAAATGGCCGAAAAGACCGGCCGCGGTTGGCAAGCTTTGTTTGAGCGCTCGACCCCGAAAATCGAAGAGCTGCGCGGCGAGATGGCCCAAGTAGGGCAGTATATCGGGTTGGATATTTCCGAATTCCGCCGCATCGTGCAGCAGGTTCAAAAGGGCGAAAAAGAAGCCCGCCAAGCCAAGAAAGAAATGGTCGAAGCCAACCTGCGTTTGGTGATTTCGATTGCGAAGAAATACACCAACCGCGGGCTGCAATTCCTTGATTTAATTCAAGAAGGTAACATTGGCCTGATGAAAGCGGTGGATAAATTTGAATATCGCCGTGGCTATAAATTCAGCACTTACGCCACATGGTGGATCCGTCAGGCGATCACGCGCAGCATCGCCGATCAGGCCCGCACCATCCGTATTCCGGTGCATATGATCGAAACCATCAACAAATTGGTGCGGACTGGTCGCCAGATGTTGCATGAAATTGGCCGCGAACCAACGCCCGAGGAATTGGCCGAGAAGCTGAAAATGCCACTTGAGAAAGTGCGCAAGGTGATGAAAATCGCCAAAGAGCCGATTTCCTTGGAAACACCAATTGGCGACGAAGAAGACAGCCAATTGGGCGACTTCATCGAGGATAAGAACGCGGTCCTGCCGCTGGATTCGGCCATTCAGGAAAACCTGAAAGAAACCACCACGCGGGTTCTGTCATCGCTCACACCACGTGAGGAACGGGTTTTGCGGATGCGGTTTGGCATCGGCATGAACACCGACCACACGCTGGAAGAAGTCGGGCAGCAATTTTCGGTGACACGCGAACGTATTCGTCAGATCGAGGCCAAGGCGTTGCGGAAATTGAAGCATCCAAGCCGGTCACGGAAGTTAAGATCATTCTTGGATCAATGATTTACGCGGTCATAGCGGGCGCTTTCTTGGTTTTTCTTGGCCTCATGTTACCTTCAGTGAGCGGAGCTAAATCAAAGTCAAAAACTGGTGTGATTAGTCTTGAGGCTTTAATGGAGCAAGTAGTGCTTTGCGAACCAGCCTCCGGTTCCTGCATCGAATTTACTGTGTTTCGTCAAAGCGGCAATTTTGAACGACAAACCGTTTTTTATTCGCGTAGTGAAGCGCTTTCTAGTGCGAATAAGCTGTTTCGTAGAGCGAAAGAGGATAGCGTTAGAATTTGGAAGAACGAAGAAACAATTCTGGATATCCGCCGCCCATATGGGTCATTAAAAGGGACGCGAGAAGGGCGAAAAATATGGGGAGTAGATATCCGAATAGTTTTAGAAGAATAGAGGAATGTGAGATAGTATCCTACTTCCCGCAACCCAGTTTCTTCAGCAAATGTAGAATCTATAACCGATATGCAAACCACCTTCACGATCCAAACCCGCGGCCCTGGCCTTTGTGAGTTCACCCGACAGGTGGCCGATTGGGTCACAGGCGACGGGCTTTTGACGCTCCTTGTTCAGCACACCTCGGCGTCCTTGCTCATTCAAGAAAATGCCGACCCAGAAGTGCAGGTCGATATGCAGGGTTTCTTTCACCGCTTGGTGCCGCCCACAACCGACCCCAGCATGGCCTATCTGACCCACACATATGAGGGCCCAGACGACATGCCTGCCCATATCAAGGCGGCGATGTTGCCGGTCAGCTTGTCAATTCCTGTCATGAATGGCCAATTGCAGCTGGGAAACTGGCAGGGAATTTACCTTTTCGAACATCGGGACGCAAAACACACCAGAAATGTCGTCGCACATCTGGGATAGGCGATCATTATCTAGCGGATGCATTTCCCCACTACACAAAGCGTTGCGGCTGGCCTATAGTGCCTGTGGATAACTAATGCCCTAACCCAATGGAGAGGCTATGCGCTGCCCTTTTTGCGGAAACGTCGATACCCAAGTTAAAGATTCAAGACCAGCCGAAGACCACGCGGCCATCCGGCGGCGGCGGTTTTGTCCGGCCTGTGCCGGGCGGTTTACCACCTACGAGCGGGTGCAATTGCGCGACCTTGTGGTGATCAAATCCAATGGTCGGCGCGAAGAATTTGGCCGCGATAAGCTAGAGCGCTCCATCCGGATGGCGCTGCAAAAACGCCCTGTTGAAGCCGAGCGTATGGACCAGATGATTTCCGGTATCATCCGCCGTCTGGAAAGCATGGGTGAAACCGACATCAAATCCGAAGTGATCGGTGAGATTGTGATGGAGTCACTGGCCCGCATCGACACGGTGGCATATGTACGGTTTGCAAGTGTTTACAAGGACTTCCAAGAGGCTGACGATTTTGATAAATTTGTCAGCGAGCTGCGTCCAAGCGAGGAATCCGATAGTTAATCAGTTGCGCGCGCTGAGTGCGGCGCGCGCTTAACAGACTATCGGCCGCCCGACACGTTCAGGGTGCTGCCCGTCACATAAGACGATTTTTCCGACATCAACCACAGTGTTGCCCATGCGTTTCATCGGAATCCAACGCTCCATTCGGGTGCCGCGATCGGGTTCGGCACCTTTGGCGTGGATTTCAGTATCAATGAAGCCGGGGCGGATGCCGACCACGCACACACCCTCATTCGCGACCTCTTGGGACAGGCCGATGGTCAGCGTGTCGATGGCCCCCTTGGTAGCAGCATAATCAACATATTGTTTACCCGCCCCAAGGGTGGCAGCGATCGGGGACATATTGACGATGACCCCGCCCGCGCCACCAAACCGCGTCGACATCCGGCGCACGGCTGGGCCTGGGACCAGAAATGCGCCGATCACATTGATGTCGAAGATACGGCGTAGACGAGCATGGTCAATTCCATCGACCCGTGCCGCTATATCAACGATACCGGCGTTGTTCACGATGGTATTTAGTTGTTTGAAATATTTGTCAAAAGCGGCAAATAGGGCGTCGATTTACGCAGGGTCCGCCACATTGCATTGATAGGTCACGTAACGTCCGCCAGCTATGGTGACGTCGGCCGCCACAGTTTGGGCTGCCAATCGCGCGACGGCAGCGCCAATTCCGACCGATCCACCGGTGACCAAAACGGTTTTACGCATGGGTTATCCTTTCAAGATTCGGCTGACCATTTCGGTGGTGTCGGGCGATAGGTCTTTGGTCGCCGCGATCCGCTCCAATGCGGCCTGCATCAGGGTCTGACGATCCGCATCAAATCGCCGCCATGTCTGGAAGGCGACGGTCATGCGGGCAGTGGTTTGCGGGTTTACTGCGTCCAGCGCGATCAACCAATCGGCCAACAGGTTATAGGCTGCGCCAGTGGGGTTGTGGAAACCGGCAGTGTTCATCGACAACCCGCCAAACACAGCGCGAAAGCGGTTCGGGTTGGTCATGTCAAAATCGGCGTGACGGGTCAGGGCGTCGGCGATTCCGGCGGCTTTTTCAGGTGCCGCAAGGCTGACTTGCGTACCGAACCATTTGTCGATCACCAAGCGGTCCGTCACCCATTGCTGATAGAATGCGGCCAGTTCGGGCTCACCGGTGTCAGCGTCGAGCAAGCAGGTCAGTGCGCCAAACTGCTGGGTCATATTGTCGGCGCTGGCGTATTGGGCGCGGGCCTGTGTGCCGCCATCAAGGCGCGTGATCAAGGACAAGACAGCGCCTTGAAGAGCGCGTTTCCCCACGGGTTCTGCGTCGGGGGAATAGGGGCCAGAGACATGCATTTCGGCATAGAGGCGTGGCAAGGTATCTTGTAAATGTTGTGCCTTGGCTTGCTCCATGGTTTGGGCGGCGCGGTAAATTTTTGAGGGGTCTGGAACATGGCCGGATCGGGCCAAAGACTGGCCAATATCGTTCTGGCTGATCGGCCGCATCATTAGGGCGCGATAGGCGGGGTCAAGACTGTCATCACGTATGACATTGGCCAATGCATCCAGATAGAGCGAGTCCGGCGCGTCACCGTTTCGCACCATACGCAGCATCACATCTTCGCCCAGAATGCGGCCCGATTCCCAGCGATTGAAATCGTCCGTGTCATGCGACAGCAAGAAGGCGCGTTGTTCGTTACTGACCTCATGGTGCAGCACAACTGGGGCGGAAAAACCGCGCAAGATTGACGGGATCGGCTTGCCTGCGGGCACATCAAAACTGAAGCTTTGCGTGGCCTGGGTCATTTCTAGGATGGTGGTTTCCAGAATTTCGCCCCCATTTTGCGACAGCAGACCAATGGCTATGGGTAGAACCTGTGGCTCTTTGTTTTTTTGTCCCGGAGTTGGAGGTGTTTCTTGCATAAAATCAAGCGTATACACGCCTTTATTATAGCTTTCCTTTAAGTTTAGAACGGGTGTGCCTGCTTGCGAATACCAACGCTTGAACTGGGTCAAATCACGCCCCGTAGCGGTTTCAAACACCTGCAACCAGTCCTCGATTGTGGCGGCGTCGCCGTCGTGGCGCTCAAAGTAGAGGTCCAGCGCCGTGTCGTAATCCTCATCCCCAACCAACTGGTTCAGCATGCCGATAACCTCGGCACCCTTTTCATAGATTGTGGCGGTGTAAAAGTTGTTGATCTCAACAAAACTAGCGGGGCGCACGGGATGGGAAAGCGGCCCTTGATCCTCAGAGAATTGACGCCCGCGCAGCTGGATCACATCGTTGATGCGCTTGACCCCATGGCCACGCTCATCCCCCGTAAAGGACTGATCGCGATAGACGGTCAAGCCCTCTTTTAGGCAGAGTTGAAACCAATCGCGACAGGTGATCCGGTTGCCGGTCCAGTTGTGGAAATACTCGTGCGCAATGATGGCTTCGATGCGCTCGAAATTGGCGTCTGTCGCGGTCTCGGGGCTGGCCAAGACGCAGGATGAATTGAAAATATTCAAACCCTTGTTTTCCATCGCCCCCATGTTGAAATCGTCCACCGCGACGATGTTGAACAGACCCAAATCATATTCGCGCCCATAAACGTCTTCGTCCCATGCCATCGACTTTTTCAGCGCCTCCATCCCGAAGGCGCATTTGTCGATATCATCAGGGCGTACCCAGATGTTCAGATCGACTTTGCGACCCGACATGGTGGTGAATGTGCCAGGGTGGTTGCGCAGATCGCCCGCCACCAGCGCGAACAGATAGGCGGGTTTGGGCCAAGGGTCGTGCCATTCGGCAAACCCATCCCCACTGGAAATCGGGTTGCCGTTGGACAACAGCACGGGTGGCGTACCCTCAATGCGGACGGTGAAAATTGCCATCACGTCAGGTCGGTCGGGATAATAGGTGATTTTGCGAAACCCTTGGGCCTCGCATTGGGTGCAATACATGCCGTTTGACATGTAAAGCCCTTCAAGGGCGGTGTTTTCCTGCGGTGCGATTTCAACCACGCATTCCCAGACAAAGGCGGCATCCGGAACCGGCGTGGTTAGACCCTCGGCGCTTAATTCCGGCGCAATCTCAACGCCATTGATCTTGGCTGATATGAAATTCAACTGCTCTCCATGCAGGAAAAAAGCCCGATCATCGGTCTCGGGGTTGGGACGAAAGGCGATCTTGCTGATCACGCGGGTTTTGGTGGGGTGCAACTGGAACGTCAATTCAACCGTTTCGACCAAATAGGCGGGCGGGGTGTAATCGGACAGATAGATTTCCTGTGGCGTGGAGTCTGACATGCGGGTGTTCCTTTTGCAGAGTTGCCCCATGTGTAACGCATGCAAACCCCTGTGCAAGCCATCGACGCCTTCTGCGCATTGATGCACAAAAGACGCCTTGATTGTGCGGTCTGTGCGATATCCAGCAGGATTGAAACACTCTATGCTGCTTGAAACACAGTGAACAACGGATCCAGATCATGAAACGCCCAATCGTCGGAATTATCGCCAATCACAACACACTGGAGGGGGATTACACCGTCCACGCAGGCGGCACCATGAACTCCGAAGCGATCGCAAATGTGGCGGGCTGTATGCCGATGTTGATCCCAAGTAGCCCGAAATATGTGTCGGTCGAAGAACTGCTGGATGTCTGTGACGGTTTTTTGTTCACAGGGGGACGCCCGAATGTGCATCCAAAGAATTACGGCGAAAAAGAAACCGAAGCCCACGGCGCATTCGATCATTGCCGGGACGAGATCACTTTGCCGTTGATCCGCGCCTGCGTGGAACGTGGGCAGCCGTTTTTCGGCGTATGTCGCGGGTTTCAAGAGGTCAATGTTGCGATGGGCGGCACGCTTTATCCGGAAATACGCGACCTAGAGGGGCGGATGAACCACCGGATGCCGCCAGAGGGTACGATTGCGGAAAAATTTGCACTGCGCCATTGCGTGCGATTCACCAAGGGGGGCGTGTTTGAACGCATCCTTGGGGACGCCGAGGTTATGACCAATTCGCTGCACGGGCAGGGCATTAAGGACGTTGGTTCACGGGTCGTTGTCGATGGGTTTGCCACAGATGGTACGCCCGAGGCGACCTATATTAAGGATGCGCCGGGCTTTACGCTCGCGGTGCAATGGCACCCCGAATATAACGCGGGTGGCGATCCTGTGTCGCGGGCCCTGTTTGAACATTTCGGCGATGCAGTGCGCGCATGGGCACAGACCGGTGCGCCTAAAATGAACGGGACGCTGAAATCCGCTTAAAACCGGAGCGCGTAAACTGCTCTTGACCCTCCTCTGACTGGAGCCTGCGTTCTGTGAGAGGTGGTCGCAGAATTTCGGACCAGTAGTTAAGGTGGATCGACTTATGAGAGAGGCGATTCAAAATGACGAAACGAAAGAACCACTCATCCCGTTGCCCGGCAGTCGTTTGTTTGCAAACGATGAGAGGAGGATTTCAAGGCCAAGGTTGCGCTTGAAGCTATCCGCGAAGACATGACGTTGTCGAAGCTGGCAAAAAAATACGGCGTGCATCCCACCCAGATTGGGACCTGGAAAGGCGCGGCGATTGAAAACATGACCACGCATTTACTAGGCGAGGTCATGATCCAGAGCGGGTTGATGAAGCGCAGATCGAGAAGCTGCATTCTGTCAACCGACAGGTGATTGCGTGCAATCACTGAGAGGGGAAGATTGACCAGCTTGTGGTGGAGCGGAATTTTTTGGCCAACGCCTCGGTTCAATTACACGGAACGCGAGGCAAAAAATGGTGAGCAAGGATCATAAACAGCCCCTCTCGTGCATTGCCGCGCAATACCCTGCCAGACCATGTCCATTGCCCCGCGCCGATTGACACGGCCGTTGTGAAACTTACCAGTGGATCTGTGATACTGTCACCTGCACCCAGCGTTGCATCACCTAAGGTTACTAAGTACCCATTTGGCATTTTCGCGACCTCATTTGTCCGCATGCGGGACTTATTAGTTGTTGTGAAGTCTGGAAAATTACCCGCCTCCCATTGGGTTTGGGATAGGTCGGACATAGGGTCAATTACGGGCGCAATTGTGACAATTTTTGTAAAGCGGGCCTAAACGACTGTCCGGCCGTTTAGGCCTTTTCTGTCTTACTTGGCGTAGGTCATTAGGCTTTGAATTCAAAGAGTTTGGACAGTGGCAATTCGCGCGCCCGCACGCCAGTCAAGTCAAACAGCGCATTGGCCAAAGCGGGCATCGACGGTGGTGTGCCAGGTTCCCCGACGCCGCCCATATGTGGATTGTTTTCAAAGATTTGCACCTCAATCGCAGGGACGGTGGCCATACGGATGGCGTCATAATCAGGAAAGTTTCCCTGCTGCACTTCGCCATTCTCAAAGCTGATTTCACCATGCACGGCGGCGGACAAGCCGTAGATCAAACCACTCTCCATCTGGGCGCGAATGTTTTGTGGATCAAGTGCGGTGCCGACATCGCAGGCAATCCAGGCATTTTTGATATGGATGCCACCGTCGGTTTGGACCACTTCAATCACTTCGGCCACAGGTGTGCCAAATGACCACGTAAAGGCCACGCCACGGCCCACACCATCCGGGGTTTCCCCCGTCCAACCGGACATTTCGCGCACCGCTTCCAGCACATTGGCCGAAGGTGCGTTGTTTGGCGCAATCAGATCAATCCGAAACTGCAACGGGTCAGCGCCCGCCGCATAGGCCAACTCGTCAATAAAGCTTTCGTGGAAAAACCCGTTAAAGGAATTGCCAACCGAGCGCCAAAATCCGACCGGCACGTCGACATCGGCCAAATGGCCGGACATGCGGTAATTCGGGACCGCATAGGGCTGATTGCTGGCCCCCTCCATATGCGCCGCATCGGCACCGCTTGGTGCAAATCCGGCAATCCGTTTCAACGATTGACGAGTGACCGAAGGGGCAGCGATTTTGCCGTCAAATAGCACTGCTTTGCCGTCTTTCACAGCGCCCTGCATACGTGCGATGGCGGCGGGACGATAAAAGTCGTGGCGCATGTCCTCTTCGCGGCTCCACATCACTTTGACGGGCACATCGGGCATGGTTTTCGCAATCTTGGCAGCCAAAATAGCCGCATCCGACTCGGAACGGCGGCCAAAGCCACCGCCCAGAAACGGCGTGTGTACAGTGACCTGCGCATCCTTAAGGCCAGCCGCATCAGCTGCTTTGCCTTGCAACACCAAGGGGGCCTGATTACCGGTCCAGATTTCCAGCGCATCACCGCTAAACAGCGCAGTCGCATTCATCGGCTCCATTGTGGCGTGGGCCAGATAGGGTACGCGGTATTCAACATTGATCTGGGTGGCCCCGTCGGGCAACACTCCGGCGTTCCCATCATCGCGCAAGGTCGAGTTCGGACTGTCATCAAATGACACCGCAATCGCCTCGAACAGGCCTTCCGTGGTCGCGGGGTAGGGCGCTTCCTGCCATTCAATCTGCACGGCATCAGCCGCCTGCATTGCCAGCCAAGTGTTGCTGGCCACCACGGCAATACCGTCGCCAAGGTCGATAATTTTCTCGACGCCGGCCATCTTTTCCGCCTCAGTCGCATCAAACGATACCATGCCAGCGCCTAGGCGCGGGTTGATCCGCACGCTGGCAAATTTCATCCCCTCAAGCAGGATATCCGCGCCATATTCGGCGGTGCCGGTGGATTTCGCCAACATATCCAGACGCGGCATGTCGCGGCCCAGATATTTCCACTCGGTCGACGGGCGCAGGGTGACGTCCTTGGGCGGGGTTAATGTGGCGGCGACCTCGGCCAGATCAATATATTTCAACTGGCTGCCATCAGGCGCAATCACTTGTCCGTCTTTTGTGGACAGGCGATCCGGCGTCGGCCCGCCCCAGCGTGCACTGGCTGCCATTTTCAGCACCTCGCGGGCCGTGGCCCCCGCCATACGCATTTTTTCAAACGCATCAATCGTGGCGGTTGACCCGCCCGTGACCTGTAACGCCATGGTCTTGGGCACCACATCCATCACACTGCGGGTAAAGTCCTGCCATGCGGTGCGGGCGCCATCCTCATATTCCGCGTGCCCGGTGATCAGCGCACCGTTGTAATAAGCTTGCGCGCCGGGGCCGTGCAGAACGCGCACGTCTTCCCAGGCCACATCCAACTCCTCGGCCACCAAAGCCGCCAATGTGCTGTGCACCCCTTGGCCCATTTCAGAGCGCGGCGCGATGATAGTAACCCCCTGTTGATCAATGATCAGGTAGGGGTTCAGCGTATAGGCCCCCTCGGCGGGTTTTAGCGGGTTTTCAAGCGTCTTTTTCGCCTGATAGACCCCAAAGGCAACGCCGCCAGCAACGGCGGCAGACGAGATCAGAAAGGCGCGCCGTGTGTATTTTTTAATGCGTCCCATGTTTATGCCCCCCGCATTTCAGTGGCGGCAGATTTGATCGCGTCGCGGATGCGGTTGTAGGTGCCGCAGCGGCAAAGATTGCCGTTCATCGATTCGTCAATATCAGCATCCGTTGGGTTGGTGTTTTCGGCCAGCAATTCTGCGGCCTGCATGATCTGACCAGACTGGCAATAACCGCATTGCGCCACTTGGTGTTTAACCCAGGCTTTTTGCAAAATTGACATGTCGTCCGGCGTACCCAGACCTTCGATTGTGGTGACATCGCCCTCCACATCCGAAAGCGCCACCTGACAAGAACGCACCGCCTCGCCGTTGATATGCACAGTGCAAGCGCCGCAGGCCGCGACGCCGCAGCCAAACTTGGTGCCCGTCAAGCCGACAGCGTCGCGCAACACCCAAAGCAGAGGCACATCGTCTGGTAAGTCAATCTGGTGGGGGGTGCCGTTTATAGATAAAGTTGTGGTCATCTTAGGCCTCGCATATGCTTGCAACTGAACTCATTAGTTCAGCATAGCCATAAGCCCCCCCAAAGGTCCATGCACATTCCTGTTTCTTTTTGCACAAACGTCCGCGCCGCAGACATTCTGCCTTTTTGCCAGTGACGCGGGTATAAATTGGCGCAATACGGCTTACAAATCAGTGCGCAAATGCCAAAGTTCCGGAAAGATTTCGACATCTAACATGCGGCGTAGATAGGACGTGCCACTGGTGCCGCCGGTGCCGCGTTTAAAGCCTATGATGCGCTCAACCGTGGTGACATGGTTAAAGCGCCAGCGCCGGAAATAGTCTTCAAAATCAACCAGTTTCTCGGCCAATTCATACAATTCCCAGTTTTCTTCCGGGTTCTGATAAACCGTTGTCCAGGCCGCTCGAACGGTCTCATTCGGTTGATATTGCAGAGAAAAGTTTCGATTTAGAACCTTGTCCGGAACCGTATGACCGGCCTTGTGCAGGACTTGGATCGCGGTGTCATACAGACTCGGCTGTGTCAGCTCATGACGCAGAATGTCGGCAATGTCGGCGCGGTGTTCGTGCGGTTTGATCATTGCCGCATTGCGATTGCCGACGGCAAATTCAATCAACCGGTATTGGTAGGATTGAAAACCCGAAGACTGCCCCAAGGTCTCGCGGAATGTGGTGTATTCCGAGGGCGTCATGGTGCGCAAAACGTCCCAGGCGTTGTTTAACTGCTCAAAAATACGCGCCACGCGGGCCAGCATTTTGAACGCATGCCGTGGACGCCCCGTGGCCAGCGCATCTCGCGCCGCAACCACCTCTTTGATGGCCAGCCGCATCCACAGTTCACTGGTTTGGTGCTGAATGATGAACAGCATTTCATCATGGGCGTCACTGATCGGGTGCTGGGCATCAAGTATCTGGTCCAAATGCAGGTAATCGCCATAGGACATGCGCCCGTCAAAAGACATTTCAGCGCCGTCGTCGGCAGGGTTATATGGTTTTTCCATCTCGTCTCTCCAACTCAAGGCTCATAATGAAACGCTCAAGCTCTTGCCCGTTGCGGGCTATGATTTCGGGGTGGTCGACTTGCCAACCCTGTTTGTCAAAAAAGCGGCGGGCAAAGTGGCTTGCGTGCGCGGTCAGTCGCGTCAGACCGTTGCGGCGCGCCCATTCAAGCAACTGGTCATAGAGAGCTTGCGCCACACCCTGACCCATCCATTCGGGCAACACAAAGGCAAGGTCGATGTAGCCGTCAGGTGTAACGGCCATAAAGCCGATGATCTTACCGTTAACTTCGGCGACCCAGCGCAACAAGGTGTCGTCTGGGTCGGTTGTTGGGCTTGATGGTTGTTCCGAAGGGGCCCAGGCCGCCCGTTGTTCTGTTGTGTAAAACGCAGCCGCGCCGTGTCGCACAGATTTATAATAGACGCCATAAAGGGCGACGTGGTCCTGTGCTGTGGCGCGGCGAACACTTAGGTCACCCGGCTGCGTTGTTTGTATTCGTCCGTGTCCCATAGATCGTTCCCCATCACATCCGCAATGATCGCCACCGCCGCATCAACATCACCTTCGTCGATATAAAGCGGGGTAAAGCCAAAGCGCATGATGTCAGGGGCCCGAAAATCACCGATGACGCCGCGCGCGATCAAGGCCTGCATCGCCGGATAGCCATTATCAAAATGGAACGAGACCTGCGAGCCACGCTGCGCGCCGTCCCGTGGGCTGGCCAATTTCAAGGTCGGGCAGCTTGCCTCAACGCCTGCGATAAACCGATCACACAACGCGATAGATTTGGCGCGCACATCTGCCATATCGGCCATGTCCCAGATGTCCAATGCTTCCTCTAGCGCAGCCATTTGCAACACGGGCGGGGTGCCAACGCGCATCCGTTCAATGCCGCTGCCCGCCGCATAATTCAGATCAAACGCGAAAGGGGCGGCGTGGCCCAGCCAGCCGGACAGGGCAGGGCGCACATTCGCCACATGGCGCGGCGCGACATAGATAAAGGCGGGCGCGCCGGGTCCACCGTTTAGGTATTTATAGGTGCAGCCGACGGCAAAATCGGCATTGCATCCGGCCAGGTCAACCGGCAAGGCCCCCGCCGAATGGGCCAGATCCCAGATCACCAGCGCCCCCGCGGCATGTGCCTTTTCGGTCAGGGCCTTCATGTTGTGCTTTTGACCCGTGCGGTAATCCACCTCGGTCAGCATCAGCACGGCCAAATCCTCGTTGATGTGGTCGGCGACGTCGCCATGTGCCGGGGTTTTCAATTGGTGTTGACGCCCCAATGAGCCGATCAGTCCTTCGGCCATATACAAATCAGTCGGGAAATTGCCGTTGTCCGACAGGATCACCTTGCGATCTGGCCGCATTTCCAAGGCTGAGGCCAGCGCCTGATAAACCTTGATCGACAATGTGTCACCCATCACCACATGGCCTTTTTCGGCCCCAATCAGGCGGGCGATCCGGTCGCCAATATTGCTGGGTTGCGCCATCCACCCAGCCTTGTTCCAGCCGGTGATCAGCATCTCGCCCCATTCGTCCTGCACCGTTTTGGTTACACGATTGGGTGCTGATTTGGGCAGCGGGCCAAGCGAGTTACCATCCAAATAGATGACGCCTTTGGGCAAATGGAACATGGCTTTGGTGGCGGCGAAATCGGTCATGGTTGGCTCCTATTTTGGCCATAAGTATCTTGTAGGGGCGCAAATGCAAGTTTTTATTTTAGGCTTAAAGCATTCTCCAGGTCATCAATCTGGCCTTGATGCCAGACCTGAATACCATTTTGGCGCAAAAGGGCCGTGGTCACACCTATTCCGTCCCGCTTGACCCCGTCAAAATGGCCTGAATAAACAAAGCTACTGCCACAGGAGGGGCTGCCGTCCGTTAAGATGGCGTGGCGACAGTCGGCGTTTTGGGCGGCCAACAGCGCCGCCTGCGCACCCGCCAAAAAGCCAGCCGTCACATCCGTACCGCTGCTTTCCAATATTCGTGCGGCCCCCGTTAGAACATCTTGCGCCGTGGCATTGGGCTCGATTTCGGCGGGCAAGCGGGGCACGACAAAACCACCTGATATTTCAGGGCAAAAGGCGACCAACCGCCCCTCGACCTGCCAGCGCGCCAGAATTGGATTGGCCACGGTTTTGGCGGCCCCGTCATAGCGCACGGCATGGCCCATCAAACAACTGCTGATCAAAATTTTATCCATGCACCTGTTCTAACCGGCCCAAAACTGGAATGCGAGAAAATGTCCCATTGGCGCGGCCCTCAATGCTGCCTATATGCTCGGGTATGAAGTATATTGAACTCCCTCCCGTCTGGCTCGCCGCCTTCATTGCCCTCGCATGGGCGCAATCGACATATTATCCGATGGGGCTGAATTTTGGCACCGGAATTGCCGACCTTTTGGGCGGCATTCTGATTGGGGGGGGGCTGTTGCTGATGCTGATGGCGGTGATGGAGTTTCACCGGCATAAAACCACCATCATGCCACGCAGCGAAAGCAGCCATTTCGTGCAATCGGGAATTTACAAGCGGTCGCGCAACCCGATTTATCTGGGGGATGCGTTGATCTTGGCGGGGTTGATCCTGCGCTGGGATGCGGTGCTGTCGCTGCCGCTGGTACCGATCTTTGTTTGGGTGATTGAAAAACGGTTTATCACAGGCGAGGAAAAACACCTCCGGCTCAAGTATCGCGCTCAATACGCAGGCTATCTAAACCGTGTTAGGCGCTGGGTCTAGCGCCACAAATACGCATAGCTCGCGAATAGGCCTTGCAGTTTGGCCAGCAACCGTAATCCGAGCCGTTGAGCAGGTAAGCTACTGTTTTGCAAGCGTTCTACCACCACTTCGGGCGGGCAAGCCTGCTTGGTGACGGGATCGAAATAGCGTGGATAGTCGATCAAGGTGGCATGGGCCAACTGGGCCAGTGTTGGGCGAGCATAGCGCCGATCAGGCACTTGGCTCAGATCACGGGTCAAGCCCCAGCCCGCGTAAAACGGCACGCCCAAACAGGTTACAGATTTACCACGCAGCAGGGCCTCAAAACCCAGCAATGAGGTCAGCGTCCAGACCTCGTCGACCACCTCAATCAGCGTGATCGGGTCGGCGTTATCCGCAACCACATCGGCGTATTTGGCCATCTCCTCCGCTGCGATCACCCCTTGGCGCAGACCAGCCTCAACGTCAGGGTGGGGTTTGTAAATCAACACAGCATCAGGGTTCTCGGCCCGCGCACGTTTTAGCAGATCAATGTTACGACAAGGCCCGTCACACCCCTTTTGGATCGAGGCGTCATCTTCGACCTGTCCGGGCACCAGAATACGATGGCCCGCAGGCAGATCGGGCAGGGGGGCGTCCCCAATGTTATATTTGCTAAGACCTGCGCGCGTCAGGCGCAGGATCAGGCGTTCAGCCCGCATAATATCGGGGTCGGGCAGGTCGGTCGACAGGTTGATCAGCGCCTCTAGACGGCTGTCGCGGGTCGGATCGTAATAGATGCCCAAATCGTCGGTGACCAAGGAAAGCGGCGCGTTCAGTGTCGCGCCGAGCCCTTTTGAGCGCAAAAAACCATCCTCAACCCGTAGCACGGGCTGATCATTCATATCAGGGGTTTCTTTGCTGGACCAAACCATCCGGTTGGCGCCAATCTGTTGCGCCAATATGCGCGCTTTGCCGGGATCATCCTCAAAACGCAACTTTTTGAAACGCCCATAAAACGCTTGCATCGGAGCGCGTTTCCACAGGCGCATGCCGATGGCGACATGACCGTTGCGGTCTTCGCGCCAGGCTCGCACTTGGGCTTCAAGCGTATCAATCACGCGCTCCAGTTCACACAGTTGATCGCGATAAGGATCATACCATTTCGGATAAAGGATCATGGCCGCCGCAAATAACTGCGAACGGGTCAGGACGCGCTCGCGCCGTGGCACCGGATTTTGATCATTGGTCAATCCCCAGCCCGCGTAGAACGGTTGACCAAAAACACGTGGTTTATGGCCCGCAAAAATCGCCTCGAACCCCAATTGCGATGACACGGTGTAGACCGCAATCGCACCTTCCATCAGGCCCCATGGCGACACGGGATCGGTTAACAAGGAAACGCGGGTGCTGGCATCGGCGGCACTGAAATGGCCGTCGCGGTGGCCTGCAGCGGTTTCGGGGTGGGTTTTGACGATGATCTGTGCGCCGGGGTGTTCTTCTTGGGCAAACACCAGCATTTCCTTGAAGGTGGCGGTGTTGGCCTTGGAGGCGGTGACCGAGGCGTCGCCCTTGGTTTGATCAATCACCAGCACATATCCGGGGGCGGGCAGGGGCAAGTCGGGGTCATGCCCGTTGTACTTGGACAAATCCACACGGCGCAGCCGCTCAACAGCACCGCGGGCGCGGTTCAGCAAGGCCGTGTCATCCAGCGGATGGGTCGCCAGCAGCGTTTCAATATCCGTGACGGTGGTGGGGTCGAAATGCACGCCGTTCTGGTCCAAGAACAACCCAAGTGGTGGCTCGCCTTCTCGGCCAGGATGGATCGAGCGCAAAAACGCATCCTCCACCCGCAAAATCGGCGTGTCGGTGGCACGCGATACCGCTTCGCCACGCGGCGAAGTCGGGCTTTGCCCCCAGACGCCGATCATGTCGGCATCCGTGGGTTTGCCAAGCTTGATGTCGTAACCCGACAGCTGCAAAATGCGCCTGACGCGGTTCTGGGTTAAAAAGCCGCCGTTATATACAAAAAGCCGCCGACGGTGTGATCCGTCGACGGCATGTGTATCGCTCATTTCAGGCATGTTGCGTTAGTTGCCGGCCAATGTATTCAACGTGTCGACCGTGTTCAGCGAACCGGTGATGGCTGACAATGTTTTGCTCCACTGCACGAAGGGTGCTTCGGTCACGTAAACCGTGTCCCCGTCACGCACAACAAAATCGCGCGCTTGGAACATACCGTTTGGTTCGGTCAGATCCAGCACATAAACCATCCGTTGCGCGCCCTGCAAATCCTTGCGGGCCAAAACAGCATTGGCGATTTCTGCGGGCTCGTTGCGGAACACAAAGACGCCGGTTGGATCAGCCAGGTTCGAACTCAGACCACCAACCTGTGCAATCGCCTCGATGGCGGAGAGGGTTTGGGTGGTGAAGGGCACACGGTTTTGCGCGCCGGTCGCCCCCATCGCCGTAAAGGCGCGGGTGTCTTCCTCGACCAAGATACGGTCGCCGCCACGCAGGGCAATGTCCAGTTCTGGATGCTTGTAAAGATCCTGGAACCAGATTTTTCCGCG
>DEIK01000117.1:37456-47060 GCA_002352425.1 Rhodobacteraceae bacterium UBA2776
GTGCGTGTTGGGCGCTCAATCGCAAAGATGCCTTGGCCACCAACACCGCCAACGATCGAAACCGTTGCGCCGTCACCGGCAAGCCGGGTGACCAGCACTTGCGGGTCAGGTGTTTGCTTGTCCAGTTTGGCTGTGATGATGCGGCGCAGGGCTTCGGGTGAATTGCCCGCAGCGCGCACGCGGCCCGCATATGGAATAAAGATAAAGCCAGAGCCATCGACCTGCACTTCTTCAAGCGGGGTGGCGCTGGTGCCAGGCGCACCCAGCAACGGATCAGAGACGTTTTCCCAAATCGTCAGACCCAATGTGTCGCCCGCCCGAATGGTATCTGACCCAACAACGCCCGCGTTTTTGAAAGCCTCGGAAAAGCCGAGCGCCGGAACAACAGCCGTTGTGCGCGTCACGTGATCGTTGACTGAAATGACGAATGCATCGCCTTCTTTCAGAACAGACCCAGCAAAGATTTCACGCTTGTTGGGGCCGGAACGCGGCAAACCGCATGATGAAACAACAGCCAACGCTGCTGTAAGGGCCACTGCATTCGCCCACTTTGAACCCGTGATTTTCACTGCCGGGTCTCCTTTTTATATGTAACACTGCCTCAGTCTTGGTCGTCTTTTTATTGGACTTTTTTTGTAAGCTACGGGAATCCAGCGCAAAAAGCCAGTGCTTTGATTCGCGGTCTTACTGGACGACGCGAAACTGTTGCCGTGGTGCCGCGTTTCCGGTTTGCAGTGCCTCGTAGGGGTCTTGGGGGGCCAGCACCATATCAACCACCAAGCGCATCAATTGGTCCCGTCCACGCGCCGAATAGAATCCGCCCGCAATCTGCGAAGTTTCCAGCAAATATTGGCGGTATTCCTTATAAGCCAGCATATCCGGACGGCTGGGTTGGTGGAAAAACTCGGGCAAGGGCAGGGTCGAAACGAATTCAGGTTTGGCAAACACGGCGTCGCCAAACACCTTAAGCGGAATCCCGCGTCGCAGCACCTGTTGCGCCGCGGTCGAATTTACCGTCACCGCACTGCGGGTGTGATCCAGCAATTGCGCCAACTTGCCGCCACGCACGTAGTGCACCCTTTTTTCAACCCCGTATTCGCGGGCAATTTTGGCCACGATTTTTCGCAAGCCTGCGCGGCCCGTTTCCAGTGGGTGCGCCTTGAAAACAAGGTGATGATGCACCGGCGCGCCTTTGGCGAACCCCTCGATCACCGTATCTATAAAATCGGACATTTTGGTGAACGGACTGTGGGTTTGAAAACTGCTGTCATGTTCCAGCTGTAACAGCGCCAGATGATAGGGATAGCCGCCGCGTTTGATCCGAATGGTTGAAAACACCCGACTGGCCCAATGGATTGGCATCATCAACAGGCGACGCAAATAGAGTTTGAATTCAGCCACAACACCCAGTTCACGGTGCGCTTTGAAATTGCGATAGGCGCGGTTTCGGAACATCACAAACCAATGATAAAGCGCGCCGTAAAACACGTGATGGCGCATGTCGCCCCAATGACTGGGCGCCTCGGGTGTGATCAATTCGGTGTTGGCCAGCGTTTTGCGCATGGAACTCACATCCATGTTCATCAGACGGGAATGGCCATTGCTGCCGTCGCGCTCATAGGTGACCCAATAGGGACGCAAGTAGCCTTCTTCAAACACGTGAACCGTGATGCCAGCGGCTTTGGCGCGTTTCACCGCCTCGGCGTGGATGAAGCGCGTGTCGCCATAAAGCACCAGATCGGTGATGGATTTCTCGGCCACAATCGCGTCAAAACGATTTGGCCAGCTTTCTTGGGGATCCTCAAAGGAAATGTAACTGGCGGAATTGAACCAAAAGGCGCGGTCACCTGCGTTAAATCCCACGCGCCACACTTGTGCCCCGGCGGTGCGCAACATTTTGCCAAGCCGGTTGAAGAAGGGACCATGCGGCCCTTGAAGAAACAAAAATCGACGGTTTGAGCCCGCTTCGTAACCCATTACACCCTACTTTATACCTGTCCCCAGATGTGGACTGTTTGAATCATAGTATCATCAATGTCACGTGGTTAATGTACCAATCACAGCTAGATTGGGCGAAATTATGACGTAAGGGCAGGATTGCCGTAGTATTGTTAAAATTGGGTGTGTCCTTGTGTGGAAAAGGACAAGGAATTAGGATCTAGGGGCTTAAGGAGCATGGTTATGAACATTGATGACAGCAAAGCAGGCCATAATAATGGACCCAGCATGGCCACCGGTGTGCGGTTTCGCAAACTGTGTTGGAATAAGGCGAGAGCAGAATTGCTGCCCAAGCTGCCCATCGAAGTGATCCGGCGGCGGGTGAAACGGGCGCGGGAACTGGGACTGGATTACAAATCCTACGCCTCGATCCGCGCCACCTCGGGCCATGATGTTGTGGCGTTTTTGTTTTCATCAAACGCATTGCGATTGCTGAAAAAGAACGGCCGTTTGCCAGCTGATCGGGTGGCGAAACTAAGCGCATTGCAACGCACGGGACGTTTGGTCGCTGTGAACGCGCCGCTGACGCCGGACGACATGACCTCTGTGGCCACAAAGGATGGTATTGAATTGAACGCAGTGATCCGCGCCCCTGATATGACCCACACTTGGGGGCAAACCCGCAGCCTCATCCTGACCGCACTAGACCCGGCCAAACTGCCCGCAGACACAGTGGTGGCGATCGGCGACACAGCACTAGAGCGCGAATGGTGCGCGGCAGGACGGTTGGCCGGATATGTCAGTGCCCAAAGTTATTTTGGCGCCCTCTCGGGTTGATAATTGGCTGCAACACCCCCAGTTTTATAGCAAAGATACCCAAAAAGGAGACGCCGCAATGGCTGCCGACACCCCCATCAACATTTTGCCAGCCCCCAGCTTTGATAAGCCTGTCAAATTGCTGCTGATCACTGCGCCTTATCACAAAGACATCACTGATGAGTTATTGAAGGGGGCAAGGGCCGTGCTGAAAGCCACGGATGTGCAATTCGATGAAATCGAGGTGCCGGGGGCTTTGGAAATTCCGACCGCCATCGCGATTGCCGAGCGGATGAGCAATTTTGACGGCTATGTCGCGTTGGGTTGTATTGCCCGTGGCCAAACCCGCAACCATAAGGCCGTCAGCACCACCAGTTACCGCGCGCTCAGCCAGATGGGGCTGAACGGGGTTTGCATTGGCAACGGCATCCTGACAGTGCGCAACCTGAAACAGGCCATGCAGCGTGCCGGTGTCAAAGATCATAATTATGGCGGGGCGGCGGCGAATGCGGCCTTGCATCTGGTGGCGTTGTCGCGCAAATGGGGCCGTGAAACCAAAGGTATTGGCTTCAAGCCCGCATCCGGCGACTTCTTGATGGCTGACAGCACTGAAAACGGACCAGATACAGCATGACCAAAGACAAACGCCAAATGAAATCAGCCGCCCGCCTTTTTGCGGTGCAGGCCTTGTTTCAAATGGAACACTCCGCCCACACCATCGACAATGTGCGCACCCAGTTCGAAGACCACCGTTTTGGTGCAGTCTATGAGGGTGACGAGATGGCCGAGGGCAATGTCGATTTGTTCCGTGCTTTGCTGGAAAACGCGGTCGAGCATCAAGCGCCGATTGACCAGATGACGGACCGTGCCTTGGTCGCCAAATGGCCGCTCAAACGTATTGATCCAACCCTGCGCGCCCTGTTTCGCGCCGCCGGGGCCGAATTGACCCACAGCGACACGCCGCCCAAGGTGGTGATCAACGAATATGTTGACGTCGCCAAAGCGTTCTTTCCCGAAGGGCGCGAGCCAAAATTCGTGAACGCGGTGCTGGACCACATGGCCCGCGAGGCCAAACCCGAAGCGTTTTAGGCGCATCTTTCCAGATGCGCCCAGCGAGTCCTGAATGGGTTAGTTGATTGTATAGGTTTTAGGCTCGGCCTTGCCCTTGTCGCCTATCACCACAAGGGTTTTACCGTCTTTCGAGACTTTAATCACGGTACAGCCTGTGCCAGCAGTTTTACCCGCGACAGCGATCGTTCTGCAAAAGAATTTCTGGTTCCATTGCCATTTTCCGCTCAAAGCTCCCGACGGGATTTGCCCCGAAATAGTGCCATTACTGTGGACGATAAAACTGCCGCTTCCAGCTGTGATTGTCCGATCCACCACCATGGCGCGATAGTCGGCTTCTTTGCGGATGCGCTTAAAGCTCTCTGAAAAGGCAGGGCCAGCGACCAATGTGGCGGCAATCAATAGGGCGGTGAATTTCGACGTGTGTTTCATGAATGCTCTCTTTTTCAATAGATTGGTGAGGAAACGTCGCGTGGTTGGGTTTTGTTGTCAACCATTTACCCCTGCGACATGTCGCGTCTTGCCATTGGTATGAAAAAGGCTAAACTTTGAGCGTGTAACAAATGGATGTGAAAATCATGCCGAAACTTATCAGCCTCTATATCCGCAATGTCCTGTTCGGTTTCCTTTTGTCCGGCATATTCGTCAGCGCCTTGATGTATTTCAACGTCGCCAATCTGTGGCATCTGGTGAACAGCTCCAGCATGGGGTGGGTGGCCGCCGTCATGTTGTTTATGTTCAACGGCATCGTGTTCGCGGGTGTGCAATTCGCCATCGCGATCATGCGCATGGATCAAGATGACACGCCCACAGGCGGCACGCGCTCGCCTTTGGTCGTGGACTATCAGCCGATTGCCATTCCTGTTGAGGAAGCAGCACACAAGCGCCGTTAAGCGTGGCCTAGCGTTTTTGTGATTTGGCCGCCGCTTTTTGCTGGTTTGTAATGGCCTCGTTACGGGCAAACACTTTGGCAAATTTTGGCGAAAAATCATCGTTTAATATGCCGCGCCCTGTCGCCACTTGATAAAGCGTGTGGAAGGGGCTGGTGTTGCATTCGATGACCAAAGGCCCGTCCGGCGCAATCGCGATGTCCCAGCCAAGGATGCCGTTTTCCGGTGTTAGGCCGTGGCATTTTTGAACGAGCGTTAGAGCGCTATCCCAATGCGGTAAGGTGAATTCAGCCAGTTTGACGTCGCTAACCGGGTGGGTCTCGATTTGCTCAGCCTCCATGCCCGTGCCGCGACGTGCTTGTTTGATTTGCCCCGTGCTGACCTCAACCTCGGCAATCAAGCTGCCTTTTTGCCAAAAATTGTCAGACATGGCGTCGGGGGCCGGGATTTTCCACACGGCATAAAGCACCTGCGGCGCACCGTCCTGCATCAAGGTGACAAAGCGAACCGTGCCGATAGCTGAGCCGATAACTGCATTGACATCCTTATGCTGGGTGACGGCATTTTGGAAAACAAAACCATCTGCGAAATCCTCAAAAATCTCACGGGCAAGTTCAGATACAGTCGTTGTGTCGCCATTGCCCAAAGTGATGATTTGGGTCTTGCGATCAAGGGAGGCGAACAGTGCTGTTCCGATGCTTTTGGTGCCTTCAATAGGTTTGCCAAACACGGGGAATTTTGCTTCGTTCAGCAAAAACGCCTCAATCGCCTCGGTGCTGCGTAATGTCGTTAGCTCACCAAACCCGTGCGAGTTTGAAACGACGGCCTGAAGAGTGGTGGTTGAAAGCCCTAAATGCTCCAGCAGGGACGTATAGAGCACCTTGTTGTCTAGAAAATCACTGATGCTCGCGATATTACTGGGCGAAAGCCGTTGGTTCAGCATCAGATTGCTTTTCACTCCAACGAATTGTTTCTTTTGCGCTTTCGTTAGGTCGGTGCGGAAAAGGCCTGCCGCGTAATATTCATTCGAGCCTAGTTTTGGCGCGCCAAAAAAAAGTGAGGCAATTTCGCTGAATTGTTTAATCGGACTGATGCCATGCGCCTTTGCGACCTCAACAATTGCGCTGGCAACTGGGGTTGGCGGAGGGGGGGGCGTTCCAACGAGGACTCGGTTCATTTCCTGTGACATGTTTTGCCTTCTCATTTTTGTTTGCTCGACGTGGTGGTTTACGTGGTGGTTTCTCACACCTTAAGGGGGAGGGTGAAGCCTTTTTACAACCATGTCTAGTGTTGATGCTAGGGCGCGGCCAATTGGCCACATTATATGCTATAAAGTTTACCTAAACCACGCGCTTCGAAAATGAATCGAAACCCCAGTTGTGTTGACGGTCAAAACTGGGGGCGAAGTGTGCGAAAGCGGTTTAAGGGTGTTTTAAAAGCGTAGAGGGCCAAGCAGGTGGCTGCCTGATCGGACACGAGCACAAAACAGGGACGGGGTGTTTCGAAAATCAAAGTGGCGGGCCCACACGAGCCGTAGAGGTGCGTAAATTCCCGAGAACCTGTATGTACAGGTGGGTGCCAGGTAAGTGGACCAGGGTCCAAACAGAGCCAGCTCCCTTTCGGTTGAGTAAGGCCACCGGAATTGAACCTCATGTTTACGAGAAAGGCAGAACCCGCCAGTGATCAACATAGGGTGTGAGGGCAGGCCCGACAAGGGGCGCACGGTGAAACGTGTAATTCAGTTGGTTTCAGGTGTCGGCGTGCCGCCATCTAAGTGCGCCTTCAAGCTGCCCTCAAAATAGCGCCCCCAACCCGCCACACAAACGCGGTGACATTCCAATGCGGGGCTTAGCCCTTGGTGGGTCAGGCTGACACGGCAGCCTGTTGCGGCTGGTGTAACGCCCCACAACAGTTTGGTGCCACGCCATTCGCCATAATCGCCCACATCTTCGATGATCATATGGGCGTCGGTGCAGGTCCATGAGAATTGATCGCCGGAAGCGGGGCGATCAAAGGCAAAGGTCACATGACTGTTGCCAAACTGGATGGTGGCTTGTTGGTCGGTTTTATCAACCCGTTGGCTCCACCAAATGTGCATTTCATCAACAATGGCCTGCACCGCCTTCACGGTACTGGCGGTTGTTTCGATGGTTGCTGTGTAATCCACTATGCGCAGTCCTGTTCGCTGGCCTCGTTGTGAATGTCAGCTCGCATCCGGGCCATGTGATCTTCCCAGCCTTTATCCAGCGCCAACGTTAGGCCAAAGGCCTCGGCCGCGCTGGGCAAGCCGCTGTGTTCCAGCGACAGGCGCGTGCCACCCGCAACCTCGTCCAGCGCCCATTTCACCGTGCTGGTGGCGTCGCCCATCGGTCCGATAGTGAACGTATATTCCAGCGCATCAAACGGCTCGGATTTCAACACCTTCCCCCACATCAACTTGTCACCGCTTTCGCTGCCATACATGGCATAGTCTGCGCCGTCGATCAGTGCGGACTTGGGTTTGTGAAACCAGATCGCCAATTTGTCTGGGTCGGTCAGATAGGCCCAGACCTGTTCTTTGCTGGCCTTAAGGTAGATTGATTTCCGAAGTATGTTATCAGTCATTGTTCGCGTCCTTTTCGATGGCAGATTTCAGGGCATTCAGGCGCTCATCCCAAAAGACATCAAAGAAGCTGAGCCAATCCAGAACGGGCGCCAGCCCCTGTGGGTTAATTTTGTTGATGCGTGTGCGCCCCACGCTGTGGACTTTTATCAGCCCCCCGTCGGACAGCACGGTCAGGTGCTTTTTCACCGCCGCCCGCGTCATGTCGAAATGGTCGGACACCTGCGCGATGCTCATGTCTTGGTCGCGTAACATTTGCAGGATGGCGCGGCGGGTCGGGTCGGCCAAAGCGCGAAAGCTATCTTGGGGTAGGGCGTGCAAAGTGGTCTCCACATGAAACTAAATGGTATCACATAAATAGGATACCAAAAGGTATCATGTCAACCCTTGCATTTTGTTCACTATATGTTCATGATGCGATATGAGTTCAAATCTAAAACCCGGCCAATTGCTGGCCCGCGGCACCTGCCGTCATTTGCGCGACCTTGGGTTCGCTTGTGTCGAGGAACTGGTGCCGACCCGTGGCTTGCGGGTCGACGTTATGGCGCTGGGACCAAAGGGCGAAATCTGGGTGGTGGAGTGCAAATCATCCCGTGTCGATTTTCAGACCGATCAGAAATGGCAGGGCTATCTGGAGTGGTGTGATCGGTATTTCTGGGCCGTAGACGCGGATTTTGACACGGATTTGCTGCCACCAGACAGCGGGCTGATCATTGCGGACGGGTTTGATGGCGAAGTCATTCGCATGGGGCAGGTGGCCAAACTTGCCGGCGCCCGCCGTGGTGCCTTAACCCGTAAATTCGCCCGTCACGCGGCAGATCGTTTGCATCGGCTGCGCGATCCGGATGTGGGCGTTATTTTCCGGCCGTGATGGTTTTGGCGGCAGCCATCAGCTCTTCTGCAATTTCATGGGCTTCTTCGGGAGAGAAATCCATCGGCAGATCGATGCCTTCGCCTTCAATATAAATGCGCACCATGCCCTCGGTGGTGGGGCCGATTTGGATGTTTGCGGCGACGTCGCTCTCAGAATTAATGCCCATGTGTACTCTCCGGTTGGTCGCGGGTTTGCTACAGCGGGGCGGGCGGCACTGCAAGGGGATGATTGCTTGACTTAGGCAAGTAATTTCCACAAGATCGGCGTATCAAGGAGCCTTCATGCATCAATCCGCAGACGCCCTACGCGCCTTTAACCGCTTTTACACCCGCCAAATCGGCCTGTTGGATCGCAGCTATTTGGACAGCGGCATGAGCCTGTCGCAGGGGCGCATTCTGTATGAAATCTATGACGGCAAGCGAAACGCCCGCCAGATTGCCCAACACCTGTCACTGGATGAGGGCTATCTGAGTCGTGTTTTGGCGGGGTTCATTAAGCAGGGGTTGATGGCGCGCCATCCGTCGAAAGAAGATAGGCGGCGCAGCGACTTGACGCTGACAATGGCAGGCGCGGCGCTGATGGCGGAACTGATCGCGCGTTCGCGAAAGGGCGCGTCCGAGCGATTGGCGACACTTAACCCGTTGGAGCGCAAAAAACTGTTTGAGGCGATGGACACCATTCAGCAGTGCCTTTCGCCTGAAACCTTGGCGCCCCAAGACGTGCAACTGCGTGACATCCAGATTGGCGACTTGGGGCATCTCGCGTCCCGCCACGGCGTTCTTTATGCGCAGGAATGCGGGTTCGACCAAAGTTTTGAGCTGCTGGTGGCCGATATCTTGCTGGATTTCTGGCGTGACCGCGACCCAAAGGTTGAACGCGCTTGGGTCGCGGCCCGTGGCGAGCAGATTTTGGGCAGTATTTTCTGTGTGCGGGTTGACGCACAAACCGCAAAACTGCGCCTTTTCCATCTGGAACCCGAGGCCCGTGGCTTGGGGTTGGGCCAGCGCATGTTAGAAACTTGCGTCCAGTTTGCTCGTGATGTGGGCTATCAACGCATGGTGCTTTGGACCCACGAAAGCCACGAGGCCGCCTGCGCACTCTATCGTAAAAACGGCTTTACCATGCTCAGCGCCACACCCGTGCGCAGTTTCGGGCAGGATTTGATTGAACAAGCCTGGCAAATCAATCTTTGACAAAAATGATGCATCTGGCCCTTGCATTGATCCGAATGGGCCGCTAATTGGGCACCTGTGTGCCGGCGTAGCTCAGTTGGTTAGAGCGCTTGATTGTGGATCAAGAGGTCACCCGTTCAATTCGGGTCGCTGGTACCACCCTTATTTCCCACAAAACATGACTAATGGTTGCCTTTGGTGTAACAACCCCATAATGGGCACCCTTGCGCATCCGCCGCCCTTG
>DEIK01000060.1 GCA_002352425.1 Rhodobacteraceae bacterium UBA2776
GGAGTTTTAGGGGCTCAGGTCAGCGGGTGCATAAGCCCAGAAGCAGCATCTTGACCTATCCTAATAGCCGTCCCGAATTGGATTAAACACAAATGGCGCCCCCTAATGGTAATTCGAAAACAGTGGTGTTCTAGATGTCGAATGGCAATAGTGTATTCGTCTGTAGCGCTTTGATCCTGTCGCTGATGATCAAGCTGGCAGTCTTCATCACCGCCATCATGCTGGCCGGCATTCCTGCCTATACTTTCTATCGCCTTTGGAAGGAAAACCCATTTTGCCTCGAAACGGTTGACCCGTGAAGGAACTCAGCTTTTGTATGATCACGCGAAGGCTGGAAGCGCGCAAATGTGAGACGCAGAAGTAGACACCGCACCAGCCCAGCTTTGAAGGGGCTATTCCACCTTCTTTTTCATAATCAGTTCCGCTTGGCGTTCGATGGAAACCGGACAATAAGCACTGATAGACGTAATGACACTGGAATGACCGACGTTCTGCGAAAATGCTTTGAAGGCTTCGCGCGATGGGTAAGCGCTATCCGCCCATTTAACGAGCGTTTTCCGAAACGCGTGTGGGGTAAAGGGCGGCAGATCTGCGCGAAGGAAGGCGTCTTTGATCGCCGCCCGAATTGTGTTGGCATTTTTGTAAATCTCGCGATTTAGACCAACAACTTGGAATGCTCCATCTATGGGCTTGACCTTTGCAGGCGGGAACAACGGATCATCAGGCCCAAACAGCGCCACTGTTTTCAGGTGCGTCACCCAAGCCGCGAAACAGGCCAGGTATTCGGGATCAACGGGTAGGAAATAGCTGGTGAAGGTTTTGGAGTTCTTCGTCTTCACTTCACGCGCATCCTGATAAACGCATCCGTCGATCATGTTGATATGTTTCAGCCGCAATGACGCCACTGCGCCATCCCTTGCGCCTGTCAGCATAAAGAATGCAAACAAAGCTTTGTTGCGACGCTCTATCTCGGTTATTTCTGGCAAATAGGAAAACGCGTGGCGCGCCATTTCCATTGATGGGTACGGCGCTTCACGGGTTGCACTGGCGACACGCGCCCCCTTGGCGTCCATATTGAAGTAATCCGCATCTGAATGACGGATGCGGCTTTTATAGCCGCTTTGATCTGCGAGCCAAAAAATGAACCCCTTGTTGGCCGCAAGGATACTGCGAATTGTTGATTTCGACAGGGGCTTGCCTGTTACCTTGCTGACCTCGACGTTCAGACGGTCCTGAAACTTGATCGCCTGTTCTATACGAAAGCGTTTGAAGCTCGCGTAACCGATGCTTGCTTCGAACCTCAGAATGCCCTCAGCGGCCTTTAAAACGGTGCTGGCGTCTTTGCGCTTTGCAGCCTTGAGATATTGCAGATAACGGCGTTTGATCCGTTCATTCTCTTCGTTGTTTTTACGCATTGGTTGGTGCTCCTTTGTAAGTGTTAATTTAGGTGGTGGGCGGTGGTATCTATTAGGCATCGCTGTTACCGCCCGCTTTGATCCGAAAGGTTCGGGCAAATGCTTGTAGCTTTGAATTGGAAACCATCCGGCTCGCACAGGCCCCGCAACGCTCGCAAACGCCCATCAAACGTGTTGTTTTGGGAGTGTTTGCAAATGCCTCTACAACCATGTCTTTTGGCTTGCGCCCTGCCCTGCATGACAGACAAAACAGCTCATCATGTTCCAATGGCGATTTGGACCTTTGATATTTGTCTCGCAGATAGCTGCGGATTGCCGCACCTGAGATCAGGTAGGGTTTGCGCGACGCCATGACAGGCAGGCCGTCTTTTATCCAATTGCGAATAGTTGCGGGTGATTTACCAAGCACCACAGCCGCCTCTGCAATTTCGTAAGTTAACGCAGCTTTTACAGCCATTGGGTTTGCACGCCTATTCATCGGCTTCCCCCTCAAACAAAGCGCGGATATCGCAGACCTTCCAAACGGTTGTGCGAGGGCCTAGCTTTTGCGGTTGAGGGAAAAGCCCATCTTTGACGCCCTGCCACCATGTGGATTTGGAAACGGGGATCGGGCCAACGGGGGCAAGTATTTGGGAAAGTCGCACAAATCCTGTGCGGGGGAATTCGAGATCGTCTGACATTGTGTAGCCTCATCATTTGTTGATGAGACAAGGCTGACAGGGTCCAAGCCTTAAGTGGTTGAATAGTCAAAAGGGCAAACAGAACAGTTTAACTATTTAGTATCGTTATGGTTTGGGAATCTATTCCTTAAAGGATTAGTCTTTGGCCGCTTTGGTTGCCACGTCACTGCCAATTTTTAGATACCGCCGAATTGTATCAGAAGACACTCCAAGCCCATGTAATGCGCAAATACCCTCAATTTCTTTTGGGATTGGGCCACGCTTTGCCTTTGGGTCATATCCATATTCTTCTATTGCGATTGCAGTAATGAGCCTAGCCATCGAGCGTATTTCGCGTGGGTCAAGTGATTTTTCAACCGTATTGGGCGCTGATTTTTCAGGCTGGTCTTCAATTTGACCCTTCAAGCGATTCCACCCTGTTTCGAGCATTTGCGCAAACCCATCAGGTGTCGCCAAATCAACCTTTGCAAACCAATCACGAGCGACGTCAATTGCAACGGACTTTTGAAGTGTGTCGAAATCCCGTGAACGATCAAAAACCTGCTTTCGACGGTTGGCCTCGACCCCAATATCGCTTTGCCTTGCGTTTGCCGATCTGGTTCCGAAATAGTCACTGAGAGAGGCAACAGGCTCCAAACCTATAGAGAGCCACACAAATTCTTCATTGGAAAACCTATCTCGCAAAGCCCAATGCTTATAGTCAGCAAGCTCATCCGGGTAGACGCCCATCGCAATGAGTTTTCCTCTCGTGCGTTCGGACATTGCTGCAAATGCTGACTTACGAAGTTCAGAAAGTTCGTTTTCACGTAGGCCGAAACCGTCGACCTCAATATCAAGTCCACCTGCGGCAAGCTGCAATTCATCACTGGAAAGACCCGAAACGTAAGCCTCGAATTTCTCGACTTGATGATCCCGTACTTGCACTAGGTTATCAACTTGAGATTCGAATTTGTCTCCCAGCTTCAATAGGCAACCACTATATGGAAGATAGGCCCACTCTGCGAAATGCCGTTCGACGGCCCTTTTTATAAGCTCTTCGGTTTTAACATCGGACATAAATGGATAATCTCGGTCTAGTAAATCCCGATCACCCTGCCCGCATCTGATCCAAATATCCAGCCCACCAATACGCAAGCTTTACCCGCTCATCCCAATACAGCCCGCGATTATATGCCTTTCGAACCTCGTTGCGCTCAACATGCGCCAAAGCGGCCTCAATCGCATCGGGGTTCCAAAGGCCGCTTTCATTGGCCAAGGTTGAGAACGTCGCGCGGAAACCATGCGCGGTCATTTCTTCGCCTGAATAACCCATGCGACGCAAAGCAGCATTCAAAGTATTCTCCGACATTGGCCGTTGCCAAGACCGCAAAGAGGGGAACAAATAGACGCCATTACCTGAGATCATGCGCAATTCGTTCAAAAGGTCCAACGCTTGCTTTGGTAAAGGCACGTTGTGATCTTTGCGCATTTTCATTTTTGCAGCGGGTAGCGACCAAACGCCCTCAATAAAATCAAACTCGGACCACTCTGCACAACGCAATTCACCTGGCCTTTGCGCAAGGATTGCCAACAGTTTTAATGCAATGCGCGTTGTCGCCTGCCCTTCAAATCCTTCAATTGCAGTGAGCAGGCCACCAAAGGCTTTGGGATCAATGATCGCCGCACGATGCACGCGGGTTGGCCGAATAAGGGCATCCTTAAGCGCATAGGTCGGGTCATTCTCAGCAAGCCCGCTGGCCACAGCATAGCGAAACACTGAGCCAATCCGCGCACGCAGGCGGTGGGCGGTTTCATAATTGCCCTTGGCCTCGACTTTGCGCAGGCACTTCAAAATAATCTGCGGGGTGATTTCGGTGATTGGTTTGCGGCCAAAATCTTTGTTCGCCAATTTCAGGTGATATTCGGTTTTTGATAAAGTTGCGGGCGACTTGCCTTCGATCCGTTGTTTGGAAAGAAAATCCGCGCCTATTTTTTCAAACGTGTTGCCGTGGGCTTCGCGAGAACGCAGCTTTGCCTCTTGCTTGGCTTCGCTTGGATCAATGCCCACGGCGATTTGTGCGCGAGCCACTGACTTTATTTTGCGCGCCTGCAGCAAGCTGATATCAGGATAAGCCCCAATCGAAAGTTTTCTCTCTTTGCCATGCAAACGATACTTAAATTGCCACAGCTTAGAGCCGTTGGGTTTGACCAAAACATAGAGGCCCTCAAAGTCGGAAACTTTGAAAGATTTGTCTTTTGGTTTGAGACTGCGAATCTTTGCGTCACTCAAAGGCATTGGGGGCCTCACATTTCTACATTCAACGCGAAGCCCCCAAAAAGCCCCCCAATCTGGGGGCATCGTATCGGACAACATAAAATGCCATCGGACAAAGGGACGCCGCAAAACCCTTATAACAAAGAAGTTTTTGGATGTCTTGGGATATTATCGGATGGTGAAATGGTGCCCCCACACGGACTCGAACCGCGGACCTATTGATTACAAATCAATTGCTCTACCAGCTGAGCTATAGGGGCACTTGGGGTGATTTAGCCGCTTGCCAAACATCGCGCAAGCCCTGAATGCAAACATTTTCACCAAAACACTCAGCGGCTCAACCTGTTGCTTCTTGCCAACAGTAAAACCGCCAACATCCCGACGCCGATGACCAATAACGCTGCGGGTGAGGCCTCGCCAATATTTTCCAGTGACGCTTGCTCGTAAACCAAAGTTGACAGGGTGTTGTAGTTGAATGGGCGCAACAACAACGTGGCTGGCAACTCCTTTACGCAGTCCACGAACACCAACAACAACGCCGTCAGCAACGACCCACGGATCAAAGGCGCGTAGACCGTGCGTAAAGTGCCACCCGCCGTGCGCCCCAAGGAGCGCGCGGCCATTGGCAAGCTGGGCGATATCCGCCCCATCGCACCGTCCGCTGCCCCCTGCGCAATGGCAAAAAACCGTACACAATAGGCAAACACAATGGCAAACCCCGAACCCGTCATCAACAAGCCAATATCGGCCCCCGTCGCCCACTCGGTAAAATCCGCCAACGCATGATCCATGGCCGCCATCGGGATCAAGATACCAACAGCAAGCACGGCCCCTGGCGCGGCATATCCAACCGTTGTCAGCGGCATTGTTAAGCGCGGAATACGTCGCCCGGTCAGGCGAACACCGTAGACCAAAAACACCGCTGCAAGAACCGTAAGCACCGCTGCCCCGCCACCGACAGTGACCGAATTCAGCAAGGCACGGCCCAAATTCGGGTTAGCCCAATACTCGGTGTTTTCCAGCGCATGCGACAACATCACAGAGGTTGGCAAAACAAAGCCGCCCAATACAGGCAGTAAACAAAACAGCGTTGCCAGCCAGCCGCGCGGGCCAGATAACAAAATACGATCTATCGGCTGAGTGTGGCGCGCGCCCTCATGAAATCGCTGATTGCGGCGGCTGGTTTTCTCTAGCCCTACCAACAACAGCACCAACAATAGCACAACGCCGGCGATTTGCGCAGCCCCGCCCGCGTTGTTCGCCTCCAGCCATACCGTGAAAATGCCCGTCGTTAGGGTCTGCACCGCAAAAAACTCGACCGTGCCGAAATCACTGACCGTTTCCATCATTACAATCGCCATACCAGCCGCGATGGCAGGACGCACCAATGGCAGTCCAACCCGATAAAATCGCTCAACCGGGCCAGCGCCCAAAGCCCGCGCCACATCATAAGTGTTGCCCGATTGCTCGCGAAAGGCACTGCGCGTCAGCAGGTAAACATAGGGGTACAATGACAGCGACATCACCAAGACCGCCGCGCCGCGTGACCGGATCTGCGGGAACCAATAATCACGCGACGTGGACCAACCAAACAGATCGCGCATCCAGGTTTGCACCGGCCCCGCATATTCTAGAAAATCGACCAGCGCATAGGCCCCGACATAGGCAGGAATCGCCAACGGGAACAGTAACAGCCACTCCAACCAACGCACCCCGGCAAAGCGATACATCGCCACCAGCCACGCCGCCCCAACCCCGATCAGAGCCGATAAAACACCAACTGACAACATCATCACAAAAGAGTTCGCTAAATAGCGTGGCAGTGTCGTGGCCATCAAATGTGGCCAGATATTCTCGCTGGGGTGAAATGCAATCCAAATCACCGAAACAATTGGCAACACAACCAGAAATGCTATCAGCAACGCCCCCGCTGACCATAGATCAGGCGAAAATCCGCGGCGTTTGGCGATTTTGTGCAAGGCAGGTGCTTGAGTATTTCGGTCAGTCATTCCCACGACCTAACCGAAACATGTTTCACTGTCCAGAAATCCCCGTATATTGACCTCAGCAAATAGTAAAATCGAGACAGGTTTAATGCAGGTTGTTTACCACCTTGGTGCCCATTGCACAGACGAAGACCGGCTGCTGAAATCGCTGTTGAAAAACCGCAGCACCCTGCAACAACACGGGGTTGAGGTGCCAGGCCCCAGCAAATACCGCAAGCTGATCCGCCAAACCCTAAAGTCACTGGATGGTGAACAGCCTGCCGCAAACGTCCAAACCACCTTGCTCAAAACCATCTCCGACGCCGCCCACGTTCAACGCCTGATCCTCTCTGCCGAGGACTTCATCACCTTCTCGGCCTGGGTCTTTGTCAATCAAAACCTCTATGGCAATGCCATGAGCCGCACCCCCGCCCTTGCCAGCCTGTTTCCCAGCGCCCAGATCGAATTTCATCTGGCCATGCGCAATCCAGCCACTTTTATTCCGGCCGTTTTTGCCCGCACCAAAGACATCAGCTTTGATCAGTTCATGCGCGGCGCTTCGCCCCATGACATGCAATGGTCCAACCTGATCCACACCATCCGCGCCTCGGTGCCAGACGCCAAGCTCACCGTTTGGTGCAACGAGGACACGCCGATGATTTGGCCACGTCTAATGCGCGAGCTTAGCGGCTACACCCCTGACGCGCCCTTTGACGGCGAAGCCGATTTGCTGGCAGAGATCATGACCGCCGATGGGTTACAGCGCTACAACAACTATTTGCAGACCCACCCGCCCGCGTCTGACAGCCAACACAGCCGGATCATCACCGCCTTTTTGGATAAATTCGCAATCGAAGATGCGCTCGAGGACGAAATGGATGCCCCGGGCTGGACCCAACAGCTGGTCGATGACCTGACCCTGCGTTACGAAGAGGATCTTGACCAGATTGGCCGCATTGCAGGGGTGAACTTCATCACCCCCTAACACCCACATACACCAAAACGTATATACACTTGACCGCATATACGACTGAGCGTATATGATGCGATATGAAACAAGTTGAAATCTTTCAAATGCTTGGCGACCAGACCCGTTTACGGGCCTTATCACTGATGCAAGACACCCAAGAACTCTGCGTTTGCGAGCTTGTGGCGGCCCTTGATCTGTCCCAACCAAAAATCTCGCGCCACCTGGCAGCTTTGCGGGATTCGGGCCTGTTAACTTCGCGACGCGACGCCCAATGGGTATTTTACCACATCACCCCCAACCTGCCCGATTGGCAACAACAGGTGATGGCTTGGGCCTTGTTGGGCATCAAAGACGAGCCTGTATTGAAACAAGACGCCGATCGCCTTGCGGCGATGAAAAACCGCCCGCTGCGCTGCAACGCCGCCTAACTTATCAGAGGCACCCATGTTCGAAATCTTCACAAAACTTGCGGATTGGTCCACCTACAGCGTCTTGGGATTGACCCCCAAAACTCATTTGGCCGAGGCCGTGCATTTCTTCGTTGAGGATGTGACCAAAATCTTTTTCCTGCTGGTGCTGGTGATTTTCGCCATCGGATTGTTTCGCTCCATGCTCACCCCTGAACGGGTGCGCAAAGTGGTGGCGGGGCGGTCCCGCGCTGTGTCCTATCCTATGGCCGTGGGTTTGGGTGCGGTCACGCCATTTTGCTCTTGCTCTTCGGTGCCCCTGTTCATCGGGTTCCTTGAGGCGGGCATTCCGTTGGGCGTCACTATGGCGTTTTTGATTGCCTCCCCCATGATCAATGAGGTCGCCGTCGTGGTTCTGGCCGCGGCCGTTGGCTGGAAAATCGCCGTGCTTTATGTGGTGGCGGGGTTGACCGTTGGCATTCTAGGCGGGTTGGCGATCGAATTTTTCAAGCTGGAAAAATGGGTCGAAGAATACGTCTGGAAAATCCGTATGGGTGAGACCGTGCTGCAACAAGGCGCCACCACGCTAAAGCAGCGGGTGGATTACGCATGGGGTCAGGTCAAAGAAATCTTCGGGCGCATCTGGATTTATGTGCTGATCGGTGTTGGCATTGGCGCGGCGTTACACGGGTTTGTGCCACAAGAGTTTTTCTTGAAATACGCCTCGGCTGACAATCTGTTGGCTGTACCTTCCGCCGTATTGGTCGGCATCCCGCTCTATTCAAACGCCACAGGTGTAATCCCGATTGTCGAAGCCTTGTTGTCCAAAGGTGTGCCGATTGGCACCGTTTTGGCCCTGATGATGTCGGTCGCCGCCATATCGCTGCCTGAAATGATTATCCTGCGCAAAGTCCTGAAACCACAGCTGATCGCCACGTTCATCGGCATCCTGTTTGTCGCCTTCATCACCGTTGGATATCTATTCAACGCCCTCCTAACCTAAGGAAATTACATGAAAAACTTCAAAGTTCTTGGCTCTGGTTGCAAGAAATGCGCCACCACGGCCGACTTGATTTCGGCCAAAGCCGCGGATTTGGGTATAGACATCGAAATTGAAAAAGTCACCGATATGGGGGCGATCATGGGCTACGGCGTAATGTCGACACCGGGCGTCGTGTTGAACGAAGCCGTTGTGCACTCGGGCTCCATCCCCACTCCGAAATCCATAGAAGACTGGATCAAATCATGAGCACCCAACCTGAACTGCATTCCTCCATCGTTGCAATGGTGTCGCTGGCCTCGGGCATCGCGGCCAATCACCCCGCCATGGGCCAATGCCAACTGGAACGGTTGCGCGGTTACGGCGTGCCGGAAAATCAGATTGCATCCGTGATTGAAATCGCCCGCCACATCCGTGACGAAGCCGCCGAGAAACTCGATTTTTCGTTTGATCAAAAAGCCGAGACGCTTGACACTGCGCCCGTCGAGATTGCCGAGGGCGATGATGCCTGTGGTTGCAGCCCAACCCCAAGTGGGCAAAGCTGCTGTTGATAAAAGTCTTGGCGGGGTGAGCCTAGCTCATCCCCAACGCTTCTTTGTACATATCTAGGACCGCTTCCTCTTCGGCCAGATCCTGCTCGTCACGCTTGCGCATGGCGATCAACTTGCGCATCACCTTGGTGTCATATCCACGGCCCTTGGCTTCGGCCATCACCTCTTTTTGCGCCTCAGCGAGGTCTTTTTTCTCGGCGTCCAGCCGTTCGATACGCTCAACAAATGCGCGCAATTCATCCGCGCTGACGCGGTAGCTCATATCAGAAGATGTCTCGTTCATAGCCGTAGCCCTTTCCCATTTGGACCCCTTCCCTAAAGCGCCACGCCGATGCGCGCAAGGGCTTGCTCACCCAGCTTACATCCTTTAGGCGCAATGACCAAAGAACGACGAAAGGAATGGGACAATGGAATATCTTATCTGGGCAGGCGCTGCTGTGTCTTTGATCGGTATGCTCGGCATATTTTATTGCATTTTTCTGGCCTTCAAAGCCAAACGCGCCAACCTGCCCGAAGCCGAAATGAGCGCCCGATTGCAACGGGTTGTGGTGTTGAATATGGCAGCGCTTTTGTTTTCGATGGTTGGATTGATGATGGTGGTCGCCGGGATCATTCTGGGCTAGGTGATTTGAGTAAAATCATCCGCCAAAAGAGATTTGATGCCTGCGGCGCGGATATTTAAGCAAAAAAGAAACCCAATTTTAATCAAATTGTTCTTAGTTTGGGACGCGGTACAGGCGGGGACGCCGATGGCCGCCAAAAGAGAAGCCGCCCCGATGCATTGACGTGCAGCGGGGCGCATTCAATGGGGGTTAACTGTTCAAAACCCCAAACCCTTGCCCATTCAAAGTCATGCTGTTCAGCATTTCGGCGGGGCGCCAAATGTGAGTGTCGTCACTGTCAAAACGTTGCAAATCGTTCCGTATCTGCAATATCCCGATCTGATCAGCAATGTGCATAGGTCCCCCCCGCCACCGCACAAGTCCAAAGCCATGAACCATCACCATATCAATGTCACTTGGGCGCAGTGCCATGGCACTCTCCAAAAGCCGCGCGCCCTCGTTGACCATTGCTGACAGGCAGCGGCGCTGAATTTCATCATCATCAAATTCGCGCGGCCGTATCCTTTGGTTCATGCGCGCATCCGCAATCAAATCCAGAACGGTCTGGTCTTCATGGCCTTTGGATGCGCCATCGACATAGCGGTAAAAGCCGCGCCCGACCTTGTGGCCAAACCAACCTGCCTCACACATTTTGTCACCAAATCTGGTGTAGCGCAGGGCCGGATCGCGGCTTGCGGCAACCCGTTTACGCTGTACCCATGCGATATCAAGCCCAGCCAAATCGTAGCCCTGAAACGGGCCAAGCCCAAAGCCAAAATCCCGCATCGCACCGTCCACCTGATAGGGGCTGGCCCCGTCTTCGACCATATATTCCGCCGCCAGACGATAGGCTTTCAAAATGCGATTGCCGATGAAACCGTCGGTCACCCCGGCCCGCACACCGATCTTGCCCAACCGTTTCGCCAATTTGAAACCGCTGGCCACGACATCATCCGAGGTCGCGTCTGCAACTACAACTTCCAGCAATTTCATTATGTTAGCGGGTGAGAAAAAATGAAGGCCGATCACATCCGCAGGGCGCGACACCGTTGCCGCCAATTCATCAATGTCCAGATAGGAGGTATTGGCGGCCAAGATCGCGCCTTGCTTCAAAACAGCGTCCAGTTGGGCGAACACTTCTTCCTTGATGGTGCGCTCCTCGGTCACTGTCTCGACCGCAAGGTCCACCTCGGACAGGTCCGACATTTGCAGACTGCCGGACAGTGCCGCCAACCGTGCCTCCATCACTTTTGGTGTCAGACGTTTTTGGGCAACGGCGCGCTCAAACACCGCTGTCACGCGGGACAATCCCGCCTCAAGACTGTCAGAATCGCGTTCGACCAAGATCACGTTCAACCCTCCATCCAACATCGACACCGCAATGCCTGCCCCCATGGTGCCGCCGCCAATGATGCCGACGTTTGAAATTTCCCGGGGATTACCACGTTCGACTTCGGGCACTTTACCCGCCAAACGTTCCGCTATGAAAACATGACGCAAAGCGGCTGATTGTTTCGAAGCCAAGCAGTCCCCAAAGGCCGTCCACTCAAAAGATTTGGCGGCCTTGACCGGCAGCAACAGGGACGCCTCGACACAATCAATGATCTTATCCGGGGCCATCAATACACTGGTGACCACCGCCGCGCGCGCTTGCTTGATAGCGGACAGGTTCGCGATGGGGTCTCGCAACGCCTGATCTTGCGCGAGGGTGCGGCGCACATGGGTGCCGCTTGAAATCACGTCGCGGGCCATGCCAAGTCCCGCCGCCAGGCTGTTCCCCTTGGTGATATCGTCAATCAACCCGCGCTTTTTTGCGAAATAGGCACCGATGGGTTTGCCTGACAACATAAAGCTGAGCGCAAAAGCCACGCCACATAAATGTGGCATGCGCAGGGTGCCGCCTGCCCCTGGCACCAAACCTAAATTCACTTCGGGTAGTCCCATTTTGGTATCCACATGCGCGATCCGGTAATGAGAAGCCAACGCCAACTCCAACCCGCCGCCCAAAACCGTACCATGCAGGGTCGCAATCACAGGCTTGATGCAGGCCTCGATGCGGTCGCACACCATCGGTAAAACCGGCGCCAGTTTGGGTCCACCAAATTCCTTAACATCGGCCCCAGCCGGAAAGGTGTGTCCCTGCGCGTGGATCAAAACCGCACGCACAGCAGGGTCAGATTCGGCCTGCTCAACACGCGCAATCAACCGCGCGCACACCACTTGGCTCAAGGCATTCACAGGCGGATTATTTACGGTGATTACCGCGACATTGTCATGCACGTTGTATTTAGCAAAACGGTTCATCTTCAACTTAGCAAAACTATTTAAGCCCCAATAAAAAGGGGAACGATCTACACGCGGTCACCGACAAAGCTCGCGCCAGAATAGCACACAAGTTGACCTATAGGTAAAGTAAGAAAATTGCCGTCAAGAATTACTTGATGTGCCCTCGTCGGAGTTTTGCTCCAACGCATCCTCAAGCGCCTGAATGTCCTCGGGCACCGGCAAGCCAAGTGTTTTGAATTCAGAAATTTTTTCACGCAGCTGCTCTTGCAAAATATGCGCATCTTCGGGTCGTTTGGCGATCTCATCCATCAACATGGTGACCGCAATTTTCAATTGTTCGAACGCCATTTTCCACCTCCTGATTGTGATTTTGTTTAGTAGTTAACCATGCTTGGCCGCACAGACACGGCAAAACGGCGTGTATGGCAAAACATCCAATCGCTCTTTGGTAATGTCATCACCACAGTCAACGCAGTCGCCGTATTCACCGGCCTCCATGCGCACCAATGCGGCTTTGATCATGCGAATTTCGGCCTGAGCAGAAAGACCCATACCTTCCAACACCTCATCCTCTTCACGCTCGGTTGCGAGATCTTCCCAGTCCTTGGAGTTATGTGAATCCAATTCTTGGTCAATGGTTTGCATCCGCTCATCCAACTCTTTCAGACGGGCCTCAAGGGCAGTGCGGCGGTTTTTGAGATCTTCCATACCTGTTCTCCTTCTTGCGCACTTATTCTGACGCGAAGCCATCTGCCGCGCCTTGATTCAGGTCAAGCGATTGATGCAGACGATTTACGCAATCTCGGTGTCCATCGGCATCGCGGCCATTGGCGCCATTTCAAGATCATCCACCTCCTCCATTGGGGCGGCATCCATCGGCATCATTGGCAAGTCCGGTAGATCGCCCATAGGGGCCGGCTCCACGCCCTCCATATCAACCGCCGGAAGCGCTGGCGCATCTGTAGCATCGCCAATTTCGGGCAAGGCGTCCATTGCTGCGGGCATGGCCATTTCCATATCAGGCGGGGTGTTCGGCACATCCAATGCTGAGCTCTCTGGCGCTGGCAGCCCAGGCTCTGGCAAATTCATCGACTGATCAATCATCATTGCCAGCCCAGTATCGGCCCCCGACACCCTCAGGGCCCGAAATCCGTTTTGCTGCCCCAACCGTGCGTGCCCCACAACGCAGCCATCCGAACCTTCCATGGTGACGCTTGTGATCGCGGATTGGGGCACATTCAATAGGTCCCCAACCGCCATCGCTTGTACTTCAGACACAGTTTTTTGCAACCGGTGCAGCACGCCTGTGATACCAACATGGCTGTCGCCCACCACGTGTTTCATGGCCTGTGTCCAACCGCTGTCGTCCCCCGCCGAATCGGGTTGACGCATCCCTTGGGCCGGCATCACGATCTGCAACATGCCGTGCTTGGCTCCATCGGCCAAATCCAACGGCAAATGGAACAGCCGATAAGGCACATCTACCAATGCCAACCCAAGCAACCGTAGGCTGGGCGTCTGTTTGAAAAACCGAAACCCCATCGCCCAATCCGCCGCCGAAGTGTCCGCCAAATGACCTTCAAATTCCTTTAGCACGCGGTCTACCAGCGCCTCGCACATGGCACTGTCAATGCGGGTCGGGCGGCGTGCAACGGCCTCTGTGGCCAGCACATTACCCAATGTTTGCACCTCGATCAGCGCCGAAACCGCCTGGATGTCCAGGACCGCGACACCACGCGCGTCATGTGGCCCCTCCAGCATCAGCATCAGCGCCTCGCCATCCAGCATATCCAGAATTTGCGCTTGCGTGACATGTTCTTCTTTGATGGTTTGAGCGCGCACAGCCAGCCCCAACTCTACCTCAGCGGCTTTGGACACAGCCAACCGGAACGCTTTAGCCGCCGTCATGCCCGCCCCGTCCGAAGGGGCCCGCCCGGTGCCAGCCTTGCGCTGCAAGGTCGAATGTTCAGTTTGTTCCGTCATAGGTGGTTTTCGATCCGGCCTGCTTCACTGTCCAGATATTAGCCGCAATATGGTTTATGATTGGTTGACGCGGACCACCTCAGTTGCATCAATCGGCAGTGAAACCCGAAACGCCGCCCCGCTTTGGCCCGGCAGATAGGTGATGCTGCCGCCCAGATTGTTCATAATCTCGCGGCTGATCGCCAATCCCAGCCCCGCCCCGCCGGCTGCACGGTGATCTCCAAGCCGCGAGAACTTCTCAAAAATCACCGCTTGGCTTTTGATCGGAATACCCGCACCATTGTCTTTAAAATCCACCTCAACAGAGCCCCCCTGAACGCGCACTTCGATGCGCAACTCAGGTGCTTGAGCAGCGCAGTATTTGCGCGCATTTGCGATCAGGTTGATAAACACTTGCGACAGCCTGTCAGGATCGGTGAAAACCGTCACCTTTTCACGCAGAAGATCGCGCTGGATGTTCAACCCGTCCTCGATCCCCGCCCGCATCACCGACCGCTCGATCACGTCCGCCAACTCCACCGGTTGCAAGTCCAATTCGACCTGCCCGTTTTCCAACACACTCAGGTCCAACAGGTTGTCCAGCAGGCGGGTCAACCGCAGCGTTTCGTCATGAATGATAGTGGCATATTTCTCGCGCTCATCGCCAGACATCCCGCCATCGCGCAGAATTTCCGAGAAGGCACGGATCGACGTCATCGGGGTGCGCAATTCATGGCTGATCTGGCTCAAAAATGCGTCCTTTTGCACCGACAGATCAGTCAGCTGTTCGTTCACTTCCCTCAATTGACGCGCAGTTCGACCCAGTTCGGCTGACTTTTCCTCCAACTGACTGGAGTATTCCATCATTTGCGCGGTTTCATCGGCCACCGCCATTAGATCATCGACCGAAACACTGGCCCCACCGACAATTTGGCCGATCATCGCATGACCCGTTGCCGCCCCGACCGAGCCCGCCAATTCGCGCTCTAATTGTTGCAAAAACTCCGGTGATGTATCGGGCAAAAACCCTGCTTTGCCCTGACGTTCCGCCGCCTGTGCAAACAGGTCCTGCGCCTGCTTTGGACCCAAAATCCGCTGTGCCATCACCAACAGGTCTTCGGCTTCGGCAGCACCACTAAACCAGCCTTGTGAGTTCGGGTTGTGGTCAAAAACATTAACGAATTGTGCCCCTTGCAGGCGTTCTTGCGGTTTTGGAAAACTGGCCAGTGATCCGACGCAAAACGCGATGGTGTTTAGCGCCAAGCTCCAGAAAATTGCATGCACCAACGGGTCCATACCACTGACCCCGAACAGGCCCTGTGGACGCAACCAATTGATGCCGAACAACCCATCCGCCAACACCGAAGCGGGCAGAATGAAGGAGCTACCGAAGCTTGGCAAAAACAACGTAAATGCCCAGAGTACAAACCCCGTCAACAAACCGGCCGCCGCCCCGACCTTGGTCGCGCCGCGCCAGAAAATGCCCCCCAGCAAGGCCGGTAAAAACTGCGCCACCCCGACGAAGGAGATCAACCCGATCGCCGCCAAAGCCGTGCCGCCGCCCGATAGCCTAAAATAGGCATAACCCAGCGCCAAAACCAGTGCGATTGATATGCGACGCGCCATTAATACCACTTGCCGCACGTCGCCAGACACAGTCGCGCCTTGTTGTGAGACACTCAGCCAAATTGGCATCACAATATGGTTTGACACCATAGTTGACAGGGCGATCGCCGCGATGATCACCATAGATGTGGCCGAGGAAAACCCGCCCAAAAACGAGAAAATCGCCAAACCATCGCGCCCCTGCGACAGCGGCACTGTCAAAACGAACAAATCGGGGTTTGATCCAGCTGGCAACAAGTCCAATCCGACCACCGCGATAGGCACCACAAACAGGCTCATTAGAAACAGGTACAGCGGGAACGCCCAACTGGCCGTGGCCAAATGGCGCTCATCGACGTTTTCAACCACCATCACCTGAAACATCCGCGGCAGGGTCAGGAAGGCCACCGCCGACAACAAGGTCAGGCTGACCCAGCGCCCCGGCTTTATATCCCAACCGGCAATCGGCGATGCGTCAATGCGGGTCAAAATATCGCCTGCCCCGCCCGCGACCCCCCAAACCACAAACACCCCAACCGCAATCAACGCAAACAACTTCATCACAGCCTCGGCCGCGATAGCTGTCACCACACCGTAGTGGCGCTCGTTTGAATCCAGATTTCGGGTGCCGAACAGAACCGTGAACAACGCCAACCCCGCCGCCACCCACAGGGCTGTGGCATTTAAATCGGATGCGCCCCACCCACTGCTGGAGGTCTCTTGTGCGAACACTGCAAACGACAGCGTCACCGACTGTAATTGCAATGCGATATAGGGTGTGGTGCCGATCACCGCCATCAAGGTGACGATCACCCCCAACAGGTTGGATTTGCCATAGCGCGACGATATCAAATCAGCAATCGAGGTGATCCGCTGGCTGCGCCCGATCCGCACCAGTTTACGCAAAATCCACCACCAGCCGACCATAACCAATGTCGGCCCCAAATAGATGGTTACAAATTCCAACCCCGACCGTGCGGCATAGCCAACCGCGCCATAAAACGTCCAAGCTGTGCAGTAAATGGACAGGCTTAGCGTATAGACCAGCGGCGAACGCAACCACCCCAATTGACCACGTTTGGCCTGTCGATCTGCCACAAAAGCGATCAAAAACAGCGCCATAACATAGGCCAGACAAACGGCAATCAGGATGTTAAACGGCTGCATCAGTCAGGCGTGCCCTGTTCCGCATCTATGCGGCGCAAACGTCGCGACAGCACCAAAGCCGCCCCAATCAACACGATCCAGACCCCGAACAGATATATCACCCCAACCGAGGTCATGCGCGCGCCATCAGCCCCCGCATCCGTCTCGCCGTTGCCCCAGAGTATCGGCAAACACAGCGCCACAAACCCAACCAATGGCAACAATCGCGCAGCATCAATTGCACGCCGCTGCCGATAGCTCTCGCGCTCCAAAAACAAGGGGGCACGCCGTTCGTTCAAGCTTGCACCAGTTCCTGAATGCAGGCCAGCACCTCTTTGTTTGAAAAAGGTTTTGTCATGAAACGACTGGCCCCCAAACGCTCCGCCATTTCGCGGTCTTTGGTCTGTCCCCGTGCGGTCAACATCAACACAGGCAAGCTGCGTGTCGCATCAACGCTGCGAAGGTCCTGCAACACATCATACCCCGAGCGCCCCGGCAACATCACATCCAACACCACCACGTTGGGCGCATGGCGCTCAACAGCGGCAATCGCCGTGGTGCCATCGGCATGGGTGGCCACAATCCAGCCATCGCGCTTCAGTATAAAACTGATAGCCTCGATGATGTTTGGCTCATCTTCTATGAGTAGGACTTTTTTGCCCACCTGTCAGTCTCCCCCCTGAACCTGATGACGGCTTGGCCTTTTCGGCGCGCCCTTACTATCCCTAAGAAGCACGCGCGTGTCAAAACATCCCTGCACTTTCGGGTAGAATAGTTGCGAGCGAGGCTATGCAAAACAACCCCGCCCCATAGGGGACAAGGGCTGTTTGCAATCGTCACAGCTATTTCGATTGCAGCTTTTCAACCATTCTCAAAACCATCCGCCGTGGCAGCAATGGAATGATCCAGCCCGTCAAAATGCTCAGTGGGCGCTCATTCACCGCCACCAATTTGCCCGCCATCATGCCATCATAATCGTGTTTGGCGACACTGGCGGCGGTCGCGCAATTCGTGATCTATGGCTTGGTTAAACGAATTCACAAACGCCTTGGTTGCAAAGTAAACCGCCTGTTGTGGCCCTGGCATAAACCCGGTGGTTGACCCGACATTCAGGATCTTACCACTCCCCTGCGCAACCATTTGTTGCCCAAAGACATGTGCCAAAGTCACCAGCGCCTTGACGTTCAAATCAATCATCGCCTGCCCTCCGCCAAGTCTCGCTCCACATGTCGCCCAAGGCCGCCAAACCCGGCGTTGTTGATCAAAATATCTACCTTCAACCCCGCCTTGGATACGGCTTGAGCCAACGGATCAGCTCCGCCCGGCCCCCCCAAATCCAGTGTAAAAGCGGTTGCATTGATCTTATGCGCGGCCTCCAGCTCTTCCTTTAGCGCGTTCAAATCTGCCTCACGCCGCGCCGTCAGGATCAAATCCCCCCCCGCGCGGCATGGTAACGGGCAAACGCCTTGCCAATCCCTGCCGAGGCTCCCGTGATAAGCGCAACATTCGTCATGTCTTTGCCCTTTCTATTGCCCAGTTCCAAAGCAACCCTACCTCACTTTGCCGTCAAACCAATCATCTGGCAGAAACAGTTCAACCTACACCGCTTCATTTACTCGCCAAACTGGGCTAGACACGGCTGACCACCGCAAACTGGAAATCAAAATGCCCGAAACCAAACCGAACCTCTGGGTAGAAGGTCCGCTCTTGGCCCTACTCGCGTTGCTCTGGGGCTCCAGTTACCTGTTCTTGAAAATCGCCGTGGCTGAAATCCCGCCCTTCACCCTGATCGCGATCCGGGTCAGCATTGCGACATTATTCTTGCTCATCGTTGTCGCCGTTCGAAATGACCGCCTGCCCAGTGATGCGCGCACATGGGGCAAGCTGTTGATCCAGTCGATGCTAAACAGCATCCTAGCCTGGACCATCTTGGCATGGGGGCAGCAATATGTTGATAGCAGTCTGGCCAGCGTGCTGAACTCCACAGCGCCGATATTCGTGTTCTTCATCACCTTGCTTATCACCCGTCATGAACATATCAGCCCGCTTAAGCTGGGCGGCGCATTGTTGGGCTTGATCGGTGTCGTGCTGATTGTCGGCACAGAAGCCCTCAACGGGTTCGGCACCCAACTGGCCGGTGCGTTGGCTGCACTGACCGGCGCGCTTCTTTACGCTTGCGCCGCGATCTATGGTAAGAACTTCGCCCATCTCAGCCCCGCTGTGACCTCGGCAACCACCATGATCTGGGCCACGGTTTGGCTGGTGCCGCTGTCGCTGGCCTTTGATCAACCCTGGACATTGCGCCCCTCGCCCGAAGCCCTGATCGCCGCCAGCATCCTTGCCGTATTTTGCACAGGCGGCGCGTTGCTGATCTACTTCAGACTGGTGAACACCTTGGGCTCACTCGGCGTTACCAGTCAGGCCTATCTGCGGGCTGGCGTCGGCGTGGTGCTGGGCGTGGTGTTTTTGGGCGAACATATCACACCCATGATTGGGCTGGGCCTCGGCGCTGCCCTGCTGGGCGTCGTTGCCATCAACCTGCCCGCACGCCCAAAATAGCACCCTTCAACCCGCCGCATCCTCACCCAATATCTCATAGGCCCAGCACCCCTCACTTTGGCGCACGGCCAGTGGCAAAGCATTCTGCGTCAATCGCATCGGCGGTGCCAACGTCACATATTCTTGCGCCGCCAACCACAACCCGCCATGGGCCACAATCAACGTGTTGGGGCCAAGCGCAATCGCCCGTTGCATCGCCCCCCAAACCCGCGCGCGAAACTGATGAAATGTCTCACCACCTGGCGGTGTATAAGTCCCTGCCCAATACTCCGGCACCCAATCACCATAGGGCTCACCCTCGTGATCTCCCAAATGGCATTCCATCAAATCTTCATCAAACACGATCTCCAAACCGTTTTCAGCAGCCACCGCCTGCGCTGTATGCTTGGTGCGCGACAATGGGCTGGCGATGATCCGTGCGATAGGCTCGGTCTTCAACACTTTGGCCGCAACTGCGGCCTGCGCACGGCCCAGGTCATTCAACTGTTAATCCGCTTGACCCTGGATAATCCTGTCCTTGTTCCATTGTGTCTGCCCATGGCGTAAGAAATAAAACCTTTGCTCCATGATCACGCCTCAAACCGCTCGGCCAAAAACCCAGCCATTGCTGCCCAAGCCCGCTCGTTGGTCAACGCATTATACATCATCCCGTCCTCGGCCGCATTCGCAAGCGGGTTGGTGAACGCATGCCCTGTCCCGCCATACGCCATCGCCTGCCAATCCGCGCCGCGCCGCGTCAACTCGGCGCCCAGCTCTGAAAACTGTGCCGGTGTCGCCAATGGATCATCCCAGCCATGCAACACCAATACCGACGCCAGCACAGGTGCATCCACCGTCACCTCAGGCGCATCCAATACTGCATGAAACCCGACAACAGCCCTTAAATTCGCCCCAGACCTTGCCAAATCCAATACCGATTTCCCACCAAAGCAAAACCCGATCGCCGCCATACGACCTGCATCCACATCCGGCAGATCCGCCAAAACGTCCAACCACATCTGCATCCTTGCTGCCACCTGCGGGCGATCATCCGTCACCTCGTGCATCAACTCTGAAGCCTCTTGCGGACTGCCAGCTCGCCGCCCCTTGCCATACATATCAATCGCAATCGCCACGTACCCCAGCCGTGCCAATTCCTCGGCCTTTCCGGTGTCAAAATCACCCTGCCCCCCAAACGCATGTGCGACCAACACCCCTGGCAACGGCCCTGTCAAATCGTTGTCCCGACTAACCGTACCCTCAAACCCTTCAACCGAAATCTTCTCACTCACTATCATCGCGATCCCTTTCCATTCATTGTTCTACAAATATCCGCGCCGCAGGCACCAAAAGTAAAGCGACCCGAAGGGTCTCCTTTGAACACCCTTACCCTTCGCTGGCCAAAATTGACGCCTCGCGCCGCGCTGCGCAACCCGCCCGCGGACATATCCGACAGCTCGACCCAATCGGTTGCGCGCCCCCGCCAACATCCGCACGACTTTCCGGCAACATCAACATGGTCGCCTCCACAATCGGCACCGCGTCAAACCCCGCAGAGTTGCGCAACTCGGCCACCGCATAAACCAAAAACCGTGGCGTATTGCGCCCCGCCTGCTCGACCACGGCACGGATCGGCACCTGCGGGCGCAACATCGCCTGATAGAGCGGCCACAAAGGGCAGGCGGCCCCAAATCGTGGCACCAAAAAACCGTCCACGGGCTTACGAAACGTCACCGTGCCCGATCCATCACACACAACCAACCCGACAGGCTCTTGCCCCTCATTCAAGGGCAGTGTCGCGACCCGGCGCAGCACCGCTGACACCGCAACATCAAATTGATCTGCCAACTGCACAGGGTCAGCCCCCTGTTGCAGTGCATTAGCGAACTCAGTCAGCGGCATCGCCGCGGCATCGCGCCGGTACCGTGACACATAATCCTGAACCGCCTCGTTCGCGACAATGTCATCGCCGGTCTCAACCTCCGCCAAATGGTATTGCCGCGCTGCCAAAAACTCTTCGAGCGCCTCCAGTGGCGTACCCAGCATCGTATCCTCTTCACCTTCGCTGTCCAGATGCGACACCAGTGCCCCCGCCCCGTCCGCCAACCGCTTGGCATCCTCCAGCAAATTGCGTTGGAACCGTGCTTGCCACTCCGGCTCGACCGCCTCGCCCGTCGCCAAAATCGACGCGGTCGAACGGATTGAGGCCGCTGTGGACAACACCTCATGCAGGGAAGTCGACAAAAACGGATCATGTGTCATTCGGTCTGTCATTGTCGCCACCGTATGCTCCAAACGCTTGATCCGGTCATGCTGCGCTGCCAGCACACCGGCCCAACCCGGATAGCGCCCCGCGAACTCCTCGGCACGGCCCACCTCGCCAACGCCTTCCTGTGATGCCGCGTCCGCCAAACTGGCCATCAAGGTCGCCTCGGCCCCTTCCGACAGCAGCGCCGCATCCACACCCAACACCTGCGCCAAATCCAACAGCAGCTTACCGCCGATTCTGCGTTTATTGTGTTCAATCAAATTTAGATAAGCGGGCGATATCCCCACTTTTTGCGCCACCGCAGCCTGTTTCAAACCAATTTCCAACCGCTTGGTGCGAATCCGGCTCCCCGTCAGGATGTGGCGTGACATTAATATTTCCTTACCTTCTCAAGGGGTTCACCCGGGGTTTCGATAATAAATTTACAATTAGCAAATTTCATTTGTTTAGTTATTTACAATATTATCCATTTATTCAAGGTAGTTGTTGCCAGATTTACCTAATGTCGCCGATGATAGGAGAGCCTTGTAAAGGGTACGGCTGTACGAGGAGGTACAGTCACAACGCGGGGAAACCCGAAACGGGAGGACTACATGTCTAATTCTAAACTTACACGTCGCGGCCTGATCAAAACAGGTGCCGCAGCTGGTGCAGGCCTGGCGATGCCAACCCTGTTCACTGGCAATGTTTGGGCTGCCAGCCACGGCGGCTACACCAACGCACCAAGCAACGGCAAAGTCACATTGGGCTTTAACGTACCACAATCCGGCCCCTACGCTGATGAGGGTGCTGACGAACTGCGCGCCTATGAGCTGGCTGTTGAGCACATCAACGGCGGCGGCGATGGCGGCATGATGAGCACGTTTTCGTCCAAAGCACTGGACGGCACGGGTATCCTTGGCAACAAAGTTGAATTCGTAACCGGTGACACGCAGACCAAATCTGATGCGGCGCGTGCGTCTGCGAAATCCATGATCGAAAAAGATGGCGCTGTGATGATCACGGGCGGTTCTTCTTCCGGTGTTGCGATTGCCGTTCAAGGCCTGTGCCAAGAAGCTGGCGTTATCTTTATGGCCGGTTTGACCCACTCAAACGACACAACTGGTAAAGACAAGAAAGCCAACGGCTTCCGCCACTTCTTTAACGGTTACATGTCTGCGGCGGCTCTGGCACCTGTGCTGGAAAAAATGTACGGCGCGGATCGTAAAGCATACCACCTGACAGCTGACTACACTTGGGGCTGGACACAGCAGGCCTCTATCGCCGCTGCGACCGAGGCCAAGGGTTGGGAAACTGTCAACAACGTGCTGACACCTCTGGCAACGACCGACTTCTCGTCTTATGTCGCGCCTGTTCTGAACTCTGGCGCTGATATTCTGGTTCTGAACCACTACGGCGGCAACATGGTGAACTCGCTGACAGCGGCTGTGCAGTTCGGCCTGCGCGACAAGCAAGTCAACGGCAAAAACTTTGAAATCGTTGTGCCTCTTTACTCTCGCCTGATGGCTAAGGGTGCTGGCGAAAACGTTGCGGGTATCTTTGGTTCAACCAACTGGCACTGGTCACTGACGGATGAAGGCTCCAAAGCCTTCGTTAAATCCTTCGGCACCAAATACGGCTTCCCACCTTCACAGGCGGCGCACACCGTATATTGTCAGACAATGCTTTATGCTGATGCCTGTCAGCGCGCTGGCACACATAATCCTTGTGCGGTTGCAGAAGCGCTCGAAGGCTTTGACTTTGATGGTCTGGGCAATGGTCCTACGCACTACCGTGCCGAAGATCACCAGTGCTTCAAAGACGTGCTTGTTGTGAAGGGTAAAGAGAACCCAGAAAACGAGTTTGACCTTCTGGAAATCGTTGAAGTCACACCACGTGCCCAAGTTGAGTATGCGGTTGACCACGAGATGTTTGCAGGTGGCACATTGGGCGAATGTAACCCAGGCGCCTAAACGCTCCAAAACTTTATGATACACGACCAGCCGCGCGAAACTGCGCGGCTGGACCATCAAATAGTGTCAGGCGGGGACGATGGACCAGATATTACTTCAAATTTTAAACGGCTTGGACAAAGGCTCCGCTTATGCGTTGATCGCCCTTGGCCTAACCTTGATTTTCGGCACTCTTGGCGTGGTCAATTTCGCCCACGGTGCCCTGTTCATGATCGGCGCGTTCTGCGCTGTCACGTTGCAAAAAATCCTGAACATATCCAGCATCGTGCTGGACCCGACCAAAACCGATTTTCTGGGCAATCCTGCCAAAGTGAAGACCCCCTATGTCGAAACATGGTTTGGCCCCGAAATGGGCGCATCCATCATCGACTGGTCGGTGCCTCTGGCCGTTCTATTCGCAATACCGATCATGATCGCGGTCGGATTTATCATGGAACGCGGGTTGATCAAGCATTTCTATAAACGCCCCCACGCCGACCAAATTCTTGTGACATTTGGTCTGGCGATCGTGCTGCAAGAAGTCGTCAAACAGTTTTACGGCGCCAACCCAATCCCCACTGGCGCACCTGAATCGTTCCGCGGGTCATACGACTTTGGCGTGATGCTGGGCTTTAAAGCCAACGCCATCATCTACCCTTACTGGCGGATCATCTATTTCGCATTCTCGCTGGGCATCATCGGCGCGGTGTTTGCTTTCTTGCGCTTTACCACCTTCGGGATGGTTGTACGCGCCGGTATGGCAGACCGCGAAACCGTTGGCCTGCTGGGCATCAACATCGACAAACGCTTTACCATCATGTTTGGCATCGCCGCCGCTGTGGCCGGTGTAGCCGGGGTGATGTACGCGCCGATCAACTCGCCAAACTATCACATGGGCATGGACTTCTTGGTGCTTAGCTTTGTTGTGGTGGTGGTTGGCGGCATGGGGTCACTCCCCGGTGCGGTGCTGGCGGGCTTCCTTTTGGGCATCCTCGAAAGCTTCGCATCCATGAACGAGATCAAGCAATTCCTGCCTGGCATCGACCAAATCATCATTTACCTGACAGCCATTGCTATCCTTCTGCTGCGTCCTCGCGGCCTGATGGGTAAACGCGGCGTGATGGAGGAATAGACCATGCTCGGACTAAACAAACGCGACACCAAATTCCTTTTGATTGTCATTGCTCTAACGGTGTTCACCCCGTTTTTAATGCAACCCTTTGCCGAAGGCAGCGCGATGGCGCAGTTCAACGGCGGCTATCCTGATCTGATGCAGCGTGTGGCAATTTTTGGCATCTTTGCCATCGGGTTCAACATCCTGTTCGGCCTGACCGGATACCTGTCATTCGGCCACGCAGCCTTTCTGGGTGTGGGCAGTTATTCAGCCGTTTGGATGTTCAAACTGCTGTCGATGAACATCATTCCGGGCATCATTCTGGCGGTGATCATGTCGGGCCTGTTTGCCCTGCTGATCGGTTATATTTCACTGCGCCGTTCGGGGATTTACTTCTCGATCCTGACGCTGGCCTTTGCGCAAATGTCATATAATCTGGCCTATTCGGTGCTGACGCCCCTGACCAACGGGGAAACCGGCCTGCAAATTCGGCCCAACGATCCACGGATCTTGGACAGTGCCGATGCGGCGCAATACACCAACATATTCGGCCTGCAAATGAGTTCATCCTACAAATTGGAAATCGGCAGTCATCTGTTCACTTTCAACGTCGGATTCTACATCTGTGCGATCATCGCCATCATCGCGTTCTACATCTCCTTGCGCATTTTCCGCTCGCCATTCGGGATGATGCTGCGGGC
>DEIK01000072.1:0-3274 GCA_002352425.1 Rhodobacteraceae bacterium UBA2776
GATGGATACCAAGGCCCACATGCGCGATGATGGCGCAGATTACGAGACCGCCGCCACCCGCGCCAAGCAAATCTCCGAAGGCGCCGATTGGGCCGAGTCCGAGATTGACGCGCTGAACCTTGTGCCCGACGCCTACCGTGGCATGGACCGTTTTGAGGCCCGCAAGGCCGTGATTGCCGATATTGATGCCGAAGGGCTGATGATCGAGGTCGAGGACAAAAAGATCATGCAGCCATTTTGTGACCGCTCCAAGGTGGTGATGGAACCGATGCTGACCGATCAATGGTATGTGGACGCCGCCAAACTGGCTGGCCCCGCCCGTGACGCGGTGACGGACGGACGCGTGAAAATCATACCAGAGTCAGGCGAAAAGGTCTATTTCCACTGGATGGAAAACATCGAGCCATGGTGCATCTCGCGCCAGCTGTGGTGGGGGCATCAGATACCGGTTTGGTATGGAATTGATTTTTCTGATGAACATGGAGGAACAAAGGTTGAAAAAGACAAATATAGTCTTTCTATATCGGGCAACAACCAAGAGATCTGTACGGCAACAGTAGAAGAAGCACGCGCTGCTGCACATAAATACGCCATGTCTTGGCTCGGTGATGAAAACTTTGACATTGAAATTGTTGAAGCAGAAAACCGCGAACATGCCTTCAAGTTATTCGATGTCTTTTTTGATGATTTTTATTCCGACAGCCGCCCAGAAAAAATCCTGTTTCCAATTTGGCGCGACCCCGACGTCCTAGACACATGGTTTTCCTCCGGCCTCTGGCCCATCGGCACTTTGGGCTGGCCCGAGGACACGCCGGAGCTGGCCAAATACTTCCCGACCTCCACCCTGATCACCGGCCAAGACATCCTGTTCTTCTGGGTCGCCCGCATGATGATGATGCAACTCGAGGTCACCGGCCAAGTGCCGTTTGACACCGTTTATCTGCACCAGCTGGTGCGCGATGAAAACGGCGTGAAAATGTCCAAAACTTTGGGCAACGTGATCGACCCGCTGGATATGATCGACGAATATGGCGCCGATGCGGTGCGTTTCACCATGACCTCAATGGCCTCCATCGGCGGCTCCTTGAAGCTGTCCACCGAACGGGTCGAGGGCTATCGCAACTTTGGCACCAAACTGTGGAACGCCGTGTCATTCGCGCAATATAACGAATGCCACCCCGACCCCGATTTTGACCCCGCCAAGGTAACCCTGCCACTGAACAAATGGATGGTCGGCGAGGCCGCCAAGGCGTTTGACACCTATCAAGCCGCCCTAAAAGCCTACCGGTTTAACGACGCCGCCTCTGCGGCCTATGTGTTCGTGCGCGGCACCCTGTGCGACAAATATCTGGAATACACCAAACCGACGTTCTTTTCCGAAGACGCGGGCGCAATCAAGGAAACCCGCGCCACGATGGCATGGATCATTGATCAGTCTCTGATCCTGCTGCACCCGATGATGCCGTTTATCACCGAAGAATTGTGGGGCATCACGGGCACCCGCGCCAACATGCTGGTCCACCAAGATTGGCCCACTTACACAGCCGCCGATCTGGTTGACCCCGAGGCGGATCGCGAAATGAATTGGGTCACCGATCTGGTCGACAAAATCCGCTCGGCCCGTGCCGAGGTCAACGTGCCAGCCGGGGCGAAAATCCCGATGCTGCAACAGAGCTTGGACGCGGCAGGCCAAAAGGCATGGAGCAACAACGAAGCCCTGATCAAACGCCTCGCGCGCATCGAAACGCTGACCGAGGCGACTGACCTGCCCAAAGGTGCTGTGACCATCGCGGTTGACGGCGGTGCGTTCGCGCTGCCCTTGGCCGACATCATTGATGTTGCGGCGGAAAAAGAGCGTCTGGAAAAAACGCTTGGCAAATTAGAGAAAGATTTGGGTGGCCTACGTGGCCGTTTGAACAACCCCAAATTCGTCGCCAGCGCCCCCGATGCCGTGGTCGCCGAAAGCCGCGAACTGATGGCGCAAAAAGAAGAAGAAGCCGCCAAACTGAAAGCCGCCATGCAGCGGTTGGCCGAAATGGGCTAGCCACACCTCGAATGCCCCTTTTCGGAACATCGCTAGATCAGGCTTAAAGCTCAGTTGCCATTTGTGAGCGTGATGTTGCCAAGTAGCTCTTCGATCTTGGCAACATTTCCTGCTGCCCGCAAAGCGCTCAGAAGGCCACGTTCGGCCTCCGGATTAGGCTGGTTCTCATACCGCTCCCAAGCCCGTGAGAACCGACGCGCTGAGGGGTGTTGCGTGCCAATCAGTGTATTGCCTAACTCTATATAGTCCAAGCCATTGGCACAGATAGTGCCCGTTTCATCATACCGACAAACAACATAGACCATGGCCCCTGCAGCCGTTGCGATATGGCCAATTTTTTGCGCTTGATCAAAATCGCAAAACCCATATCCCCACGACGCTCGGAAATTGGCGCAGTCGATGGCATGCAGTTCTTGGGCAGTTAGCGCACTATGCTTTTCGTCGCGCGGCCAATAGGACAATTCCAAATGCCCCGCGATCCCTTGGCTATGTTGTTCGTCAAAAATGTCATCACCGTCGTTGGCTTTCATATAATCTTGATAGGCGGTGAGGGCCTTCGCGTTGATCACGGGTTTCCAAAACAATAACACCTGATCTGCTGTGCAGTCTTCGCAATCAGTGATGTGCAAATCATCGGGAAGAACGACCTTATACGGCCCAATGTCCAAATCAGCCCAAGACGGTGATGCAAGAAATAGGGCAAAAATCATTCCCGACAACAATCGCGACATAGCAAAATACTCCGAATACCAATTGACGTTCTTTGGCGGCTTTAGCCTGCAGAAATAGCTACCCTGTCTGGTCAAGTTAATAAAGGCGCATCACATTGAGCGCATATTTTTTGTGTGTTTTGCCCTAATGCACAACCCGCTCAACCGCCCGCATCATGCCCAGCGATTTGTCGTAAACCAATGTCAAAATACGTCGTCCACCCAGTTTGGTAGCAATGCTCGGCAAGGTGCGCACGGCCCCAGCCGCAGCTGTCGTTGCCAGAAATCCACGACGGGTTAGTTTGATCGACATATATCACCTGTTGGTAGTTGCGAATGATTCTCATATATGCACGCCACAGCTATTTTCAACCTATCCCCTTGCCGCCCCGCGCGTTTTGCGCAATCAATTCCGCATGACTGGACCCAGATACACCCCGCTGATCGCCTCGCTTCCCTCCACCGTGCCATTCGTTGGCCCCGAAGTACAAGAACGCGCCCTTGGCCATCCTTTTGCCGC
>DEIK01000072.1:3304-8004 GCA_002352425.1 Rhodobacteraceae bacterium UBA2776
CCCGAAACATGGATGTACGGCGATTCTGCCAGCCATGATCTGCGCAGCGCTTTGGCCGCCCACCACGACGTACACATGGACAACATTGTCATCGGCGCTGGCATCGACGGGCTGCTTGGCTCGCTGGTGCGCATGACCGTGACGACGGGCGACACAGTCGTGACCTCGGCGGGTGCCTACCCGACCTTCAATTACCATGTTAACGGTTTTGGCGGCGAATTGGTGCAGGTGCCGTTTAAGAACGACATGGAAGACCCGGATGCGCTGATCAACAAGGCCGCTGAAACCGACGCCAAACTGGTTTATATCGCAAACCCCGACAACCCGATGGGCACCTGCCACAGCGCTGATGTAATCAATGATATGATCAACCGCGTGCCCGATGGCTGCCTGCTGGTGCTTGATGAGGCTTACGTTGAATTCGCCCCCGAGGGCACCGCCCCCGCGATGTGTGTTGATGACCCGCGCGTGATCAGAATGCGCACCTTCTCAAAGGCTTACGGCATGGCCGGCGCCCGCGTTGGGGCCGCAATCGGCCACAAAGACCTGATCGCAAACTTCGCCAAAGTGCGCGACCACTTCGGTATGAGCCGCGTCTCCCAAGCCGGCGCATTGGCCGCCCTTCAGGACCAAACCTATCTGGCCCAAACCCAACAAAACGTCGTAAAATCCCGTGACCGCATCAGCCGGATCGCCCACGAAAACGGCCTAACCCCGATCACTTCGGCCACCAATTTCGTCACGATTGATTGTGGTAAATCCGGCGATTTTGCCCGCGCCGTCGTCGCTGAAATGACCACGCTTGGCATCTTCATCCGCATGCCCTTCGTTGCGCCCCAAGACCGCTGCATCCGCATCTCAGCAGGCACTGACGCCGACCTTGACCTGTTTGAAACAGCCCTGCCCAAAGCCCTGAGCGCGGCGCGCATCAAATGCCCGTAAATGACTGGCGTTCAGTGAGCCGCCAACGTAAGGTAGCGCTAACATGAATGGGGGGATCACCATGGGACAAGCACAAATCGGGGTTTACGGCCTTGGAACGATGGGCAGCGCGCTCGCACTCAACATGGCCGACAACGGGTTTCAGGTTGCGGTCACCAACCGCGAAACCGACTGGATCAAAACCTTTGTTGACGAAGCCGGACCGCTGGCCAAAAACCTGACACCCCACGACAGCCTCACCGCTTTCGTTCAAGGCCTCGCAACGCCCCGCGTGATCTTGTTCATGATCCCCTCAGGCAGACCAATGGACATGATGATCGACAGCATCACGCCCCTACTGGACACGGGCGACACCATCATTGATGGCGGCAACGCCAACTTTCACGACACCCGCCGCCGCAGTGCGATGCTGGCGGAACAAGATCTGCATTTCGTCGGCATGGGCGTGTCGGGCGGCGAAAGCGGCGCACGGAGCGGCCCCTCCATGATGGTTGGCGGCACCGACCACAGCTGGACCCAACTGAAACCGATCCTGCAAACCATCTCGGCCAAATTCGAAGACGACCCCTGCGTCGATCATCTCGGGTCCGATGGCGCGGGCCACTTCGTGAAAACCGTACACAACGGTATTGAATACGCCGACATGCAGGCCATCGCCGAAATCTATGCACTGCTGCGCGACGCAGACAGCTGGCCCGCCGCCAAAATCGGCGCCCTGTTTACACAATGGAACGATGGCCCGTTGCGCTCTTATCTGGTGGAAATTTCAGGCAAGGTGTTGCAAGCCACCGACCCCGAAACCGGCACCCCAATGGTCGATCTGATCCGCGATAAAGCCGGGCAAAAAGGCACCGGCCGCTGGACCGCAATCGAGGCACTCATTCTCGGCCAATCCGCCTCCACGATCGAGGCCGCGGTCGGTGCGCGCTCTTGGTCGTCAGAGAAAACCACGCGAACGTCGGCCCAACCCCTCTTGGCGGCAAACACCAATCCCACCGATTTGCCCGACACGGACGATCTGCAAGCCGCCCTGATGGCCGCCCGCATCCTCGGCCACGCCCAAGGGTTCCGCGTCCTGCAAGCCGCCTCCGACGAATACGACTGGTCGCTTAACATGCCGCGCATTGCCGAAATCTGGCGCGCGGGCTGTATCATCCGCTCAACCCTGCTCGATGATCTGGCCGAAGCCTTTCGCGATGATCTGCCCCATGGCGAACTCATCCTCGCCCCGACCATCCGTGCGCGCCTGGACACCTCGATCGGTGCCCTGCGCCGCGTGGTGGCCACTGCCATCTCATGCGGCATCCCCGTCCCTGTCCTCTCGGCTGCTTTGGCCTGGTTCGACAGCATCCGCACAGCGCGCGGCAGCACCAACCTGATCCAGGCCCAACGCGATTTCTTTGGTGAACACGGCTTTCAGCGGTGCGATAAAGACGGCAATCACCACGGCCCATGGAATAGATAAATGTCTGAAATCACACTTGAAAACATCAATTCTGCCCAACAACAACTGGATGATCACATCATCCGAACCCCCGTTTTGGATCTGCGCCAAACAGGGCTCGAAGACCTGCTGCCACAGGGCTGCACCGCCACCATGAAGATGGAACTGTTCCAAAAAGCAGGCTCCTTCAAAGCCCGCGGAAATCTGCTCTCTCTGAATGCCCTAACACCAGATCAACGCCGCGCGGGCGTCACCGCGGCCTCGGGTGGCAACCACGCCTTGGCCTTGGCATGGGCCGCCAAAACCGCCGACATTTCCGCAAAAATCGCCGTCCCAAAAGCCACCGATCAAATCCGCATTGACGGTTGCCTCGCCCTTGGCGCTGACTTGATCCTCTGCGAAACCATCATCGACGCCTTTGCAAAAATGCACGAGATCGCCGACACAGAAGGCCGCAGCATCATCCACCCGTTTGAGGGCTACACTATGTCTTTGGGGGCCGCCACCTGCGCCGCCGAATTCTTCCAGGACCTGCCAAATCTCGACGCGGTTGTCCTGCCGGTTGGCGGCGGCGGGTTGATCTCCGGCATGTCAGCCGCGTTCAAACTTCTGAACCCTAAAATCGAAATATTCGGCATTGAGCCCTTCGGGGCCGACAGCATGTACCAAAGCTTCAAAGCCGGCAGCCCCCAGTCTCTGGACAAGGTCGACACCATCGCCGACAGCCTCGGCTCGCCCACGGCCCTGCCCTATTCCTACGCGCTCACCCGCGCCAATGTCACCGAAATTGTCCGTGTCTCTGACGATGATCTGCGCCAAACCATGCGTGTGATGAACGACGCCCTGAAACTGATGGTCGAGCCCGCCTGCGCCGCCTCGCTCACAGGCGCCTTAGGCCCGCTAAAATCTCGCCTCAAAGGCAAAAACATCGGCCTCCTCGCCTGCGGCGCCAACATCAGCCGTAACCCCTTCAACGAGTTGCTCGCTTAACCCCATCATTGCTCCCCAGATATGTCATTTCCAAATTCCTTTTCTGACGATTCTTACAGTGAAATTTTGTCCTCGATAGCTAATCGGGTAATCATTTATGTCTACGCCTGAATAGCTTTCCAAAATGCTTGACCGTATGGTTACCTGCCAGGTGCCATCTTTATAAATCCCCCCCAGAGTTTCGGCATTGCGCAACGCGTTCCCACGATGAAAATAGCTTTCATTCGAAAACACGAGTTTTAAGAAACTCAAGAATGGGCGCGGGGGAGTATATCTATAATTTATTCGTTGGGGTTGCGGTGTATCAGCTTGAATATAGTACCCGCTAAAACAGGTCTGATACTGGTAGAAAAAATTGACACGAATGCGTTTGCAGTGATGTATACTTGGTACATTCTTCAGCTGATCCAAGTCCAGCTCTGCGATACGCTCCTCAATCCCCGCCCCAGACATGCGTATGTCTTGATCCAGTTTTCTCACAACCCGATTATCTATATACTTTGCAACGGTAATAAGAGCGGCAAAGCCCGCAAGACCAAAGAGCATTTTTGAGCGCCTTTTCATTGTGCAGCCAACATGTGTAACGGCTTTTTCTCGGTCGAATTATCAAATGCCGCACGTCCAAAATACACTCGTTTTCGTTTAACAATACGACGCATGGCCCCGCTCGCCATAAAAATGCCTACAACGAACGGCAAGATGGAACTAACAATTTCAAAACGGGATTTTCTTTTCATCACGACGATTCATTTACCACTAAAACATAAAACCTTACCGCATACATTGAAAACCACCTCTCAAATCGTCACCCAAAAATTGAGGCATAACACGGCACATTCAATCAGTCATTACCCTCAAGCTGCCATCGCCACCGCCCCCCTCTGCCCTTCAAAAACGATGGTTTTGGTTGCGGAGACGGGGAACATATCCGCCGTCTCGGCCGAATAGCTCACGATCTGGCCCGTGGCCTCGACGATATTGCCTTGGCTGTCGGTCAACCGCACATGGCCACCGCCCAGTTTGAGCATATGGCCGATCTCCATGTAATCGCCCGTTTCCGTCAACACGCGGTGCCCGGGGGTGAGGGTCAGATCCTCGCGGCCGTCGGCAAAGCTGAGGATGGCGAATGCGGCGGTCGTATTGGTGAAGGTCTTGTCGACAATGCCAACCGTGGCAGTGCCACTCGCGCCAAAAGTCAAGACTTGATCGGCGACGGTGATATGGGTATACTGGAACGGATACATTCGAGTTCACCGACGTAAACTCAACCGATGTCACAGTCCAGCGCCTCTCATCAGATCCTGACCTGAGCCCCTAAAACTCC
>DEIK01000100.1 GCA_002352425.1 Rhodobacteraceae bacterium UBA2776
CTGACCGCTTTTGGCGCGCAATCCAAGTACAACCTGAACGTTGATGCGGTCGAGGTCGCGGGTGAAGGTGCCTTGATGGCGATGCTGGAAAAGCGCAAGAAAGCCTTGGCCGCCGAGGGGCTATTTGCGCCTGAACGCAAACAAAAACTGCCTTACCTGCCCGAAGTGATTGGGGTGATCACTTCGCCATCGGGGGCGGTGATTCAGGATATCCTGCACCGTTTGCGCGATCGGTTCCCGCGCAAGGTGCTGATCTGGCCCGTCGCAGTTCAGGGCAAACAATGCGCCTTTGAGGTGACCCGCGCGATTGAGGGGTTCAACGTGATGACACCGGGTGGCGCGTTGCCACGGCCCGATCTGTTGATCGTTGCGAGGGGAGGTGGATCGATCGAAGATTTGTGGGGATTTAACGAGGAGATCGTTGCCCGTGCAGCTGCCGCATCCGACATCCCGCTGATTTCCGCCGTGGGGCATGAAACCGATACCACGCTGATTGATTTTGTGTCGGATCAACGTGCGCCAACGCCAACCGCAGCCGCCGAACTGGCCGTGCCGGTGCGCCTTGAACTTCTGGCGTGGGTCGATGATCAAGATGCCCGCCTGACCCGCGCGGCAACCGGTGCTGTGGATCAGCGCAAACAACGTCTGCGTGATTTGGCGCGCGCCTTGCCAAACCTCGAGGCTTTGCTTGATACACCGCGCCAAAGGCTTGATCGTGTATCTGAACGCCTGCCTGCCGCTTTGACTCGCGTGGCACAGGTCAAACGCCTGCGGTTAAGTGAGGCAAGCGGCAGTTTGCGCCCGACGCTTTTACAACGCGATCTGGAGCGCCAGAAGGCCGAGTTCAAAAACCGATGCGCGCGCCTTTCACTTGCGGCGCGCGGGCAGGTTGATGGTTGGGTATCGCGCCTCGCGGCCCTTGAACGCATCCGCCAAACGTTGGGCTACAAGGAAACACTGAACCGAGGTTATGCTGTGGTGCGTGGCGACGGAGATGTGGTTACGTCAATGGCGCAGGCCAAAAATGCCGCCGCACTGGAAATCGAGTTCCAGGATGGGCGCTACAAAATCGGTGCCGCCCCGGCCCGCAAATCAAAAACCAGAAAAACGCCGCCGGATCAGGGTTCGCTCTTTTAGGTTTCTTTTTCGCTTAAATATCCCCGCGCGGCGCGCATAAAATCTCTTTTCCCGCCCGTACGGCTACACCCCGATTTCGGGCCCCAGGCAGATCATCGGCTTATCGCTTTTCTCGACTTCAAACAGGGTGGTCTGATCGGGGTCATTCTCGAACTGTGCCATCAGCCCATCGTCGCGTTGATAAAATGACCAGCACTGCGGTTCGGGATCATCCTCGTAAACGAAGCAGATCAGCTCGCCATCCTGATACCAGTTTCCTTCTTTGCACTGCCCATCCAGAAACGACCAGCGCACACGACGGTTTGGCAGATATTCCTCGGCCCCATAACGCCCGCCGTCAAAGCCGAAATAAAGGGTTTTGCCTTGGGAATAGGTTTCAAACGCGTCACCGTCCATCGGTGTTTCAGCAGAGAGCGGGCTTGCTATTAGAGCAAATAGGATTAGGGGGATAAGACGTAAAAACATGGATGTTTTGTGGCAGATATAAAGGCGCTGCACCAGCCCGCACATGAGAAAGAGCGGGAAGTGGCGCAGTTTGGCGTGGCTATCAATGGTGCCACCACGCTAGTGTTTGGTTATGAAGGGCAAAAACGAGAATCCTGTTATGAAACTGAACCATGGTCTGCTTGTTCAACGCGGGGCAAAGCATGTTTAGTCCTGCGATACTGTTCGCCGTTGGTGTATTCGCGGCGGTTATGTATCTACCGCGCACGTGGGGACGTATCCGCTGGGCGCGTTCCATTCGCAAATCCCTGCCGGTGGCCCTGTTTGCATTGGCATCCTATAGCCAAGGTGCACCAGTTTTACTGACGCTGGCGTTGGCGCTTAGTGCTGTGGGCGATTTTGCCCTGTCGAGGGCAGGGACACAGGCATTTTTGGCGGGTATGCTTGCCTTTGCTGTGGCCCATCTGGCCTATATCGCTTTGATGATTGGGCTTGGTTCAAGTTTGCATCTGTCGCAATGGCCGCTGGTCTTGATGATGATTGCCCTTGGTTTGTCGACCGAATGGTGGTTGCGCCCACATACGGGTGACTTGAAATGGCCAGTGCGGGCCTATGTCGGGGTCATTCTGGCGATGGGTTTGGTGGCGCTGGGCCTGCCTGATGCTCGGTCGGTTGCATTGTGGGGCGCGCTGCTGTTTGTCGCCTCGGACTTGATCCTGTCGATTGAAACCTTTGTACTGCGCGAGGAGGACAACAGGCGTAAATTGGCGGGCAAAGCAGTCTGGATCACCTACATCTGTGCTCAAATCGGGCTGTTCTGGGGGCTCGGCGCGCTTTAGAGGTTGGAAAAAGCGTTTAATGTCAGCGGGATCGCCTTGAATTCTCGCGCTTTTCCTGCGCGGCGCCATTGAATAGGTTTGGTCACGAAATCCACCCATCGCATTTTGTGGCACCAGCGGGCGGCGCGCTCCCAAATATGGTCAGGATCATTCGCACGATACCCTTCAATCGCGCCTGTGATTTCGGGGCAATCGCGCCCCGTAACAGCGTAGGCGGAAAACACCAACATGATCAGGTCTTGCATATGCCCTTTGGGGGTGTTGCGTTTGGCGTGGAAGCGCTCGAAATCCAGAAATGTGATGTGATCATTCTTCCAGCATATGTCTTTGATCGAAGGACGCCCGTGTGACAGATGCGCAGCGTGCATTGTCGCAAGTTGTTCGCCAGCTGCCTTAAATGCTTTTGCGCGCTCACTAGGAGTGCCAGATTGCGCCATTAGCAGGTATTGCAGGGATGGGCCGCTATCTGCCGTGGCAATGAAATCAGGGCCTTCGGCCAGAATGTCCGGAACAGGGATACCTGCTGTTTGCAATGTGTGCAGGGCGGTGCGCTCGGCTTTGAAGGCAGTTTGCGCATTGCCCTTTTGCAACCGCATCCGCAGCGATAGTTTTTCCTGCCGTTTGATCCAGATTATCTGGCCATCATGTTCAAACCGGCTGACACGTTGGTCTGTTGCCGCGATGTGGGCAGTAACGGCGGCCAATAGTGCTGCGTCGGGTTGTGATGGGGCGATAGGATTCTGGGACATACTGCCGACAATATAGGTGTGTTTTCCACCCAATACAAAGCAGACCGCACCCGGGCAACACCAATTTGCCGTTGCCGCCCCTTCCATCCGGCGCATAGGTGCAATAGTTGATAGGGGAACACTAGGGACCACACGATGTCATTTTTTAAGAAACTTAAAAACCGCCTTTTCAAATCCTCGTCCAAATTGGAAAAGGGGTTGGATGAGATTGTCGAGGATGGTGGCGAGGAAGAAGTGATTGACGAGGCCCCTAAGGTCGAGGAGCGTCTTCCAGAGCCAGAGCCAGAGCCA
>DEIK01000012.1 GCA_002352425.1 Rhodobacteraceae bacterium UBA2776
GGAGTTTTAGGGGCTCAGGTCATATTAACAAAGCAATTTTTCCGTTTTATATTAACTCACTAAGGGTAGTTATATGCTGCTATAATTTGCTTATTGCGCCATCAACTGCTCATAGATTTCGCCATCTGTCGCCCCTTCGGAACCGATCAGCAAAACCCGCGCGCGCTCCGTCAACCCTAACCGCTCTTTCAGTGCCCCCGATGCGGCCGCAATCACGGCGGCAAGCCCCGCCACAGCAGATTCCCCTGCAACAATCAAAGCATCCTCGCCCATCGGGCGGCCCAAAATCTGCATGGTTGGGGCCACGATGCTTTCCGGAATTGTGATGCAATCGGACGCCTCTTCGCGCAAAATCTCCCATGCCAAACCAGAGGGCTCACCGCAAGACAAGCCTGCCATCAGGGTTTCTTCCACAATCGGAAAATTCGTCAGCTCACCGGCCTTAGCGCTGTCAAACAGACAGGCTGCCAGTTCCGGTTCAACCACCACCACACGCGGCGCATCCGCCCCCCAGTGTTGGCGCAACATGGCCGCAACAGCGGCCGCCAACCCTCCAACGCCGCCTTGCAAAAAAACATGTGTCGGCGCTTGCTCCAGGGTTTGAATGATCTCGTGAACCATCACCCCGTAGCCGGCCATTACGTCCTTTGGGGCTTGGGTGTACCCCTCCCATGAGGTGTCCGACACCACGAACCATCCATTGGCCTCCGCGTCCTTGCGCACCTGATCCACCGAGACATCATAGTCACCGTCAATGCGGGTCACCACTGCGCCCAGATCGCGCATCGCTTGCGCACGTGCTTCGCTCACATCACGGTGGATGTAAATCTGGCACGGCGCGCCAAACCGCTGCGCGCCCCATGCCAACGAGCGCCCGTGGTTGCCGTCCGTTGCCGACGCCAACGTGATCCCCGCGACCGCCGCCGCATGTTGCCCCGCGCGAATATCGGCGAGCGTGACATCCCCGCCCAATTCCCGCTGCAAAACCCGCAAACCCGCATACGCGCCGCCGAGCGCCTTGAAACTGCCCAAACCAAACCGCGGGCCTTCGTCTTTGTAATGAATGCTGCCCAGACCCAGTTTTGTTGCTAATGCCTGCAAATCATAAAGCGGGGTAGGGGCATAGCCGTCCCACGCGGTGATTTCGGCCTGTGCGGTGGCGAAATCTGCCGGGCTGATCACTGTGTTAAACGCCGTTCCAGCAATCCGTGTGTTGCTGGTATGGTTGATCACGGCTGAAGTGAATTTGTTAAACATAACTGGCCCCGCGGGTTAAGGTTCTGGATGAATCGACCCGATGTCGGCCCCCCAATCACGATTGCATTCTTTTACGGCGCGCCGCAACAATTTTGCACTCCTTGGTGGCAGATACGCCAAGGCCTCTGACAAAGGTGTCGCCGTCAATTGCAGGAACACCGCAAGCGCAAATGCACGGCTGGGTTGGGTCATATAGCCTGACCACCCCGAATCCTCGGCATCGGACATCTGGAATATCCCGAACCCATGCGTGATACAGTGCAAATCCGTAGCCAGTTCATGGGCTGCTGCGCCACCCGGTGCCTCATCCACAACATCCGCCAAATGAGCATGCATCAACTCATGCGCCATCACATTGATGAAACTGGTGGGGCACCGCATCAAACGTGGGTTGTATGTGATCAGCGGTGATTGGGGGTCGTGCCAGTATTCCCCAGCCACTTCGCTGGTCTTGCCATATTCATGGGCGATTTCATCGGGCAGCACCGGCAGCGGTTCAAACCTGATTTCGGGAATGTCCAACCCCAACAGCGCCATAATATTGTGGCCAATCGCGGTGGCGGTTTCGACGCTGTCGCCAGATGACGCATCAAAATACGCTTTGGTGGGCAGCACCAGTGGCGTGGTTTTGCGCCAACTCAACGGGGCCGTTCGTTGCATCACCCAGCCAAAACTGTCCAGAATCCAGCCGCCCATGTCGTCACTGACAATGGGCGCACGGCGAAACATCCTAATCGTAGTCGCGCGCGGGCCGCAGGACCAACCAGATCAACGCTGCACCAGCCAGCGCCAAGAACGGGACCATCGCCAGATTGACCGCTTGCCAACCTTGTTGCGCATCACCGCCCGAGCAGTTCATCAAACCACCCGACGCAAGCGATGCAATAACCACGCCGCCAAACACCAGCATATCATTCAAACCCTGAATGCGGCCACGTTCCTCGGGTGCATAGGACGCCGCCAACATCGAGGTCGCGCCGATGTAGCCAAAATTCCAGCCAACGCCCAGCAAGATCAGGGCAACATAGAAGTTTTCCAACACAACCCCCGACATTGCCGTCACCCCGGCAGCGGCCAAAATGGCCAAGCCCAACGAGATGATTTTGACCGCCCCATAGCGGGCGATCAAGTGACCGGTAAAGAACGACGGGATATACATCGCCAATACATGGGAGGACACGATATCCGCTGCGGTGTCCTGTTCAAATCCACAACCGACAACCGCCAGCGGGGTCGAGGTCATCACTAAATTCATCAACGCATAAGCAACCATCGCACAGATAATCGACACCGCAATCACAGGTGTTTTCAACAGCTCCATCCGGCTGCGGCCAGCAGGCGCATCTTCAGATGGGGCAGATGGCGTCGGGATGTTCAGGAACAAGAACATCAACGACCCAACCAAGTTGATCACAATCACCGCGATATAGGCACCCAAGAACGGGATCACCGTGGCTTCGGAGGTGGCTTTAACCAGTTGCGGTCCAATAATGGCCGCGAGCAACCCCCCCGCCAACACATAGGAAATCGCCTTGGGACGAAACTCGGGAGAAGAGGTATCGGCAGCGGCAAAGCGGTAAAACCCTTGGGCGGACATATAAACGCCTGTCAATAACGCGCCAAAAATGAACACGTAAAACGACTGAATATACAGCCCATAGGCGCTGATCGAAGCCCCCAATGCCCCGAACGCCGAGCCCAGCATGAACCCTGCGCGGCGGCCAAATCTCTGCATAAACTCTGACAGCGGTGTCGCCGCCAAAACCGACCCCAGCACGATCATCGAAATCGGCAGGGTGGCAAAACATGGGTTGCTGGCAAGGCTAAGCCCCGCCAATCCGCCCAGAATAAACAGAATCGGCATTTGCGCGCCCAAAACAGCTTGGGCCAAAACCAGTATGGCGACGTTGCGTTTTGTTTGGCTTGGGGAAATGTCAGCATTCATGTCGCATTCCTAGCGGGGAATATGTCCGAGGGGCAAGTCGTAAAATGTGTGCTTACAATTTTTCGATCAGATGGGCGAAAGACCCGCAGGTGTTGCCGTTGATCAAGCCGAACGGCCCCAGATCAATGCCTTCGGCGTCATTGGCGGTGAACAACGGCGTGCCACTGGCCTGTGTGGTGGTGGCATAGTGAAATTCATGGGCCGCGAATGTGCCTGTGAATGGGCCAGCCGTGGCAGTGACCGTTCGATACCCCAGATGCAGTTTGCGTTTGGCAAATGAAGTGTGCAGCGGCAACAAACCCAACATGTCATGGCCCACTCCGTCAGCATCCGTCAGGGTTTCGCCCAGCGTCATATAGCCCCCGCATTCGCCATAAATCTGCGTATCTGTGTCGGCAGCCGCAAGCAACGAGGCGCGAAATCTGGCTGCATTTGACAAGCGCCCGGCGTGCAATTCAGGATAGCCACCCGGCAGAAATATCAAATCAGCCTCAGGGGCCGCTTCATCCGCCAGCGGCGAGAAAAACCGCAGCTCAGCGCCCCCCGCGGCCCAATCGGCCAGCAGATGCGGGTAAGCAAAGGCAAAAGCCTGATCCTGCGCGATGGAAATTCTTTGGGCAGGCGGCGCGCGACGGGTTTGCGCAGTCGGCGCGGGCAGGGCACCCGCAAGCGCCACCAAGCCTACCAGATCAATCGCTGCCTCCATCGTGTCAGCGGCGCGGGTCAGATAGGCGCTCATGTCTGGATGCTCGCCAGCTTGCACCAGCCCAAGGTGGCGAGACGGATGGGTCAATCCGTCTTGTCGATACACCACCCCCAGAACCGGTAGGCCAAGCGGCTGTAGCGCACGGCGCAGCATGGCCTCGTGGCGGGGCGAACCCACGTTGTTCAAAATCACTGCCGCGACATTCACATCTGCATCATGCCGCGCAAATCCAGCCACCAGCGGCGCCACTGATTGTGCGGTTTTGGCTGCATCAACGATCAACACCACCGGCAGCCCTAATATGCGCGCCAGATCAGCCGTCGCCCCTTTGCCATCCGGTGGCGCGCCGTCAAACAGGCCCATCGCCCCCTCGATCACCAACAGGCTGTCGTCAAAGGCCAAGGCCTTAATGCGGTCGGGCGACATCGCCCATGCATCCAGATTGGGGCAAACCTGCCCACAGGCAGCCTCGTGAAACCGTGGGTCAATGTAGTCAGGGCCAGATTTTGCCCCGCGCACATCCATCCCGCGCCGCGCCAAGGCATGTAGAATGCCAAGCGTAATGGTGGTTTTACCTGCCCCGGAATTGGGGGCCGAAAGGATTACACCCTGACCCATCATTCACCTCGCAATAGGCTGCGCGGCAGCGGCACAGTGCCACCAACACAAATGATTGCCGGCGGCGACATCGGAGTCTTGGCCAAATCGGTCTCGACCGCGCCCAGCGTGCTTTCCAATATCTTTTGCGAGGGCAAGGACGCATTTGTGACCACCGCGACGGGCTCTTCCATTGAGCGCCCCGCCGCAATCAGCGCCGCCGCGATTTGCGCAATGCGTTTTAGCCCCATGTAGATCACGATCACAGGCGTGGCCGCCGAAATCGCGGCCCAATCCGTGTCGGCGTCATGGCCCGTCACAAAACTGACCGCTGTGTTCACATCGCGGTGCGTCACCGGAATACCCGCCGCTGCCAACCCACCGATCCCGGCGGATATGCCTGAAATCACCCGAAACGGGATGCCACATTTCGCCAAGGCCTCGGCTTCTTCGAAACCACGGCCAAACATAAAGGGATCGCCACCTTTTAGGCGCAAAACCCGTTTGTCCGCCTTGGCCAGCGTCACCAGTTGCGCCGAAATACCACCCTGACTGGCCGATTGGCCACCCCGTTTTCCTGCGTAGATCAAGGTGGCGTTGCTATCAGCCAAGCCCAAGATATCCGACCCGATCAGCGCGTCATGCACAATCACATCGGCGTGGCGCAACGCGTGCAACGCATGCAGCGTCAACAGGCCTGGGTCACCAGGACCAGCCCCACAGAGCCAAACATGGCCCGCCGGAAATTCGGGGAGAGAAAGAGATTCGATCATCCCCCCTTATGCACCGTGATTTTGATCAGGAAAACCCGCAGATCGCCGCTTTGATTGATCACTCCCGACACCCAGCAGATAAATGCCGCCGCCCGTCAACATCAGCGCAATACCGGAAAACACGGTGCGCAGAACATTATAGCGCTGCCACTTGGGGGAATAGTCGTCCCAAATCTGTTGGGCCATGGTCAAATCATCGGGGATTGTCACCTGTCCAAGTGCTTGGTTCATTGGAACATTCACCGCAATCGTTAGGATCATGCCACCAATCAAATAAGTTAAACCAGCCGCGCCAAACAGCACGGCAGACCGGCGCAACGGCTTCCGCCACACCAATCCCGCTGTCAGGATCAACACAAAGGGCGTTGCGAAAAAAGCTGGCGCAAACACGATGTTTCGCACCGAACCATTCATCGCCTGCATCGCGGCAATCGCGATCCGTGGGTCCAACCCGTCCAGCCCCCACATGGTGGAACAAATCCACGCGTAAAAGAATCCAAAGATCGCTCCGCTCAGCAGCAAAGAGGTGAAGGCGAAAAGGCGTGTTACAGTCGGCATGATAGGTCTCCGGTTAGGTTATTATGAGCTGTCAGGCTTTGCGCAGGCTAAGGTTCAGCAGCGTTATGACTGCAATTTGGGCCGCGATCACCGAGGGCCAAATCAAGGGGAAGGCAGGGTCGAAATATTTCTGTGGGCCAAAGGAAAGCAGCGCCATTAGGCTGGCCAACAGGCAAAACCCACGGCCCAGTCGCGTTGCGGTCTCGCCCATCAACATCGCGCAAACCGCCACAGACAGGGACACCGCCAAAAACGGTGCAATGCCAAACAAGGCTATGCTGGCAGGGGGATGCGGGGCGATCTGGGCATAAAGCGCGCCCAACATCACCAATTGAAGAATGATTAATGTCGTCAAGGCGGCTGTGGCGGGCTGCGGGTGTTTCATAGCGGGGCTCCTTGCGTAACCGTAACGCAGTATACGGATTGCACTTATCCGTAATTATATATACGGTTACTGTCAAGCCACTAAAGGAACCCGCACTATGCGCCAAGAAAACCAACAAAAACGCCGCATCCAGATTGAGCAGGCGGCCTATGAGCTGTTTGAACAAAAAGGCTTTGCCGGCACTTCGATGTTAAGCGTCGCCAAAAAAGCCAAGGCCTCGAACGAGACGCTTTACCGGTGGTACGGCGACAAACATGGCTTGTTTATGTCTTTGATTGCGCGCAATTTAAATGATGTGAACGCAGTGCTAACCCCCGAAGCTCAATCAACGGGTGATCCCGCTGAAACCCTGCAAGCGCTTGGGCCAAAACTGTTGGAATTGTTGACCAGCACCCGCGCGATTGCGCTCAATCGTGCCGCGGCGGCTGACACCAGTGGTGCCTTGGGGCAGGCCTTGGCCAAGGGGGGGCGTGAAACGGTAATGCCTATGATTGGGGCCATATTCAAAACTCTGATCGACGACTCAGGTGCCAAGGGCATCACCACGGCTGAAGCCAGCGAACTGTACATCAACTTGCTGATTGGCGATCTGCAAACGCGGCGGATGATCGGGGTGCTGGCGCCGCTAAGTGATGCCGAAATCGCGGCCCGATCGGCCCGTGCGTTGCGTCTAATCCTGAAAATATTGCACTGAATGAATTTGCGGGCAAGAACAGATTGGCGGCACTGGCTCCAGCCCCTATAGTCAGCAGGATGAACCAAGCAACGCCCCCTTTACGCCGTGGTTGGACCACAGGCGCTTGTGCCACCGCCGCCACCAAGGCCGCGTTGATCGCCCTATGGGGCGCGGGGTTTGATGAGGTTGTGTCAATCACCCTGCCAAAAGGCGAAACACCGGATTTCGATGTGGTGAACACGCGGTCAGGGGACGGTTGGCGCGAGGTGGGCATCATCAAGGACGCTGGCGATGACCCCGATGTGACACATGGCTGCGAAGTGCGGGTGCGGGTTGCCGCCAGCACGGGCGGCGTGGTGTTTAAGGCGGGTGAGGGGGTTGGCATGGTCACCAAACCGGGTCTGCCCATCCCCGTTGGCGAGCCTGCCATCAACCCAAAGCCGCGCGAAATGATGGTGAATGTCGTTAAAGAGTTGGCCGCGCTGCACAAACGACCCGCAGACGTCGAGATCACCATTTCCATCGTCAACGGCGCAGCCCTTGCCCTAAAAACCTGGAACCCGCGTTTGGGCATCAAGGGCGGGTTGTCCGTCCTTGGCACCACGGGCGTTGTGCGTCCGTTTTCCTGCGCGGCCTGGATTGCCTCGATCCATCGCGGCGTCGACGTGGCGCGGGCCACCGACACCTTGCATGTGGCCGGTTGCACTGGGGCGACTTCCGAGGCAACCGTGCAGGCCCATTATGGGCTACCCGATCACGCCATGCTGGACATGGGCGATTTTGCGGGCGGTTTGCTAAAATACCTGCGCCGCCACCCCGTTGCCCGCCTGACCATCGGTGGCGGCATTGGCAAAATAACAAAACTGGCCCAAGGCGCCATTGATCTGCACTCAGCTCGCAGTCAGGTTGATTTCGCAACCCTTGCCGTTATGACGGGGGATGACCGGCTCTCGGCCGCCAACACGGCGCTGGAAGCCTATGAAATTGCAGGTAAACCTATGGCCGAAACCGTTGCGAAAACCGCCCTGATCACCGTGCGCGACGTGCTGCGCGAGGCCCAGATGCAGGTCGATATTGTCATCATTGACCGCGCCGGAACCGTTATTGCAAAGGCCAGTGAATGAAATTACTGCTGCTGGCCGGAACAAGCGAGGCGCGCCGCCTTGCGGGCGATTTGGCAAAGGAACCTCAGGTAGACGTGATTGCCTCTTTGGCTGGCGTAACGCGCGAACCGCTAGATTTACCCGTGCCCATGCGCAGCGGTGGATTTGGCGGGCGGGCCGCCTTTGCCGACTATTTGCGTGCCCAAGGATTTGACGCCTTGGTGGATGCCACGCACCCGTTTGCCGCCAAGATCAGCAAACGCTGTTTTGAAGTCAGCCGTGAAATGGGCCTGCCGCATCTGCAGGTTTTACGCCCGCAATGGCAGCCCCAAACCGGCGATCGTTGGACCTTCATTGCCGATGAATCCGCCGCCGCCAAACATATCCCAAAAGGGTCTGTGGTGTTTTTGGCCACGGGGCGTCAGACATTGCATCGTTTTGACAACATGACGCATCGGAAATTAATTTGCCGCCAGATCGACACCAGTGAGGGCGCGTTTCCCTTTGAAGGTGGTGAATACCTGATCGGGCGGCCGCCGTTTTCGGTGGAGGACGAACGCGCGCTGTTCACCCGCCTTAAGGTCGATTTTCTAGTGGTAAAAAACGCTGGCGGCGCGTTGAGCCAATCCAAGCTGGTGGCCGCACGACAATTAGGGTTGCCGGTGCTGCTGATCAATCGGCCAGCTTTGTTGGAGTGCGACAGGGTGGAAACCTCTAACGCTGCCCTGAAATGGGTGAGGGCGCAACTGTGAGGATCATCACATCAAACGCCTGTGTGGCTGAAGGGGCCGCAGCTTTGGCGGCGATGGAGCCCCGCTTTGCCACGGCTTTGGCGCAGACGGGTGCGCTGCCATTGCGTCTGCGCAAAGACGGGTTCGCCGCCTTGCTGGACGCGATCGTTTCCCAGCAGATTTCAGTCGCTGCCGCCGCAGCCATCTGGGGGCGGATGAAGGCGGCCAAACTGACCGGACCGCGTAAAATCCAATGGGCCAGCGACGAGGATTTGCGGGCCTGCGGGTTGAGCACCCAGAAAATACGCTATGCCCGTGCTCTGGCCGAGGCGCGTATCGACTATAAGGCGCTGCGCAACACACCAAGCGACGAGGTCATCGCAACATTGGTCCAAGTGCCCGGCATTGGCCCCTGGACCGCTGAAATCTATGCGATGTTCTCGCTGGGCCATGCGGATGTATTCCCCCCCGGTGATTTAGCCCTGCAGGAAGCGGCGCGCGTTTTGTTCGATCTGCCCGAGCGCCCCAAAGAGCGCGCCTTTCGCACAATGGCCGAGGATTGGGCTCCGTGGAGATCGGTTGCAGCCCGTGTACTCTGGGCCTATTACCACGTGGAAAAACAACGAGAAGGCATTAGATAAATGGTACGGGAATTGAAAACATTGCGGCAAACCTCTGCCAGCGGCAAAAACACATCATTGGTGATATTGCTGCACGGCTATGGCGCGGATGGGGACGATTTGATGGGGTTGGCACAAACCATGGCCCCGTATTTTCCTGACACCGTTTTTGTGGCCCCTGATGCGCCCGAAAAATGCGCCGGCAACGCGGCAGGATTTCAATGGTTCTCGGTGCCGCAAGTTGACAACAGCAGCGAGGCAGACGCCGTTTCAGGCATGGAACAATCAGCCAAAGATCTGGACGCCTATCTGGATCAAATGATGACCGCCGAGGGTGTCGCCGCCGACAAAACCATCCTTTTCGGGTTTTCCCAAGGCACGATGATGGCGCTTCAAGTCGCGCCCCGTCGTGCCGATATGTTGGCCGCTGTTGTCGGGTTTTCCGGCAGTCTGATGTTGCCAGACGCCTTGCGCGACGAGGTTGTCACGCGTCCGCCCGTCATGTTGTTGCATGGCGACAAAGACGAGGTGGTGCCGCCAGAGGCGCTCAGCAAAGCGGAATTCGCGCTGGATACACTGGGGTTTGAGGTTTACGCCTTTGTGATGGAAAACGCCGCCCACGGCATTGCCAGCGACGGGTTAAGCGTCGCTACGGGCTTTATGAGAGAAAAACTGGGGATCGAATAAATGACACGGATTTTAAACAGCAAACGTCGGGATGCGGCGTCGGGCAAGGGCACATCATTGGTGATTTTCCTGCATGGATACGGCGCCAATGCCGAGGATTTGATGGGGTTGGCCGACCCGTTGGCACCACATATGCCAGACACGATTTTCGCAGCCCCCGATGCGCCAGAAGACTGCGCGGGCAGCCCAATGGGGTTTCAATGGTTCCCGATCCCGTGGATTGACGGATCCTCCGAGGAAGACGCGGCCAAGGGCATGGAGGCCGCCGTTGACGATCTGAATGCTTACTTAGAGCAAACCATGGCAGACGAGGGGGTCACGGCAGATAAAACCATCCTTTTCGGGTTTTCCCAAGGCACGATGATGGCCCTGCATGTCACGCCACGCCGCGCCCAGCCCGTGGCAGGCGTGGTCGGATTTTCCGGACGTCTGTTGACACCCGAAGCCTTGGAAGACGAAGCCATCTCTAAACCGCCTGTGTTATTGATCCATGGTGATCAGGATGATGTGGTGCCACCTGCCAGTCTGCCAGAAGCGGCAGATGCCTTTGCGGCGGCTGGGTTTGAGGTATTTGCCCATGTCATGAAAGGTACTGCCCACGGGATCGCGCCGGATGGGTTGAGCGTGGCAGCGGCGTTTATTCGCGATAAACTGGGCATTGCGTAGTGGGTTTAGTATAAGAAAGCAGCCCCTAAAGTGGCTTAAAGTTTGAGCGTAATCGCCTGATTTTACTTTAAAATCCGCATCGTTAACAGTTCCACTATTCCGGAATAGTGGGACTGTTAAACCGCCGGAAAAATCGCGAAATCCCCCAATTCACAAGCCTACATCGTCGGGGTTGTCAGCTTTGACATAGCATATATAGTCCTCGTAACAGTTGGGGGCTATTGGTCATGACCAGTGATTTCAGAACCGAGTTCGTCAGAGAACCAAGTGAGCTGCGCCATACCCCAGCTCTTGTGCTGAATGCGGATTATCGGCCGCTGTCTTATTACCCGCTGTCTCTGTGGTCTTGGCAGGACGCCATCAAAGCCGCTTATCTAGACAGGGTCGACATTCTGGCCGAATATGACCAAGTCGTACACAGTCCAACCACAGAAATCCGCATTCCCAGCGTGGTCGTGTTACGCGACTATGTTGCGCCGCAGAAAACCGTTGCCTTTACACGGTTCAACCTGTTCCTGCGCGACGGGTTCTGTTGTCAGTATTGTGGCGCTAAGGGGGATTTGACCTTTGATCACGTTGTCCCACGCGCGGCAGGCGGTATCACCAGTTGGGTCAATGTGGTGGCGGCTTGCTCGCCCTGCAATTTGCACAAAGGTTCCAAAAGCCTGCGTCAAAGCGGTCTAAACCTGCAACAAACGCCGCGCCAGCCAGAGGCCGCAAAACTGCGCAATATGGGGCGCAAATTTCCACCTAACCTGTTGCATGAAAGCTGGATTGATTTCCTCTATTGGGATGCAGAGTTGGACGCGTAATGACCTGGCCCTCCAACACCCCAAAACCCGTTTCCGATGAGCAATGGGATGACTGGCAACGCCGCTTTGCCGAAAGCGACGCTGCTGCCGGCTTCGAGGTCGCGCGTGATTTCGTGCCGTTCAACCAAATGAACGACATGTTCACACGTGCCTTTTGGGACCCATCGGTAAAATCCAAACACACAGATGGCTTTTTCGCCAGCTACCGGATGGAGGCAGCGCCACGCCGCGGGGCAGGGTTCTCGCAAAAGGATTTTGCGCTGCGCAATGCCGCTTGGAGCCTGTCGGACATCATTTCTGACCGGGCCGCCGCTACAGGTCTGCGCGAAGGGTTTCAAGGGCCGATCGCCAATGACACACCGGTTGCGCCGATGCAGGCCGATCTGAACGAGCCCGCAGACGAAACCCGCGAAATCAAAGCTTTGGCCAAGCTGTTTGGTGCTGATCTGGTTGGTGTAACCGAGATCGACGAGCGTTGGCACTATAGCCACCGCCCTGACGTGCGCGACATGACCCCAACTGAAAACGTGCTGCCCGAGGGGATCACCCATGTGATTGTCATGGGCCATGCAATGGATTTTGATCTGGTTGAAACTTACCCAAGCGCCTTGGCGGGGGCCTCGACGGGGCGCGAATACAGCCACGAGGCCTCAATCTCGATCGGTCTGGCCGCCTACATCCGCAATCTCGGTTATCAGGCTGTGGCCTCAATGAACGATACGGCCCTCGTGATCCCCTATGCCATCAAAGCAGGGTTAGGCGAATATGGCCGCAATCAAATGGTGTTGACGCCGGAGTTTGGCCCAAGGGTACGGTTCAGCAAGATTTTTACCAACCTGCCCCTGATGGCGGACGCCCCGCGCAAACTGGGCATGTCAGCCTATTGCAACGACTGCACAGTCTGCGCCGACGCTTGCCCGCCAAAGGCCTTGCCCCACGGCGCGCCGGATGCGGGACCGGACAGTGTCTCCACCCAAAAGAGCGTGAAAAAATGGTCGGCAGATTGTGAAAAATGCTTTGGCTATTGGGCCAAAATCAAAACGGATTGCGCCATTTGTATGCGGGTGTGCCCGTTCAACCGGCGTGGTGGACGCATGGATGATCTGTGGCGCAAACTGGCGCTAGGACAACTCATGGGCGCACACGGCCCCGCGATTGCCCGGTGGTGGGAGGCCAAAAAAGGCAAGCGCGCGCGCCTTAAGCCCGCAGATTGGTGGGCCGACCTTGGCCGACAATAAGATTGAACAATTTGGCGCAGACATTTGGATTGCGTCGGGCCCCAATGTCGAAGCTTTCGGGTTTCATTATCCAACCCGCATGACCGTCATCCGGCTGAGCAATGGCGACTTATTTATTTGGTCGCCGATATCTCTCTCGGAGGATATTTGTGCTGAAATCGACGCGCTTGGCCCTGTGCGCCATATCGTTGCGCCAAATTCGCTGCACCATCTTTCGTTGCCCCAATGGCAGGCAGCCTATCCCGGTGCCAAAACCTACGCCGCGCCAAAACTGCGTGAAAAACGCAAAGACATTCGATTTGATGCTGATCTAGGGGACAGGCCAGATCCCGCATGGGCGGGGGAGGTTGACCAAGTTCTGGTGAAAGGCAATCTGATCACCACTGAGGTTGTATTCTTTCACATCAATAGTGGCACCGTGATATTCACCGATTTGATTCAGCAGTTCCCGGCGACATGGTTTTCAGGGTGGAAAAACATCATCGCCAAACTGGACCTGATGGTTGGACCACAACCATCCGTCCCACGCAAATTCCGTATCGCCTTTGTCAAACGCGGCAAAGCCCGTGAGGCAATCAGGCGTGTTTTGGCATGGCCCGCCAAACAGGTTTTATTAGCACATGGTGCCCCTGTGACGAAAGAGGCCAAAGGATTTTTGACCCGCGCATTCGCATGGTTGATAGCCGAACCTTAAGCCGAACAGCTCGCCCCCCCCAATACGCAAAACTTGGCGCAATGGGCGTGGTTTAGGGAAACATCCGCCTCGGCCTCGGCCAAGGTTGCGCCCATTTCAAATTCCTCGGCGTAGGGCAGCAAGGTGCAGGCCAAAACCACCGGATGATCAGCGCCTTTGCGTTTCACCACCATGCGAGACGACGAACACATCACGTCATTCGGGGATTTGCTCAAAATCCCCCAACAAGCGGTGGTGATTTCAGGCACTTCGATTGTTTCGTCCATCTCGGGAAACAGCACACACATGCCAGGGTTCATGGCATCAATGTCATAGCCGCGCGCCGCAAACAAGCTGGCATAACCGCGGCGTTCAGCCGCTTCGCTCTCGCCCCAGAGCATCCGGCCAGCCACCGCCATCCGTGCCCCAATCGAGGTCAGCCAATCCATACCCTCAATGGTTTTGGCAAACGCGCCGTCGCCGCGCATTTCGTCATGATGGGCCTGCGCATAATGATCCAGAGACACCCGAAACGTCAGCTTGTCACCAAATTCAGCCACCAGATCGGCAATCCCGGCCCGCACCGATTTGCGCATCATCGGGCGCATCGCATTGGTCAGCACCAACACCTCGTAACCCGCCTCAAGCGCCACGCGGCACATCGCGTTAAACTGTGGGTTCATATAGGGCTCGCCGCCAGTAAAGGCGATTTCGCGTATGCGCCATTTGCGGGTGATAATCTGGGCCAAATAGGTCTCGACATCCGCCACCGTAAGATAAACCAGGCTGTCATTGCTCGGCGACGACAGAATGTAGCAATTCACGCAGGTGATGTTGCAAAGGGTTCCCGTGTTAAACCAAAGAGTCTGCGCATTGTTCAAAGAAATATGCGCGCGCGCCTCGCCCTTGGCCGTGATCAACGGGTTCTCGAACTTACCACGGTTGGCCAGTTCAACTGCATGATCTTTCATAACATTCTCGCCCATATTCGCATTTATACCCCTTGCTACTGTGCTATAGAGTGCATGTAAAACCCTTGTGAGGCCGCCTGACGAAGTTGTGAAGCGAAATCTCTGTGATAAAGTGAAAATAGAGCATGCAAATTCGGCTGAATACCGGTAAGGATAGCGCTAACATAGCGATAGGGAGCCAAAGATGGCGTCACGCGTAATCCCAGTGGATCCGTTTGATCTGATAATTTTTGGCGGCACGGGTGATCTGGCGCGCCGCAAAATCATTCCAAGCCTTTATCGTCGATACCTTGCGGGTCAGCTGCCGGACGAGGCGCGGATCATCGGCGCAGCACGTTCAGATTTTGACACGGCAGAGTATCAGGATTTCACCCGCAAGGCGGTCGAGGACTACGTGCATGAAAAAATGCATGACGGTGACCAGATCAGGGAATTTATCAAGCTTTTCAGATACTACAAGATCGACGCCATTGGGCATGAAGGGTGGGAGGACCTGGCCAAAATCATGCGCAAAAACATGGTTCAAGCGTTTTACTTTTCAGTCGGGCCGGGCCTGTTTGGTGAGTTGGCCAAACGCTTACATAAATATAAAATCGCTGGGGATGACGCGCGCATTGTGGTCGAGAAACCCTTTGGTCATGATCTGAAAACCGCAAAAAAGCTGAACAAGGTGCTGGCCGAGTATTTCGATGAATCACAGATTTACAGAATCGATCACTATCTGGGCAAGGAAACCGTACAAAACCTGATGGCAGTGCGGTTTGCCAACATCCTGTTTGAACCGCTTTGGAACGCGCAGTATGTCGACCACATTCAGATCACAGTTGCCGAAACTGTCGGGGTTGGCGGGCGCGGCGGCTATTACGATAAATCCGGCGCGATGCGCGACATGGTGCAAAACCATTTGATGCAATTGCTCTGCCTGATCGCGATGGAACCGCCGGCGCATTTTGATCCTGATGCGGTGCGTGACGAGAAACTCAAGGTGATCCGCGCGCTAAATCCGGTCGCGGACAAGGACATTGTGCGCGGCCAATACAGGGCCGACGGCGATGAGCAATCCTACGTTGATGATGCCGAGGATCCGAACAGCAAAACCGAGAGTTTCCTCGCAATGAAGGTGCAGATTTCCAACTGGCGTTGGAACGGCACACCGTTTTACCTGCGCACCGGCAAGCGTTTGCGGGCCCGCAAAAGCGAAATCGCGGTGGTGTTCAAAGACCCGCCGCATTCGATTTTTGAGCCGCAAGACAACCGGCGGTGCAATGAGTTGATCATCCATCTGCAACCCAATGAGGGCATGGATTTGCGCGTTACCATCAAAGAACCCGGTCCGGGTGGCATGCGCCTTATGGACGTGCCGCTTGATATGAGCTTTGCCGAGACCTTGGGCGAGGACGCTGACGACATTCCGGACGCATATGAGCGGCTGATCATGGACGTGATCCGTGGCAACCAAACCCTGTTCATGCGCGGCGACGAGGTCGAGGCGGCTTGGCGTTGGGTTGATCCGATCATCGAAGAATGGCAAGGCAAGGGTGACGTTCCCAAGGCCTATGATGCGGGCAGTTCAGGACCGGAAGATGCGTTAATGTTGATGCACCGCGCAGGACGCCGGTGGCGGGAGATAGCAGAATGAAAAAGATACAATATCCAGATGCGGAAATGATGGCGATGGATTTGGCCTATGAGCTGGCTTCGGAATTGAAGGCCGCCCTAAAGACCAAAGATCGCGTCACCTTTGTGGTGCCGGGCGGCACAACACCGGGTCCGGTATTTGACAACCTATGCGGCGTCGCGCTGGAATGGGACCGCGTCAATGTGCTGTTGAGCGACGAGCGTTGGGTGCCGCAAAACAGCTCGCGCTCCAACACGCGCATGCTGCGCGAACGCTTGCTGGTGGATAAGGCAGCGGCGGCCACATTGATCCCGATGCATCTGGAGTTCGACACCCCCGAAGCTGCGCTGCCCGACCTGTCACGCGCCATCGGCCCTTTGCTGCCGATCGACGTGTTGCTGCTGGGCATGGGCAAGGACATGCACACAGCGTCCTTGTTCGCAGGTGCCGACCGGTTGGCGGATGCTTTTGCGCCAAACGCCCCGTTGTTGATGCCAATGCGCAACGACGGCACCGATGAACCACGGTTGACCCTGACTGCCCCCGTCCTGCAGGGCGCAATGTCCACCCATGTGGTTTTCGCGGGCAAAGCCAAACATAAAGCCCTCAAAGCTGCGCGCAAATTGAACGACCCTCTAAAAGCCCCGATTTCTGCCTTTCTAAAGGGCGCAACCGTACATTGGACGCCGGAATGACCATTTGGAATGATCTAACCAAGGCCCAAGCTAAAGTGGACAAACGCAGCATTGCCGGTCTGTTTGACGACACCCGCGCCGCGGATTTCTCTGCCCGTCATGGCGATATGCTATTTGACTATTCCAAAACCAACATCGACGCAGACATCATGACGTTGCTGCAAAAATTGGTAACCGACACAGACGTGACGGGGCGACGTACAGCGATGTTTTCCGGCAAAGCAATCAATGAAACCGAAGGCCGCGCGGTGTTGCACACAGCTCTGCGCAATCTGGATGGTGCCCCCGTGATGGTCGATGGTGTTGATGTTATGCCCGGGGTTTTGGCCACACTCGACCGTATGGAGACCTTTGCAAACGATCTGCGCGCGGGGCGTTTTACGGGGCAGGGCGGTCAGATCAGCGATGTGGTCAATATCGGCATCGGTGGCTCGGACCTTGGCCCTGCGATGGCCAACTTGGCAATGGCGCCCTACCATGATGGGCCGCGCGCGCATTTCGTCTCAAATGTTGACGGCGCGCATATCAGCGACACATTGCAAGGGCTTGACCCAAGCACCACGCTGATCATTGTGGCCTCCAAAACCTTTTCAACCACCGAAACCATAACCAACGCCAAAACCGCCTTTGCTTGGCTTGAAACCACTGTGAGCGATCCGGCGGGCCAGTTTGTGGCCCTGTCCAGCGATCTCGCCGCCACCGGCGCCTTTGGCATTCCACCCGAGCGCGTCTTTGGCTTTGAGGATTGGGTCGGCGGGCGCTATTCCATTTGGGGGCCAATCGGGCTGTCGTTGATGCTGGCCATCGGGCCTGGGAATTTCCGCGATTTCCTGCGCGGTGGGGCAGCTATGGACGCGCATTTTTGCAAGGCAACGCCAGATCAAAATATGCCAATCCTACTGGCGCTGATTGGCATTTGGCATCACCAGATATGCGGATATCCAACCCGCGCCGTTTTACCCTACGATCAACGCCTGCGCCGTCTGCCGGCCTATTTCCAACAGTTGGAAATGGAGAGCAACGGCAAATCCGTGGCGATGGACGGCAGCGATTTGACCCGCAGCAGTGGCCCGATTGTTTGGGGAGAACCCGGCACTGGTGGGCAACATGCATTCTATCAATTGATCCACCAAGGCACTGACATCGTGCCCTGTGATTTTCTGGTCGCCGCCAAGGGGCATGAACCTGATCTGGCAGAGCAACACCAAATGTTGCTGGCCAATTGTCTGGCCCAATCCCAAGCCCTGATGCTGGGCCGCTCGCTCAAAGTGGTACGCGCGCGTATGGCGGCCAAGGGGCTGACAGGCGATGAGCTGGAACGCCAAGCCCGCCACCGTGT
>DEIK01000007.1 GCA_002352425.1 Rhodobacteraceae bacterium UBA2776
TGCTCTTTTTTGTTTGGCCACTCTGACGGCAGCTCTGAATTAACAGCAGATATAAAGCGTCTTGCAGGGGAAAGCTATCAATTGTGCGTCACAACGGCACGCGCACGGCGGAATTTGGGCGATTAATGCAACAATTGGCGGATATTTGCCGGCATTCGGGCAACTTGGCCGCCATCATTGACCACCACAACGGTGACAATTGCATGAAACAACGCCTCATTGCCCCGTTTCACCACCTGATCCATAACCAACCGCGCGCCGGTCACTTGCACCACTTCGGTTTCAACAACCAATTCATCATCCAAATGCGCCGAGGCCAAATAATCCGCCTCAACCCGGCGCACCACAAACACCTGACCCTCTTCTTTCATCGCGCGCTGGTCGATCCCCAGCCCCCGAACCCAGTCCGAGCGCGCCCGCTCGATGTAGCGCAGATAATTGGCGTAATAGACAATGCCCGCCATATCAGTATCTTCATAATAGACCCGAATATCTAACCTATGTGTCATTTGCAGCCCCCATCCGTGCCACCAAGCGCAGCGCGTGGGATTTGTCCTTGGCGGCCAGCGGCAGGATGGGATCATAGGCGGCCTGGATCAACGCCGCAATCTCGGGCCGCAAAATCACCGCTCCCGTCTCCGGCAACACAGCCAGCGGCGAGGTCTCAGAAAACGCCGCCTCGCTCCAGCGCAAAATCGCCTGCACCGCTTGGCTCAATGCCAAGGTATCCGCCTGCATCTCGGCCATCTCACCACGCATCCGCACAAAGGAAAAACACGCCTGAATGGCCCCGCTATCGTCAAACCGAAACGCACGGTACTGACTGGCATCCTCTGCATTCAACCGTGCCACAACGCTTTCCAAATCAGGGATCATCTCACCCAACCTTGGCACCGTCAGCAACTCGTCCCAATCCTGAAAGAAAAACAGCATGAAATTGGCGCCAAACTCCGCGTCCAACTCATCCATCTTATGGTTGGCCAATGTCACCACAGCCTCAATCGCGCCCTTGATCACCGACAGCGACTCCTCGCTGACGCCAAAAACCACAGGCACAATCGGCCGATCCCAACGCGCGAACGCATAAGCGCCATCAGCCCCCGTAAAATGTCGCTCAACCTCTGCCGGTATAATCACATCATTATTCCTTGGGCTCCGCCCGTTTTCGCCTGAAACGATCTCCCGGATCGTTTTCTAGACGGCTGCAACTCCTCGCCGCAGGCATAGAATCTCTTTAGCCCAACCTCAACCAAACAAATCCGTATTCGATTTTGGCGCATCCATACCCAAATGCGTCCAAGCCTTGGCTGCCAACATCCGCCCACGCGGGGTGCGTTGAATCAATCCCTGTTGCAACAAATAAGGCTCAATCACCTCCTCCAAGGCATCCCGACTTTCCGACAGAGCCGCACACATGGTCTCGATCCCCACAGGTCCACCTGCATAATTCTCGGCGATCAAACGCAGATACCGTCGATCCGCCCCATCCAGCCCCAAATGGTCAACCCCCAATCGCGTCAACGCATTGTCAGCCAAGGATTGCGACACCTGGCCACCGGCCTCGACCACGGCAAAATCCACCACACGGCGCAACAACCGCCCCGCTATCCGCGGCGTACCGCGTGCCCGTTTGGCAATCTCGCGCGCACCATTGTCGTCACATTGCACCCCCAACAAACGCGCCCCGCGCACCACGATCTCGTGCAACTCATCCTCGGTATAAAATTGCAAACGCACCGGAATGCCAAAGCGGTCGCGCAGCGGCGTGGTCAACAGACCCAGCCGCGTGGTCGCCCCGACCAACGTAAAGGGCTGCAACTCGATCCGAACAGTGCGCGCCGCTGGCCCCTCGCCGATCACCAAATCCAGCTCGAAATCCTCCAGCGCCGGATATAGCACCTCCTCGACCACAGGATTCAGGCGATGAATCTCATCAATGAACAACACATCCCCCGACTCCAAATTGGTCAGGATCGCCGCCAAATCCCCTGCCTTGGCCAAGACAGGCCCGCTCGTCATGCGAAAGTTCACCCCCAATTCGCGCGCCATGATCTGCGCCAATGTGGTCTTACCCAGTCCGGGCGGGCCGTGGAACAACACATGATCCATCGCCTCTTTGCGTATCCGTGCGCTCTCGATGAACACCCGCAAATTGGCCCGCGCTTCGGCCTGACCGATGAACTCATCCAGCACCTGCGGACGCAACGCGCGGTCTCTATCCTCGGGACGCGCCTCAGGGCGCAGTGTGGGGTCCGGCTCACTCATCTAACTACCCTTTCGGTGCCAGCAGCTTGAGCGCCGCGCGAATTAAATCCGACGTGCCCGCTTCTGGCATATCCCCTGCCGCCTGCGCCACCGCACTTGAGGCATCTGCTGGCCCGTACCCAAGGTTCGACAGTGCCGACAGCGCCTCGGATTGCGCCGCAGCCGTTCCGGTTGACACCGGCGCCGCAGCTGCAGTTTCGATCACCTCGAAATCCACATCCACCTCGCCCTGCGCCGCCACCAAAGTACCGCCCAGCGCCATCACTGCCGGCGCCTTGTCCTTCAGTTCCAGAACAACGCGTTGCCCCGTTTTGGGGCCGACGCCTTTGGCGGCCGTCACAGCCCGAACATCGCCCACCGCAATCGCACGGCTAACACCTTCGGCCCCCAAAGTACCCAAGATCGCCATCGACGCCTTGGCCCCGATACCTTGGACCGACATCAACAACCGGTGCCATTCCTTTTCCAACAATGTGGTAAAGCCGAACAATTGCAGATTATCTTCGCGCACCAGCAGTTCGGTGAACAGCGACACCGCCTCGCCCACCGCGGGCATCGCCGCCATCGTGCGATCCGACACATAGACAATATAGCCGACCCCGCGCACATCAATTAGAATATGGTCCGCCGCGCGGTATTCCAACCGCCCTGATATCTTGCCAATCATGCACTCGCCTTTCGCAATGCCGCCGCGTAATGCCCCGCCGCTTGAGCATGATGCGCATGACAAATCGCAATCGCCAAAGCATCCGACGCATCCGGTCCGGCCAGTTCCACACCGGGCAGTTGCAACCGCACCATATGCGCCACTTGGTTTTTATCGGCATGCCCCACACCCACGACGGTTTTCTTGACCTTGTTTGGCGCGTATTCACCAACCTTCAAACCCGCCTGTGCAGGCACCAACATCGCAATGCCCCGTGCCTGACCCAGCTTCAGCGTACCGGCCCCGTCTTTATTCACGAAGGTCTGCTCAACAGCCGCCTCCGTGGGGGCAAACCGCGCGACAACTTCGCTCAGTTGAACATGCAGTGACAGCAACCGATCCGCCAGATCATCGCCCAAGGAATGACACACCCCATTGCCCACATGGCTAAGACGCGAGCCAGCGACGTCAATCACCCCCCAGCCAAGGTTCCGCAACCCCGGATCAATCCCGATAACACGCATTCTGCTCCTCGCTCTGACCCAAAACCGGCCAGCATCATTCGGCTTTTTGTTGCCTTTGCGCAACGACTAGCACGAAACGCGAACATTTGCCAAATAGAAACAATTCCAATCAAACAAAGGCTGACGGGTCTTTGAAGGGCGAAATGGTCGGTTTTCGACAATAACAATCCTGGAAACGACATTTCACAAGCCATTTTTTGCCAATAGTAACAAACTATTAACTGCACTTTCAGCTATGCAAAAAGTGCATATCAGATATGCGATAGTCACGACTTGCCAGATGATATTCCAAGCCCTAGATGGCAATTTAGAACTGATACAATGACCCAAGCACAGCACACCGCTGCATCATAAAAAAGGAAGACTATCATGGCAACTTATGAAAACACCCGTCTATTGGTCGACGGTGCACGCGGATCCGATTTTGGTATCGCCCACAGTGCCTATCGCATGGCAACCATCGTTACCGACCTCTATACGTCATTTTCCAAATGGAACGCGGCCCGTAAAACCCGCAATGAACTGGCCAGCCTGTCAAACTATGTCCTAGAGGACATCGGCCTGACACGTGGCGACATCGACGCTTTCTCGTGCCAGCACAAACTGCGCTAACCCGCATCTGAACGATTTTTGAACAGCTTGTTTCTAAATCCGCGCAGCACCGCATATCGGTAAACACTAAAAACCGCGCCCAAATAGGCGCGGTTTTTAGACGTTTGAAAAGAGCAATTTTTCTTAACGTAATACTGTGCGGATTTGCGTAGCAACCCATGCCGTAACCGGATCAGCCGACATCGCATAAGCCCCTGCTTTTTCGATGTAGGTGCCGGAACTCAGACTACCAATACGCTCATCATATGTCGTTTGGCCCAATTGGCTCAGCAAAAAACCTTTGAAGGCAAAGAATGCCAAAAAGCAAAGCGCAAGACCTTTCCACGGAAAGCGCGGCCCACTCCGGCGCACTTTTGCAACGATCAATCCATCGTGGTTTACCGAGGGGATGTATCCGTTGGACAATTTACGGTGACGCTTGTTGATGCGTTTCACACGTTTGCCAAAATCTTTCATATTAATATCAACAGCCATAACAGCCTCTTGCAGCTAGGCCCCCGCCATAGTCCTAATATCCCCGTGAAATGTGGCGGAACTAAGGCGATTATGTTCAGTTTGAGGCATTTTTGTAAGTTTACGCTAGGTCTTTTTGGACCATTAACGTCGTCCACTCAACAATCTCACCCCGATGCACGGTATTAAATCCATTCCGTGCATAAACCTCAATTACCTCGTCTGCTTGCTCATTCAAAATGCCCGAGAGAATCGCATACCCGCCCGGCGCAACAGAATCAGCCATATCGGGGGCCAGCCCGATCAACGGGCCTTTCAGAATATTGGCAAACACCAGATCAAAAGGGGCGGCCGCCTGCAACTCTGGCGCATCAAAGCCCGCAGCCTCAACACAAATCACCCGATCGACTAGATCATTGCAGGTCACATTGGCCCGCGCCACATCCACCGCCTGCATGTCGATATCGCTGGCCAACACAGGACCATCCCAGATCCGCGCCGCCGCCATCGCCAGCACAGCGGTGCCGCAGCCGATGTCGACCACGTTCTTGCCGACAAAACCGCCGCTCGCCAACTGATCCAACGCCTTGAGACAACCCAGCGTCGTGCCATGATGCCCCGTGCCAAACGCCATCGCCGCCTCAATCAGCAGCGCGATCGCACCCTCGGGCACTTGATCTGCATCGTGAGCCCCATAAACAAAGAACCGCCCCGCCTGCACCGGCGCCAACTCGCGTTTCACATGCGCGACCCAGTCGGTCTCGGGCAATTCCGACACCACGAAGGGCTTTGCAGTAAACATCGCCGCAAACAGCGCCAAACCCGCCTCATCAGGGGCCTCAACGAAATAGGCCCCAACCTCCCAAAGCCCCGAGCCATCCTCAACCTCGAACACCCCCACACCCGTGGGTTCCGGCACCAAGCGTTCCAACGCCTCACCCATCGCCTCGGCATTTTTTTGTCCGGTCACTGTGGTCAGGGCTGTAAATGTAGGCATGTCGCTCTCCGCTATAAATATAGGGGCGGCTTAGGCAGCCAAACACATGGGGTCAAGTGGTGTCACAGACACGCCCCTGTCTTCTTGCCCGAAACCCTTCCTGCGCGGAGCGCATAAAAGCGTTCAAGCAATCCCAATCGGGCAGCTCACTCCGGTGCCGCCAATCCCGCAATAGCCATCCGGATTTTTCGCCAAATACTGCTGGTGATAGGACTCGGCATAATAAAACACCGGCGCATCCATAATTTCGGTGGTGATTGGCCCATAGCCAGCCGCCACCAACGTCGGCGCAAATGCTGCGCGACTGGCAACAGCCGCCGCTGCCTGCGCCTCGGAGTAGGTGTAAACCCCCGACCGATACTGCGTGCCACGATCATTCCCCTGCGCCATGCCTTGGGTCGGATCATGCCCTTCCCAAAAAATCTTTAGCAACGCCTCATAGCTTACGACTTTGGGATCATAGATCACCCGAACCACTTCGTTATGCCCGGTCTGTCCACCGCAAACCTCTTCATAGCTCGCGTTCGGCGTGAACCCTCCGGCATAGCCAACCATGCTCAGCCAAACCCCTTCGATTTGCCAAAAAATCCGCTCGACGCCCCAAAAGCAGCCCATGCCGAACATCGCCTCTTCCATACTCTCAGGCACCTCAGATTTCAGCGGCCTATTGTTCAAAAAATGTACCTGCGCCGTTGGCAGCGCCTCATTGCGCCCCGCCAAGGCGGTCTCGGCCGTCACCATCTGGGTTTTCTTTTGCATCCGTGAAAACATATGCGCGCTCCTTTTCCTAAGATCCTAGATATAGTGGCAAACGCAGGCAATTGCTACGCAGCAGCCGCCGCAATTCTTCGTGAGAACCGTGTCTCATTGCCCTTTTAAGGGGGCCGCGGGATCATCAGTGCCAACATCAGTGAACCATCGCCATCCCCGCCGCCATCGTGAACACTGCTCCAAGCGAAGTGACCCGCAAATATCCCAGCACCGCTGGCAAAACACCGCCGAGATGTGATTGATCGTAAAGGCCAATGCAAAGAACAAATGGTCAACCACATAAAGCGTTGCCGCCAAAACGGCAGCTTGTGCGCCTGATCCAGCGTAACTGTGTTTGTGCGTGTTTCCATGGCCCACCTTTAGGCTTTTTTCACACGGCACCAGTGTCGCTTTCATGATCTACATCAAGGAATACAATCAAAAACTAGAATATGTCGCCAGCAACGCAGCCCCCCCGAGGATTTAATGGATATTCTGCCCCTTGTTGAACGCATTGGTGAACACCCGACAGCCGCGCTGTTCGGGTTGCTCACGGGTGTGATTTTTGGCATTGCCGCCTATCGTTCACGGTTTTGCCTGCGCGCCGCCACAGTCGAGTTCGCCCGTGGCCGGATGGGGCCCAGCATGACGGTCTGGTTGCTGACCTTTTCCACCGCCCTGTTTTGGGTGCAGGGGGCCAGCCTTTTGGGCCTGATGCGGGTCGAGGAAGCACGTATCATGGCAATCCCCGGCTCTTGGTCAGGGGCCATCATCGGCGGGTTGGTGTTTGGCGTTGGTATGGTTTTAGCGCGGGGCTGTTCTGGCCGATTGCTGGTATTGGCCGCAACGGGCAACTTGCGGGCCGTGGTTTCCGGCCTCGTTTTTGCTGTTGTTGCGCAAATGAGCCTGCACGGCTGGATCACGCCATTTCGCAACTGGTTGGCGGGGTTATGGATCACCACAGGCGGGGAAAACATGAACCTTGCAACGCAACTACATCTGCCCGAATGGGGTGGTTTCGCACTGGGCATCACGCTGGCCTGTGTCGCCCTTTTTGAGGCCCGCCGCAACAAAATGAGCGCCCCGCGCCTGGTTTTCGCTTCAGGCGTTGGCTTTGCCGTGGCCGTCGGCTACCTGTTGACCTTCGCACTCTCCGAGGTCAGTTTCGAGCCCGTCACCGTCGCCAGCGCTACCTTTACAGGGCCGTCAGCCCGCACGCTGATGTTCTTGCTCGACAACACCTCGGTGCTTGAATTTGACGTTGGCCTGGTGCCGGGTGTGTTCCTTGGCTCCTTCATCGCCTCCACCATCGCAGGCGAATTTCGCTTTCAAGGGTTCGAGAACGAAGCCAATATGCGCCGCTCTATGACGGGGGCTGTGCTGATGGGTTTTGGCGGTATGCTGGCGGGGGGCTGTGCCATCGGCAATGGCGTCACCGGTGCGTCTATCCTGGCCGGAACCGCGTGGCTGGCACTGTTTTCGATGTGGATTGGCGCAATGGCGACCGATTATCTGGTTGATCAACGTGGCGCGGCTGTACTGGCGTAATTACCTGTTTTCAGGTCATTCAAGCCTGCGCCGCAACACAAAAAACAGCACCAACAAGATAATCCCAGCGATAACACCGCCGTTGACCATCAAATCAGCGCTGCTGCTGGTTTCATCCATCTGCCCCGCGATCTGTTCGCCCGCAAAGGGCATTAACCCGATGGAAATTGCACCGGCAAATGCCCCCAATGCACCGTATAAAACACCATAAATGGCCAACCCAAATGACCCAAGTGACGCCATTATCACGAGCAATAGGATCCAAAACTTGCGTTGGGTTGGCTTTCGCGGTTCCGATGCTAAATCGTTCATAAACCCTCACAAAAATTGGCTGTTCCCAACCCAAATGGTCACAAAAAGCTCTGCGGATCAATGTCGATCGCCACCCGAACACTATTGGGCACCCGAAACTGCGCGACCCACGCCTTTAGCGCGCCCTGCAGTGCAACCCCCTTATCCGCCTTCACCAGCAACCGCACCCGATGTCGTCCCCGCACCTTTGAAATCGGTGCTGGCGCTGGCCCAAACACCTGCGCTGAAACCGCCCGCAATGGCCCGTCCCGCCGCGCCATATCCGCCGCCAGATCAAACACCACGGCGACGTCCTCTGAACTCAGGATAATCCCCGCCATCCGCCCATAGGGCGGCACCCCCGCCGCCTCGCGCTCACGCGCTTCGGCCTGCCAAAATGTTTCCTCGTCCCCAGACAGGATCGCACGGATCACCGGATGTTCAGGCTGGGTGGTCTGCAACAAAGCCAGCCCCTTTTTCTCAACACGCCCCGCCCGCCCCGACACTTGGCGCATCAATTGAAACGTGCGCTCGGCCGCGCGCATGTCCGAGCCTTGCAGACCCAGATCAGCATCAATCACCCCGACCAACGTCAACAACGGAAAGTTATGCCCCTTGGCCACCATCTGGGTGCCAATGATGATGTCACAGACCCCTGCCGCAATCTTTTCGATTTGCTCTTTCAACGCCCGAGCCGAACCAAACAAATCGGACGACAACACGGCAACCCGCGCCTCCGGAAACAACGCCGTGACTTCTTCGGCCAACCGTTCCACGCCGGGGCCGACAGCCGCCAACTTGCCCTCCACTTCACAGGACGGACAGACCACAGGCATCGGCTTGGTCTCGCCACATTGATGGCACATCAAACGGTTTTGAAACCTATGTTCCACCATGCGCGCATCACAGTGATCGCAGCCAATCTGATGCCCACAGGCCCGGCAAACCGTGGTCGGCGCATAGCCACGGCGGTTGATAAACAACATCGCCTGTTCGCCCACTGCCACTCGTGCAGCCACCGCATCCCGCAATGTCGGCGAAATCCAACGCCCCATCGGAATGCTTTCACTGCGCAAGTCAATGCAGCGCAATTCCGGCATCACTGCCGCCCCGTAGCGCGACGTCAGCTCCAGCCGTTTGTACTTGCCCGCTTCGGCATTCGCCCATGTTTCCAGCGACGGCGTCGCCGAGGCCAACACAACCTGCGCCGAACACAGCGACGCCCGCAAAACCACCATATCGCGGGCGTTATACAGCACACCCTCTTCTTGCTTGTAGGATGTGTCGTGTTCCTCATCGACCACGATCAGACCCAGATCGCGAAACGGCAAAAACAGGGCCGAGCGCGCGCCGACCACCAATTGCACCGCGCCTTCACCGGCCATTTTCCACAATCGGCGGCGTTCGGTCATGGTGACGCCTGAATGCCACTCGCCCGGCTTGGCCCCGAACCGCGCCTCGACCCGCTTCAAAAACTCCGCTGTCAACGCGATCTCGGGCAACAGCACCAAGGCTTGCCGACCTTGCTTCAAACACTCGGCCACAGCCTCCAGATAAACCTCGGTTTTGCCCGATCCCGTTACACCTTTTAACAAGGTGGTGCCGTAAACACCGCTGGCCACCGATGTGCGCATCGCCGCCGCCACTTCGGCCTGATCCGGCATCAATTCGACACCGCTGTAGTCCGCATCCAACGGCGCATAGGGCAGATCGCGCGGGCTGTCTTCTTCACGCACCACGCCCTGCTTGACCAAGCCCTTGATCACCGAAGACGACACCCCGGCCACCTCGGCCAACTCGCCCAAGGTGAACGACAATCCGCCATAATCCCCCAGCGCCTTGATCACCCGTCGACGCGCGTCTGTGGCGCGCTCCGGTTCGCCCGACCCCAGACGGTAAACCTTGCGCATCGCCGGTGAATCGCCCAGCCCCGGCGCACGGGTCGCCAACCGCAACATCATCGACAACGGCGTCATAGTGTAATCAGCCGCTCGGGTTAAAAACCCCTGCAATTCATCCCGCATCGGAGCCACATCCAAAACCCGCAGGATGCTGCGCGCTTTGCTCAGGTCAAACCCGCCAACCCCCGGCCCCCAAACCACACCAATCACTTTGCGCGGCCCCAACGGCACCTCGACGAATGCCCCCGCCATGCAGCCGCCCTCGGGCGCTTTGTAATCCAGCAAACGGTCAATCGGCTGTGCGGTCAAAACTGCAACCAACGCGCCCTGATCATAAAACCCGCGCTCAGACATGCGTCACCCCATGCGAATTGGTCGCCCAAATCGCTCTGGCTATGATGTTAATCGAGAGTTTATCGGGTTCGTACATGGAAGATATAAGCCTGATCACCGACTTTCTGGTGATCTCAAATTGCAGTTTCAAGACCCGCATTCTGGCCGCCTCGATCCGCTCCGTCAACCACATGACCCAAGCGGTGCCAATCGGCGCCGAGTTCTACGCGCTCTATCAAGACAATGGCCGATCATGTGCCAATTGAAAAGCAATTGGAAACTTCGTATGCGGTTAAACTAAGGCTCGATAAAACGGACAGGGTTTTGCCAACACTACTTGTCTGACACCTTGAGAGGGTAGTAACCCCACCCTTTGACACCTGCATTTTCGAGCAATTCTCTAAAAACTTCGGTGCACAGAACATGTCCTGTAACTGGGTCTCGCCAAATAAGAGCATTGGCGATTTTTGAACGCTTGGCAGTGGCTGTGTCCATGCGAAGAAGGTTTATTGATCCCCCGATATTGTTCGGTATCGAGTCAATAATCGTTTCGTCCATATCCCACGCGTCGATCCGTGTGATCACATTCGCCAGATAAAAAGGGCCGCCATTGACCGGGGCTTGGGTGGTTGTGTCCCAAACATTTGGAATTGGAACGAATTCAAACAACGCGGGGTCTAGTGCTTCCAAAATATCTTTCAGACGTTCCGACACCAGTGCAAGGTTGTTCATTAGGATCGAATAGTCACCTAGAACATCATGCGGCGCATCAATCTTGGTTGTTGTTACCACCCAAAGCATTTGCAGGTTGGATATTGTCTTGGCGGTCAGCCGGCTGGGTTTAACAAGCGCCCCATAAGACCGGATTCCTCCGTCTTCATACCGAAAATCGCGGTGTGGGTTCCATTCGCTCTTGGGAACGGGCTCTGTAAATATTCCGTCAAAAGATCTGTCACGTGACCACTGGATACCGCACCCAAAACCGTTGTCTCCGTTTTTTCCTATTTTGTAACATTTCATTTTGCCGCTCGCCAAAAATCTCGTCCCCAAGACCACTGCTGGATTAAACGCCAGGCACTTCCAGATTGTATACCCTTGCAGAGAACTTGGATATTTTCGACGATGTTCGCAAGCCTCAACTTTTGTTGTTGCAGCTTTCAATCGGATGGGCCGCCTGAGAACTGCCATTTGTCGCCTTTTACCGGATCGCCGTTCTCGGAGGCGTAAATCTACATGATCTCGATTTTACGCGCATCAAAATATTATCATATGGTTTTCATATGCCCTTATTCTAATCATCCGCCGCACCTCATCTGTTGTCATCAAAACACTCTTTGAGGCCCTCTGGCACCCAGCCCAAAAAACCCATGACTTACTTGAACAATTCAGTCTATAGTCCAGAAAACCAAGACAAATATGGTAAGGCAGGCATGACAAACACCGTACAACAATTGGAAGATCTGCGTGAAAAACTGATCGCAGACCCCGAAGTCATTCTCGAAGACAAAGACTTGATGCGCGCCCTCGTGTCCGCCAATGAGGCCCAAATGGGCAGCAATATCATTGACTTGCGCGGCATTGCCATGGAGCGGTTGGAGGCGCGTTTAGACCGTCTTGAGGACACGCACCGCTCTGTCATCGCTGCGGCATATGAAAATCTGGCGGGCACCAATCAGGTACACCGCGCCATTTTGCGGATGCTGGACCCGGCCGAATTCGAGAATTTTCTACGGGATCTGGACGGCGAAGTGGCCGAGATATTGGGCGTCGATTGTGTCCGTTTGGTTTTGGAATCTGTCCAAAATGAAAATGACCCTGCCGTGAAACGCCTTGGCGACGTGCTGAACGTGGCCGAACCCGGCTTCATCGAAACCTACCTGACCGATGGCAAACGCAGCACCTCACGCCAAGTGACCCTGCGCCAGATAAAACCGGACTCCGACGTGATTTACGGCGAAGCCTGTGACTGGATCCGCTCCGAAGCTGCCCTAAAACTGGACTTTGGCAATGGTCGTTTGCCGGGTATGTTGGTCATGGGCGCCGAAGACCCACACCACTTCAAACCGAACCAAGGCACTGATTTGCTGACGTTTTTTGCTGGCGTGTTTGAACGTGCCATGCGCCGCTGGCTGTCATGACCCACGCGGCCATATCTGACGGCGCGACGGATGCGCTCAACGATTGGCTGACCACGATCAAAGCCTTGAACAACGCCGCCGACAACACAATCGAGGCCTACCGCACCGACCTGTTGGGTTATCTGGCTTTCATCACCAACCATTTCGGCGACGCCACGGGCCTTGCACCGTTAAAACAGGTCAAAGTCACCGATATGCGCGCTTGGATGGCGCATGAGCGGGGCCGCGGTGTCTCGGCCCGTTCGCTGGCGCGGGCGTTGTCAGCGGTGAAATCATTTTACCGTTGGCTGTCGGAACGCGACGGGTTCGACCCCACCGTCGTTCTGTCGGCCCGTAGCCCACGGTTTCAGAAAAAATTGCCACGTCCGCTGGCGCTTGATGCCGCGCGCGCGATGATTGATACGGTCGAACTGCAGACCGTCAAACCATGGGCCGGCACCCGCGATGTCGCCGTGATCACCCTGCTTTACGGCTGTGGCCTGCGGATATCCGAAGCCCTGTCGCTCACTGGTGCCGATGCCCCGCTGCCTGATGTTTTGCGCATCACCGGTAAGGGCAACAAGACCCGCATCGTTCCCGTCATTGAGCCAGCCCGCGCCGCAGTTGATCGCTACATACGCACTTGCCCGCACCAGATAACCCCGGATAGCCCGCTGTTTCGCGCGGTCCGTGGCGGCCCTCTGCGACCTCGCGCCATTCAAAAAGCAATGGAGGCGACCCGCATGCAACTGGGCCTGCCCGCCACCGCCACGCCCCACGCCCTGCGCCACTCTTTTGCTACGCACCTGCTGGGTGCTGGCGGCGACCTGCGCGCCATTCAGGAACTGCTGGGCCACGCCTCATTATCAACCACCCAAGCCTACACAGCCGTTGACGCCGCACGCCTGATGGAAGTCTACGACAAAACCCATCCAAGAGCCTGACTGCCGCCGCCCATCACACAGGACCCCGTTGATGCTCGCCAATCCGAACACCCGCGCCGCCCTTTTGGCCCTGTTCGCCTCGGCGGTGCTTAGCTTTATCGACAATTTCGTCTATAGCGTCACCCAAGAGGCAGGCCTCTGGCAGTTTCAAATCGTGCGGGCCATGATGGCCGTACCGGTGCTGCTGGTTGTTGGCCTCGCGACTTCGCACAGCATGAAGCCCGTCAATTTCGGCAGATTGGCCCTGCGCAGTTTGGCAGTTTCAACGGGCCTGTTGATTTATTTCGCCAGCCTCGGCATATTACCCGTCGCCCAAGGAGGGGCCGGGCTTTACAGCGCGCCGATCTGGGTCTTGCTGTTCTCTGCCCTGATCTTTTCTGTCCGCATCACGGCATTCCAACTGCTCGCTATCATTGCTGGCTTTGCCGGTGTGTTGATGTTGTTGCAACCAGATTTCCAAGGCCTGTCCAAACTCTCGTTCTTGCCGTTGGCAGCTGGGTTGTTTTATGGGCTGGGCATGCTGCTAACATCGCATCTTTGCGGGCCCGAAAGCCCCATAACCCTAACCATTGGCGTTATCACAACCATCGCGTTGATCAGCCTTGGATTTCTAATCTATTTCAGCCTTTCACCCAGCGAAAACCCGACTTTTCTAACCCGTGGTTGGGTAACCCCGACGCCCCGGTTCTTGTGGCTGACCCTGCTCCAAGCCATCGGGGCGGTGATCGCCGTTACCTGCATTTCACAGGCCTACCGGATCGGCACCCCGTCTTATGTTGCCGTGGTGGAATACTCATTTCTGATATTCGCCAGCTTCTGGGCCTATCTGTTGTGGGGCATCCCAACCAACACCCTGTCGGTGGTTGGCATCGCAGTCATCCTGATCACGGGCGCCGCGCTGACGAAACGCCACGCCAAATCACCCTGATCCCAACCGACAATAGAATTTTGCACGCAACCAACATCACTATGTTGTCACCTCCGCCAAAATACGCCAATACAGTGTCATGACAGCACAATTGCGCGCCCTTGCCGTTCACATGTTCACCGCCACCGGCGCGGTGCTGGCCATGCTCGCCATGTTGGCAGCCGCTGATCAAAAATGGGACATGATGTTCCTGTGGCTGGTCGTGGCGTTTTTCGTCGATGGTATCGACGGCCCATTGGCGCGCAAATATAATGTGAAAACCAACGCCCCGCAGATCGACGGGGTGCTGCTGGACCTGATTATTGACTACTTGACCTATGTCTTCATACCCGCCTTTGCCCTGTTCAAATCAGGCCTTTTGCCAAACTGGACCGGCTGGATCATCATCATCCTGATCACCTTTGCCAGCGCCCTATATTTCGCAGATACACGTATGAAAACAAAAGACAATTCATTTTCAGGCTTTCCTGGTTGCTGGAACATGGTGGTGCTGGTGTTGTTCGCGATTGAGCCCAATTACTGGCTGATGTTGGCACTGGTTGTGGCCCTGTCCATCACCATGTTTGTGCCGCTCAAATTCGTTCACCCTGTGCGAACCGAACGCTGGCGCGGGCTCACATTGCCAATGGCATTGGCCTGGACATTCTTTGCAGGTTGGGCCGCATGGGTCGATTTCCACCCGCAAAGCTGGGCGCATTGGGGACTGGTTGTGACCAGCATATACCTGATATGTGCCGGCATCGTTCAGCAGATCATCCCGGCTAAATCCGCATAAGAATGACACCCGCGACGATCATCGCGACGGCCAAAATCTTACCCCGTGTCATCGGTTCCTTAAAGATCAGCCAACCAATCAGCACCGCAAACAAGATCGAGGTTTCGCGCAGCGCCGACACCAGCGCAATTGGCGCCACCGTCATTGCCCAAACCGCAATCGCATAGGCCCCATATGACCCCGCGGCGGCAAAGCTGCCATAAACCCAAACCCGCGGTGCGGCCCGCAGCACGACCGTGCCCTTTAGCGCCATCGAAACAGGTGTGAACACCAACGCATCAAAGATGAAAAGCCAGGCGACATAGCTGACCGCATCCCCCATCGCGCGCGCGCCCAGCCCGTCGACCAGCGAATAACCCGCCGTGGACATGGCCGAGCCCAAGGCAAACGGCACCAAACGCCGCGATTCACCGTTTGAAAACACGCCCTGCGCCATCATCAAAATGCCAATGCCCAGCACCGCTATACCACTGTATTCGCGCAGGCTTACAACATCACTTAGGTAGAGCGCCCCGACAATCATCACCACCATCGGGGCTGCCCCACGGGCAATCGGATAGACACGGCTCAGATCACCCTGCTCATAGGCGTAGCTTAGGAAAATCTTGTAAAACGAATGAAACAGGCCCGATCCCAGCAACCACAGCCAAACCTCGCCTTGAGGCAATGGACGCCCCGCCGCGATCACAATGCCAAACACCGCCTGCACCAACGTCATGACCAACATGATGGTCATCTTGTTGCCGCCAATCTTGATGATGGCGTTCCACGAGGCATGTAGCAAAGCTGCTGCCATAATGGACAGGAAAACTGTGGTGGTCATCTATGCCTCGCCGGTTAAACCTGCCAATCAGTGGCCCGATCCCAGTGACGGGTCAATGATCTTTCGCCCCCCCCCGACGAGTTCAAAATGTTTTCTCACCACCCGGTGCGGCAGAACACAGCACCATTTAAGCCCATGTTTTTTGCAAAGTGATGCCCATGTCATCACTCGCACGTTTCATCTCGAGCGTTACGATGCCAAAGGCCTTGGCCCACGCTATTTCCAACCGATCGTTGGATTGTTCTCCAGAAAATTCAACAATGGTTTCCGCAAACACCTCGCAGAACACGTGGTAATACTGGGCCTTTACGCCCTTTTTCGCATGAATCTCACCCAGCAAAAACAAGTAGGGTTTTAGCGTTTCAGTGTTTTCCAATCCTTTTACGATCATCGCCAAAACCGCTGTTAACATGTTGCGCTGTTTGTCCAAATCATCCGGAAACAGAATTTTGGTCTGCGGGGCGACCGTGAACAGGCGATGATAAAAACGTCGTGTTAGGGCTTCTTTATCTTTGGTGGCCAACGAAAAACTATCTTGGATCAGTTCTATTTCGATTTGGGATAACATGCTAATTCCAATGATTGCGCTTTTGCGAACCTCTGGGATAACCGCAAAATTTGAACAAAATCTTACGTAGGGCAAATTTTTGTCGATTAGCCGAATAGAGGAGAACCGCCGCTAAAGCAGCAGCCCCGCCGCCCCCTCATGGCGCAGCAATTGCACCTTCAATTCGATGCCGTTTAAGCCGCCGCCATCGCCGGAAAACCCGCCCAACCCATTGGCAGACAGCACACGGTGGCAAGGGATAATCAACGGTATCGGGTTGCCGCCGCAAGCCTGCCCAATCGCTTGGGCGGGGATGTCCAACTTCTTGGAAATATCGCCATAAGTCACGGTTTCGCCGAACGGAATGGCCGACATCGCATCACACACGGCCCGCTGGAAATCGCTGCCCTCGACCCGCAAAGGCAGATCAAAACTGGTGCGACTACCATCAAAATACTCATAGATTTGCTTGGCCGCCAACCGCAGCAGTTCACCATCGTCATTTCGTTTCGCCCCATTCCAAACCACATGCGTGATCGCCTCGCCGTTTTCGGTAAGCGTCATCGGGCCAGTCGGTGTGTTGATGGTCAGGCTGGGCATGGCCAGACCTTGCGCGAAACGCGGACCCTTCGCAAGGCCCGCGTTTATTCGTTTAGCCCAGTGCGTCGTTACAACGCCCGCAAACATCATCGTGGCTGTGCAGGCCAACGTCCGGCAGAATTTTCCAGCAGCGTTGACATTTCTGCCCTTCAGCGCGTTCAAACTCCACGCCCACACCCTCAACCTCGGGCAAACGGAACGCCGCATCGGGGATCGGGTCCGCCGACAAGCGAATGTCCGAGGTGATGCAGATATCCGCGAAATCCACCGATTTGGCAGCCGCCAGCATCTCGGCATCACGGATATGAACGGTTGGTGCCGCCTCAAGGCTGGCCCCAATCACCTTTTCCGTCCGTTTGATTTCAATCGCGCCATTGACGACACGGCGCACTTTGCGCACCGTTGCCCATTTCGCTGCCAACTCGGTGTCCAGCCAGTTGGCGGGCGTCGCTGTGAAATCTTCGAGGTGTACAGAAACATCCTCACCCGCGTGACGCTCCAGCCAGACCTCTTCCATTGTGAAAGTCAGGATCGGCGCCAACCATTTGGTCAGGCGGTTATGTAAGATATCCAACACGGTCAGCGCCGCACGACTGGTTTCGCCGTCGCCATCACAATAAAGCGCGTCCTTGCGGATATCGAAGTAGAACGCCGACAAATCCAGCGTGGCAAAATCGAACAAAGCGCGGAATACGCCTTGGAAGTCGTAAGCCGCGTAACCGTCGCGCACCACTTGATCCAGCTCAGCCAAACGGTGCAGTACCCAGCGCTCTAACTCAGGCATACCCGCTGGTTCAACCGCATTGGCCGGATCAAAATCCGCCAGCGAGCCCAGCATAAACCGCATGGTGTTGCGCAAACGGCGATAGCTGTCGGCAACACCTTTCAGGATTTCGGGACCGATGCGCTGATCATTGGTAAAGTCCACCTGTGCCACCCAAAGGCGCAAAATATCCGCGCCATATTGATTGACGACAGTTTCAGGTACGATGGTGTTGCCCAACGATTTGGACATCTTCATGCCCTTTTCATCCAGCGTGAACCCATGCGTCAAAACACCCCGATAAGGCGCACGACCAATGGTGCCACAGGCCTGCAACATCGAGGAATGGAACCAACCGCGATGCTGATCCGTCCCCTCAAGGTACAGATCCGCGATGCCATCCTCGGAGCCATCGGGGCGATCACGCAGAACAAAGGCGTGGGTTGAGCCACTGTCAAACCAAACGTCCAAAATATCCATGACCTGATTGAAAGCAGCCGGATCGACGATGCCCTCCAAGAACCGCTCTTTGGCGCCGTCCTTGTACCACGCATCCGCGCCCTCGACCTCAAAGGCGGCCGTGATGCGGGCATTAACCTCTTCATTGCGCAGCAAGAAATCCTCGTCTGTTGGCGTCGCCCCGACCTTGGTGAAACAGGTCAGCGGCACACCCCATGCGCGTTGCCGCGACAGCACCCAATCGGGCCGCGCTTCGATCATGCTGAACAGACGGTTGCGGCCCTTTTCGGGGGTCCAAGTCACCAGCTCGTCAATGCTGCGCAAAGCGCGCTCGCGGATCGTGGTGCCATAAGTGTCTTGGCCATCATTCACAGGTTTATCGACAGCTGCGAACCATTGCGGCGTGTTGCGATAGATGATCGGTGCTTTGGAACGCCATGAATGCGGATAGCTGTGCTTGATCTTGCCACGCGCCAGTAGCCCGCCAACCTCGGCCAGCTTGGACATCACGGCAGCGTTCGCGTCGCCCTCCCAATTGCCCTTTTTGGCCTTTGCCCGCAGAATGCGCTTGCCACCAAAAAACGGCAGGTCTTCGCGGAATGTGCCATCATCCATCACGTTATAGGTGATAACCTGCTGCAACATGTTCAGATCACGGTAGAGCTCGAACTCCTCCATACCGTGGGACGGTGCGCAATGCACAAAACCGGTGCCCTCTTCGTCGGTGACGAAATCAGCAGCGCGGAAATCACGCAGATCGTCCCATTCGCCATTGCCACCTTCGGCTCCGGCCAACGGGTGGCTCAACGAAAGGCCCGCCAACTCATCCGCAGGCACATCGCGCACGCGGGTCCACATGTTGTCGTCAAGACGCGCACGGGCAAACACATCTGCGGCCAGCTTGTCCGCCAGCAAGAACCGCTCGCCCACCTCGGCCCAGCATTCGTCCGGTGTCGAGGTGACTTCATAAAGGCCATAAGAATAATCTGCGCCGTAAACGACAGCCTTGTTGGACGGGATGGTCCATGGCGTCGTGGTCCAGATCACCACCTTCGCGCCAGACAAGTCACCCTCGGTGGCAACCGCGAACTTCACCCAAATCGTAAAGCTCTCTTTGTCGTGGTACTCGACCTCGGCCTCGGCCAGCGCGGTTTCCTCAACCGGTGACCACATCACAGGCTTACTGCCTTGATACAACGTCCCGTTCATCAGGAATTTCTGGAACTCCTCGGCGATCACCCGTTCGGCGTGGAAATTCATTGTCAGATAGGGATCAGCCCAGTTGCCAGTGATGCCCAAGCGTTTGAATTCTTCGCGCTGGATATCAACCCAGCCCGCAGCAAACTCACGGCATTCCTGCCGGAACTCGACAACATCCACGGCGTCTTTATCCTGACCCTTTTCGCGGTACTTTTCCTCGATCTTCCATTCGATCGGCAAGCCGTGGCAATCCCAACCCGGAATGTAGCGCGCATCGCGGCCCATCATTTGCTGGCTGCGCACAATCATATCTTTCAGGATTTTGTTCAACGCGTGACCGATGTGCAGATTGCCGTTCGCATAAGGCGGACCATCATGCAGGGTAAAGGGTTTGCGACCTGCCGCCGTGTCGCGCAGACGGTCATAAACGCCAATGCGCGCCCAGCGCTCCAGCCATTCAGGCTCGCGTTTGGGCAAGCCCGCGCGCATCGGGAAATCGGTTTTCGGCAGGTTCAAAGTGGATTTATAATCGGGGGTGTCAGGCGTATCGGCGCACATAGGTGGCATCCTTAGGGTAGGGAATTCTAATGGGTGAAGGGCGGCGCGACCACGTCATGCACCTTGTCCCGACGGCTCTGGTTCAGAGCGCCGGGCACGTAATTCGAATTATGGCCGCGAATATGCTGTTCATGGGGGTGTTATAGGCGCACAAAGTGGTATCGTAAAGTGGTGTGGAAAAAGACAGGTATCAAGTTGGACATTGCAATTGCAGGGGCTGGAATTGGCGGGCTGGCCGCCGCCGCATTGTTGGCGGGCGACGGGCATCATGTGGTGGTGTTCGATCAGTTCGAAAAACCGCTGCCGGTGGGCTCGGGTCTGGTAATTCAACCGGTTGGCCAAGACGTGTTGGCAGAGATCGGCGCGCTTGACGATGCCGTGGCAACTGGCCGACCGATCAACCGGATGCTGGGTCATGAGGCCGACAGCGGGCGCGCTGTTTTGGACGTACTCTATGATCGCGGGGCGAGTGGCGCTTTTGGATTGGCAATCCACCGCGCGGCGCTGTTCAATGCAATCCACAAGACTGTTGTCCGACAGGGCGTTCAGATTGTACCCAACGCCGAGGTCATGGCGGCCGACGCGGGGTATCTATCGCTGGCTGATGGGCGCCGCGAAGGCCCTTTCGATCTGATTGTCGACGCCAGCGGCACCAGTTCACACCTGTCACCGTTAAAGGGTCGCGCCCTGCCCTACGGCGCGATTTGGGGCACGGTGGATTGGCCCGCCGCTGCCGCATTGCCAACCGATAGGCTGATGCAGAAATACCGCCGCGCTGATCGGATGATCGGGGTGATGCCGATTGGCACACCCGATCTGGAGGGCGCCCAAAAGGCTGCAATCTTTTGGTCGATGAGGCGAAATGGTAATGAGGATTGGCTGGCAGCGGGGTTAGACGCGTGGAAAGACGAGGCCCGCAGCCTGTGGCCTGATTTCGTGCCGTTTCTAGAGCAAATCACCGACCCTGCCCAAATGACCATGGCCCGTTATAGCCACGGCACCCTGCGCAAACCCTATGGCGATGGCTTGGCCATCATCGGCGATGCCGCGCATCGCGCCAGCCCGCAACTGGGCCAAGGGGCGAATATGGCCTTGCTGGATGCGCTAGCGCTGCGACAAGCCTTGCGCATTGCAAAGGGGCACGCCGCGCTCAAGCTCTATGCAAAAGCACGGCGCTGGCATGTGCGCAGCTACCAGATCATGAGCCATTTGTTCACGCCGCAATACCAATCTGACAGTCGCATTTTGCCGGTCTTGCGCGATCGTGTGCTGTTCCCGCTCTCGACAATCCCGCCGATCCCGCACCTTTTAACGCGTTTGGTGTCTGGCACCCTGCTGCCGCCTTTGGGCCGTTTGAAGTAACCGCTCATCGCCCCCGTGCGGGCGCTCCTCGCTCGGGACACAGCAAGAAGCCTTGTAAAGGGCGGCAAGCGGGCCGCTTCCTTGCGACAAAGCAACCCGTTTCGCCATCGACCAAAACCACCTATCAATCATCAAAGACCAATAAAAAGGCCGCCCACCATGTCTGCACTGCCCCCCCGTTTCCCGATCACCGCCGAACAAATCGAGCAGGTGACCACCCGCTTTTACGCTGGCATCCGCAAACACCCCACCTTGGGGCCAGTCTTTGCCAATCACGTCACCGATTGGCCCGGACATGAAGCCAAGATCGCCGGTTTTTGGCGCAACGCCATCCTGATGGAGCGCAGTTATGACGGCAATCCCATGCAGGCCCATATGCGGGCTGGCGATGTGCGGGTCGACCATTTCAAGGACTGGTTAGCACTGTTTGACGAGGTGCTAACAACCACCCTGCCGACGGAACCCGCCACCGCATGGTCCGCCCTTGCCCACCGCATTGGCGCGGGCTTAAGCATGGGGGTTCGCGATGTAACTCAACCTGCAGGGGCCGTGCCGAACCTCGGTTAAGCTTTAGCCGATGCGCCCATAAAATGTCATCTGCGCAGCCTCGGACAAGGCCACACCGGGAGTTGAATTATAGGCCAATACCGCCAACATCCGCGCCTTCTCACCCTCATTGGGGGCCACACGGTGGATCGAGTTTCGACCACGGAAAAACACCATAGTGCCCGCATCGACCACCAACTGCTCAACAGCGGTCTGCCCGTCCAAAATCGCGTTAACCGCCTCAAAGCTCATCTCGCCCGCATCCGCATCCCGAACATCAGTGACATATTCAAATGCCCCGCCTTTTTCAGGCGCCTGAACCATCAAGGTGATTGCGAATGAGGAATTGTCAAAATGCCAACCCAATTCCTGGCCCATCTCGGCAAAATGCAGATTGATCGACGACAATGGGTCGGCATACTCATACAACGCCTCCTCGCCCAGTACGGCACGTAAAAAGACACGGAACTCCGGCGCGTCATACAAAGCCCGCAACGGCGATTCCTTCGGAATCAGATCATCCGTGATGCACCCTTTGGACGACGTTACCATCCGGTTGCGGGCATGGTCCGGCGCATATTCAGGGTCCGGTGGGCTAAGGTAAACCGTGTGCTGTTCAGTCTTGGCATAGACGCTGTCGCGGTTCGCCTGCCCCTCGGCAGCAATGGCCTTGATTGCCGAAGGCAACGTAAACCCCGGCATGACAAACACACCTGCTTCATTGAACCTGTCTCGACAAGCGATTTGGAAGGTTGGATCCGTGATCGGGTAGGCTTGTAAATCAATTAAATTTTCAAGTTCCACGGCTGTCGCCCTTTCATTTTTTACAAGCAATACAGCCGCTTACCCGTCGGGCTTTGGCGCATCAGGCTTTGGCTTCGCTTTGGATTTGGGCTTTGATTTTACAACCGGCTTGGCCGCCAGTTTCGTTTTTGGCTTTGACGTCGTGCCTGTCTTCGGCTTCGTGGTCGACTTTGCTTTTGTTTTTGGCGTCGCTTTTGGCTTCACGACCTTCGGCTTAACGGCTTCAATAGCCGCCTCATCAGCCGCGCTATTAACACCATCGCCACCATCATTGCCATCATCGCCACCATTGGCCGGGCCACCCTGATCCCATTGCAACGTCATCTGCCGATTGACCCATGCTAACCCCGCCAACGACAGCCCCAACCCAAGGAATGAAGCAACGCGGATCAACCCTGTCAGCCCAGCCATATCAATCAAGAACACTTTGGCAATTGTCAGGCCAATCCCAACAATCGCCGCTTTGCGGATTTGGTCTGAACGCTTGGCAAACGCAAAGAATAACAACCCGACCGAGACCAACAACATCGCAATCGTATAGCTGTACAACTCGCCATCCGTGGTGCCATGTCCGGCCAACATATCACCTTGCCAAAACCGGCGAATTTCCAGACCGACGTAGATCGCCACCAACCCGACAGCCATCGCACCCGTGGCAATCCGAAGCCAGCGATGCAAATGTTTGAACAGCAGCGCAACCAACGCGAACATCAGCGCAGGCAAAGCAAAGGCCAACATCAACGTATCAAAAAGCGGTGGACCCTGCACCACTTCCCAGCGGGCCAACAACGGGTTCACAATGCTCAAAACAGCGGCCATCGACAATAGGCCGACAGCCCCGAACACCGAAGCCAAGCCCAAACGCACCCAGCGCATTCGTCCGGGAATTTTCATGCGATACAGTTGATTGGCCGACGAGATCAACCAGATCAACGCGAACACCCCGACCAAAGCATGGCCATTGTCCGCTCCGTCAAAGGCGCGCAAAAGCCCGACCGAGGCAAAGATGCCCGCCAAGGTCCAGACCGCCGACTCCATCACCACAATGGCCGCCATGCGATTGCGAGTTTTCAACAGAAACCACGTCGCCGCAAACAGCGCGATTACAACGCCATAGGCCAGTATGAACTCCACCAAGGGCGCGTCAAAGGCCCAAAGCACACCTGGATCCGCCACCAGTCGATACCCAACGACCACACCGCCGACCTGCACAAACACACCCAGCAATTTCAGATTCAACTGACGGTCAATCAGCGCCGCCAACAACACCATCACCGCAATCGCAATCGTCAACGCCGCAGACGACAACATCACCATCAACGCGAAACTCATCATCGTCATCGCCGACAACGCATATATCGCAGCACGGCGGCGGTCCTCGCCGTCCAAACGCGCCACTTGCACCGCAAACAAGGTCATCGCAATCGCCACAGCCATCCCATGCCATGCCCAATATGCGCCGCCCAAAACCGCAGACGGCATCCACCAAATTTCTAGAATTGTCACAGCCAGTGGGGCGAACAAGGCCACGCCACCAGCCCAAACCAAACGGTATTGCGACTCGCGCAAACTGCGCCAGAAAATCAACGCGCTGCCAACCAGTGCCATGGCTAAAATCACCGTCACATCCATAGGTGCTGCCGCGTCAAGCTCTTTGTAGCGGCCAGATTTAAACGCCAGATACAAGCTGCCTATCAACTCGGATTGAGCAAAGAGCACGAACAAAAACGCCAATGGTGCCAGCACGATGGTATCGCGCAGCGCGGGTGCCTGGCGAAACCAGATCACGGCCATGCCCAGCATCACTGCCAACAGTCCTAATACCAGCCAAACTTCAGCCGCATTCGGCGCCATTGCAGAAACGATCATCGCCACCGCAGCTGCCGCTGTAAATGCCCCCGTCGCCAGCCGTGTCGGAAACTCTGGCCAGTCCGGCTTGCGGCCTTTAAAGCGTGCCAATGATGTCGAAATCATCTCTCCGGCATGCTGTGGCCAGACCTTCAGTGGTGGGATCATCGCTGCCCCAATTGCCGCAATCAATGCAAACCCTAGAAAATGTTCGCCGCCCGCGCCCAAACTGAACGTGGCCCAGGCCGCTATGAAGGTGAACACCAGCGCCAGCGCCGAAACCCAGGCCCAGCGTTTGATCGCATCCACCAACATCCCCGCCACGGCGATCAGTGCAAAGTAGTAGTAAAACAGCCAACCCTCTTCAGAGTTGCCGCCGACCAAAAACGGGGCTGCCGTCGCACCAATGATGCCAACTGCGGCCAGCAACGGGCCGTAAAACCAGCCCAACACCACCGCCAAAACAGATACGGCAACCAGTCCAAACAGCGCCATCTCGGCCCCGATCAGCCCGTACATCTGACGCGCGGCCAACACGCCTGCAAACAGCGCCACCAATCCGGCCCCTGAAAACACCGAAGGCAAATGCGCCGTGTGACTGTCGGCACCATCGCCGCTGCGCCGCCGGATCCATTCGCCCGCCGCGATCAAACAAGCGCCCAATCCCAGCGCGCCCATGACACGCCAGAACGGCGTCAAATAGCCATTTTCAATGCCGTATTGCACGAAAAACACCCCCGACAGCGCCAAAGACAGCGCCGCAACGGCGTAAAACCAGTTCTCTTTCATCCAGGCCGATACGGCCGCGGCGTTTTCCGGTGTGAAAACGAACCGTTTCGGCGGCGTGATTTCCGCTGTTTCAATAGGTTCGGGTTCTTCCAATGGTGGATATTTTCTGGTCTTCGCCGTAGGCTCCAAGGGGTCGCTCTCTGACCAGGCTTCTGGCTCTGGTTCTTTGGTAACAACCGCATCTGGATCCACCGTTCGCGCAGCAACGGGATCGGCGTTTTCGTCTTCCAGATCCGCAACACGGCCTTGCAACTGGGTCACAGATTTCTTCAGGCTAAAATGGCTGTAAACAAAATAAAGCGCGACCAGAATAAAAATTAGTTCCACAGCAAACCTCGCTAAAAACGCAAATAAATCTACGTTAACTTAGCCACGCCCAAACAACCCCGCAAGCGCCCGTTTGACAAGACCCGTAACCGAGGGCCGTTTGGCAACAATAAACGGCAATGGGCGGCAAACTTCGATCGCCGCCACCCCCACGCGGGCGGTCAAAGCCCCGTTGATCACCCCTTCGCCAAAACGGCGTGAAATTTTTGCCACCACGCCGCCACCCGCAAGCGTACCGATCAAGTCATCCCCAACGGCAACGGCCCCCGTCGCCACCAAATGCGTAAAAACACCGCGTGTTAACCGCCAATTGCCCAAAGTACCCGACCGCCCACCGTAGACTTCGCTGATGCGCCGGATCATCCGCAAGTTTGCCGTCAACGCCACGAAAACATCGGCCAAGGCCAAAGGCACAATCGCCGTGACGGTCGCGACTTGGCGGGAGGCGGCCTCCACTTCCTTGACGGCTTGGTCATCTAGAGGCACGATCAATTCGGCCTCGGCCAATGCCAGCAACCCATCCGCGTCAAAAACATCGCTTTGACGTTCGGAAAAATTGGCCCGCCCCCATTCGGTATCGGCACGTGACGCATATAAGGATATCAACTGTGCTGTGACTTGTCGCGCCGCCGCCAAGTCCTCGGAAGCCAATGCCGCTTGCGCGCCGTGATGCACCCGATCCAGCCGTCGCAGCCGTGCAAACCCCAATATTTCGCGCCCCGCAATGACCAAAAGCACCGCGATGAACAGCGCCGTCAATCCGACTGCAACCGAACCAAGATATGGATTGCGCGCAATCATTTCATTTACGAAATCCCACGCAGCCACCGACAAGCCAAAGCCAAAAAGCGCCACCAGCAACGCCCAAAACCATCGCCCAGTCCGCGACGGTTTCCCCGCTGCCAACTTGGCCACGGCCTGCATCGCTTGCCCCTGCGGTGCGGCGACGTCTGGCACGGGGGGCGCGGTTGCCGGAGTCATGTCACTAGGCGATTGATCCAGTTCAATCAACACGGGGCCGTTTGTTTTCTTACTCATCTCAAATAGTCCCCAATCAAAAATTCCGCCGCCTTGTCCAGCCGGATATGCGGCGGGCCCTGGCCAACCTTTAGGTCCAGTTTTGACGGCGCAAAGCTCATGATTTTATAGTCGTCCCCCAGCCATTCATCGGCACCACCCTGCGCCTGCCCTAACAATTTGCCCGGATCATCCGGCAATTCCCCGGGATAAAACGCCGCCTGTTTGCCACCCTCCAACAAACTGCCGCGCACACAATCCAGCGACTTGCCACTATGCTCCAGCGTCTCCTCGACCGTGGCCCGCAAAGACGCAATCGACATTGCCGCCGTCACCGCCCCCGAGAAATCCGCCCGATCCTTGGCGCCGCGCAACATCGCCGTCACTATGCCTGTCAGGCGCGGATGTTGGCGGTGATGCAAATGATCCGCTTTGGTGGCCGCGAACAAAATGCGCTCTACCCGATGTATACCAAACAGCGAAGCCAAAAAACCGACCTTACCCAGCTTAAACGCGTCCAGCACATCCGCCATCGCCCCGCGCATGTCGTCCACGGCTTGCGGGCCTTTATGAATGGCCCCCAGCGCGTCGATCAATACGACTTGGCGGTCAATCTTGGCAAAATGATCACGGAAAAACGGCTGCACGACTTTCTTCTTATAGGCCTCATACCGCCGCTCCATCTCGCGCCACAAGGATCCCCGTTTATGGCCCTTTGGCTCCTCCAGCGGTGCGAATGTTAAGGCCGGCGAGCCCTCCATTTCACCCGGCAAAATAAACCGCCCTGGCGTGCAATCGGAATATCCCTCGTTGCGCGCGGCCTGCAGATAACTGGTGAATCGACCTGCCAATTCCTGCGCAATGCTTTCGTCAAACACGGCCAGCGGATCAACCCGCAGCGTCAAGAATTCCGTCGCACAATCGCGCCCCCCAATGGCCGATAAAACCTCCGACGCCCATTGCGCATAAGATTTTTCCAACAACCCAAGGTCCAGCAACCACTCACCCGGATAATCCACAATATCCAAATGCACCAACCGCGGCCCCGCAAACCCGCCAAGCATCCCCGTCGGCTGCACCTTCAACGTCACCCGCAATTGCGAAACCGTCCGTGTACTCTGCGGCCAAAACGGCGCATCAGCCTTTAGCGCCGCCAAATGCGTCTCATACTCAAATCGGGGCGTGGTGTCGTCCGGTTGGGGCTGCAGATAAGCCGCCTGCACCGCACCATTGGCCACGCCCAACACCTGCCCCATGCGCCCACGATCCAACAGGTTCGCCACCAATGAGGTAATGAACACCGTCTTGCCCGCACGGCTCAGCCCTGTCACGCCCAAACGCACCGTTTCTTCCGAGCCAATTAGCCCGCCACTCACACCGCTCAATACCTCAGAAATACGCAAATCAATCCCCTTACCTAGCCCCTAGATAAGACCCCGACACCAGAATGCCTAGTACTGCCATCATTGTTCCCAAAATATCCCCGCCGGAGGCCGAAAGTTCTTATCCAGCGACCGAGAAACTTTAGAAAAGAAGAATGGCCCCAATTGCCATTTTTATCTCGTCACGTTACCCATGCCGAATGCCACGTTATGCAATGAAAATCGAATATGATGGTGCCCCGTTTTGCGGCTGGCAACGCCAGAACAACATGCGCACGGTGCAGGGCGCCGTCGAGGCGGCTTTGCGCAAACTGGACCCATTGCCATCCGGTGTTCAAGCCGCTGGTCGCACCGATGCCGGTGTCCATGCAACCGGTCAAGTCGCCCATTGCGATATGCAAAAAACATGGGAACCTTGGGTGCTGACCAATGCGGTCAACTACCACCTGCGCCCCCTCCCCATTTCCGTCGTTCAAATCGTTGAGGTTGGCGACAAGTTCCATGCAAGGTTCTCGGCCCTTGAGCGCCAATACCTGTTTCGCCTGATCAACCGTCGCCCACCCGTCATTCATGACCGTGGCAACGTCTGGCAAGTCAAACACACCCTAGATGTCGATGCCATGCGCCAAGCCGCAGAACTGTTTTTAGGCGAGCATGACTTCACCACGTTTCGGTCTACAAAATGTCAGGCGGCCTCGCCCATCAAATCAATTGACGACCTTCGGATCACCACCAAAGACATCCCCTATGGGCGCGAAATTCAGTTCCACCTGCGCGCGCGCAGTTTTCTGCACAACCAGGTCCGCAGCATTGTCGGAACGTTGGAACGGGTCGGCTCTGACGCGTGGAAACCCGAGGACGTGCAAACCGCCTTGGATGCCAAAGACCGCACGGTTTGCGGCCCGGTTAGTCCGCCACAGGGCCTCTACCTAACCCACGTGCACTATCCTGAATTGCCTTTCGGCGCATAGGCCGACGCATCCAACATTTTGGGACGGTTTGGCAGGTCCAACACATGCTCAACCCGCGGCGCCTGCGCGATCACCTTGCCACCGCGCACTGTTGCCAACCGATGCGCCCGAAGCCGCAGCGCCTCGATGGTGTCATCCGCTTGCAGCAGCACAAAATTGGCATCACAGCCCACGTCCAGCCCGTAACCGTCCAGCCCCATCACCTTGGCTGAATTCACCGTCACAGCCTCAAAGCACCAGCGCATATCAGCGCGTGACGACAGCTGCCCAACATGCAACCCCATCGCCCCGACATCCAACATATCAGCGCGCCCCAGTGAATACCAAGGGTCCATCACACAGTCCGAACCAAAGCCCACATTCACACCCGCATCGCGCAATTCCGGCACCCGCGTTTGCCCGCGCCGTTTAGGGTAAGTATCATGGCGTCCCTGCAACATGATATTGATCAACGGGTTGGGCACTGCGTGTAATTCAGCCTCGGCAATCAGTGAAATCAACTTGCTGACATAGTAATTGTCCATCGAATGCATCGAGGTCAGGTGTGATCCAGTCACCCTTCCCTGTAACCCCAACCGTGTGGTCTCATAGGCCAGTGTCTCAACGTGGCGGCTGTGCGGGTCATCGCTCTCGTCACAATGCATGTCAACGCGCAAACCCCGTTCCGCCGCAATTTCACAAAGTTGGCGAACCGACTCTGCCCCATCCGTCATCGTACGCTCAAAATGCGGGATGCCACCAACCACATCCACGCCGCGATCCAGCGCGCGGAGCAGGTTTTGCATCGCGGTCGGATCGCGCAAAACCCCGTCTTGTGGAAAGGCCACCAGTTGCAAATCCAGATAAGGCGCGACCTGTTTGCGCACTTCAAGCAAGGCGTCGACGCCCTTGAGTTCATCATCGCAAACATCAACATGGCTGCGGATTGCCCCGATGCCCATCGACACGGCCAAATCGCAATAGCGCAAGGCGCGCTCGATAATTTCATCCACGGTTTGGAGTGGCTTCAACTCGCCCCACAGCGCGATGCCTTCTAGCAATGTACCCGAAGTGTTCATCCGTGGCCGCCCCAGCGACAGCGTGGCATCCATGTGAAAATGCGGGTCGACAAACGGCGGTGCCACCAGTTGACCACCTGCGTCCAGCATGACACCCGCCTCGCCGCTGATATCACGCCCAACGGCGGTGATCTTGCCGCCTGCACAACCAATATTGGCGTTCGTGCCATCCGGCAAAACAGCATTCGTCACCAGCAAATCAAAACTCATCGCGAAAACTCCTATCGGTGGCCCTTGAACCAAGGCTGCAACAACGCCCGCGGATATTCGGCTTTTCTGGCGACAAACACCAGTGCAACGATGGACAAAACGTAAGGGGCCATCAGGAATATCTGCGACGGGATGACCGCGCCGGCTTCGGTTTGCAGGCGAACCTGAAACGCATCGAACATACCAAACAATAGCGCGCCCAACAGCGCCTTACCGGGCCGCCAACTGGCAAAGATCACCAGCGCAATGCATATCCAGCCACGCCCATTCACCATGCCAAAAAAGAACGCATCAAACGCCGACATGGTCAGGAACGCACCGCCCAGTGCCATCAATGCAGACCCTGCCATTACGGCCCCAATACGCAGTTTGTAAACGGACAACCCTTGCGCATTCACCGCGTCGGGATTGTCACCCACGGCTTGAATCGCAACGCCCAGCGGCGTGCGATTGATCACCCACCAAACCACGCCAACCATGATCAACGCCAGCCACGTCATAGCAGTTTGTTGAAACACAACAGGACCCAAAAACGGGATGTCCGACAGAATTGGTACATCCATCGGCTGAAACGCCTTGATGCGCGGTGGCGATGATACATCCGGCAGAATCGTACGGTACAGGAACGATGCGGTTGAGGTGGCGAACAACGTGATGCCCAAGCCCGACACATGTTGCGACAAGCCCAGCGGCACCGTCAAAATGGCATGCAACAGGCCAAACAACGCCCCGCCGCCCGCTGCCGCAAGCACCCCAATCCAAAGCGGCGCGCCCGCATAGACCGTCATCCAGCCGACCATCGCGCCGACCACGAAAATACCCTCAATACCAAGGTTTAATACCCCCGCACGTTCACATAACAACGCGCCCAGCACTCCGAAAATCAGCGGCGTGGCGATGCGCAGTGAGGCGACCCAGAAACTCTCGTTCAAAAATATTTGCAACAGATCCATCATGACGGGGACCCCGCCTTGCCGGTGAACCTGATCCGGTAGCGTGCGAAAAACCCGCCGACCAAAACCGAGATCAGCGACAGCGACACCACTAAATCCGCCAGAAAGCTAGACACGCCCATTGCACGGCTCATGCTGTCCGCACCAACGAACACGCTGGCGACATAAAGCGCCGCGATCACCACGCCAATCGGAGAAAGCCCCGCCAACATCGCCACCACGATTCCGGAATAGCCGTATCCTGGCGACAAATCAGTGGTCAGATAGCCCTTTAGCCCAGCGACTTCGCTGACCCCCGCCAGCCCCGCCAAAGCACCTGAAATACAGGCGACCCCCAGCAAGGTGCGGTTCACACCAATGCCTGCATGGCGGGCCGCAGCGGCATTTTCCCCCACAGCGCGGATTTTGAAGCCCCATGTGGTTTTGCTCAATGCAATCTGCGCCACCACAGCCGCAATCAGCGCCACGATCAGCCCACTGTGAATGCGCATCCGGTCCATTATAGTTATTTGACTTGGTAGGACGTCACTCAGGCGTGGCAAGGCGGCATTGTCCAAGATTGGCTCGGACTGTGGCCAACCCATGCTCATTGGGTCTTTCAACGGGCCTTCCAACATCATCTGCACGAAAATCAAGATGATGAAGTTCAACAGCAACGACGTTACAACCTCGTCCGCGCCAAACCGTGTTTTTAAAATCGCAGGCCCCAGCATCCCAGCCGCCCCTGCCCCTGCCCCTGCCAACATCACCAGCGGGATCATCAAGATAGCAGGTCCGTCAACCAGACCCGTACCCACGGCCACAGCCCCCATCGCGCCAAGGTACAACTGCCCCTCCGCCCCGATGTTCCACAACCGCGCCTTGAACGCTAAGGCTGCCGCCAATCCTGTGAAAATCAACGGCGTGGCACGGGTCAGCATTTCAGTGAACGAAAACATCGAGCCGAAAACCCCATTGAACATTTCCCAATACGCAGGAAAAATCGGCGCGCCAGCAAACGCCAGCGGCAAGGCGGCCAGTGCAAGCGCAACAAAAGCCGCAATCACCGGAATGGCCATTTGCATGCGCTTTGAAATACCGCCGCGTGGTTCGATCATCATCATGCTGCTTGCCCCGCCATCAACAGGCCAATGGCCGCGCGGTCTCGCGTGCCAGCCTCGATTAGTTCCCCGTCGTGCATCACCACAATCCGGTCAGCCAAGCTCAATACTTCGTCCAGATCCTCGGAAATCAACACCACGCCAGCACCGCGTTTGCGCGCCTCCATCAAACGGCGCGCCACTTCGCCCGCCGCGCCAAAATCCAGACCGCGCGTGGGCTGGTTGGCAAGAATAACAAGCGGCTCTTTTTCCAATACCCGCGCCAAAATCAGCTTTTGAATATTACCACCTGACAGCAATGCCGCGCGGGCCTGCGCCCCTGGACCGCGCACGTCATAGGCTTTGATCAAATCATCCGCGTGATCCGATATCGCGCCTTTGCGCAGAAAGCCGTGGCGCTGCACATCATTATCACCCAATCGCTCCAGCACCAGGTTTTCGGCCACCGTCATCGAGCCGACGACACCATCGTGATGCCGGTCCTCGGGGATGCGCCCAACGCGGGCCTTGATC
>DEIK01000106.1:0-944 GCA_002352425.1 Rhodobacteraceae bacterium UBA2776
TGGCCCCACCTATTTGGGACAGGCCGCCAATGACATCGCTTACATCAAAGAACAGCTTGGTGGCGATCTGAATGGCAAGAAGATCGGGTTTATGTATCTTGACTATGCATTTGGTCAAGAACCGCATGATCTGCTCAAGACTTTAGCCGAGAAAGAGGGCTTTACACTTGAGCTTTATCCGGTGCCACTTCCTGGGAGTGATCAGGCAAGTACCTGGACCAAAATTCGCCGTGACAAGCCGGACTATGTAATGGCTTGGATTTTGGCCGGTGGCCATGTCGTCGCTGCCAAAGAGATGAAGCGCAATGGCTTTCCGATTGATAAATACCTTTCGGTCAACTGGTTGAACGAAGTGGATATTAACAATATTGGCACCGAAGCGGCGATAGGTATCAAACGCGGCACCAGCACTGCTGGCGGGCAGGATATTCCGGTCATTCAGGAAATCATTACCGAAATTTATGAAAAAGGTAATGGTGCTGGACCGGAAGAAAAGGTCTATGACGTGTATTACAACACAGGCGTTGGCATCTATTCGACTGCGTTTGAGGCAGCCCGCCTTGCAATCGAAAAAGATGGCTATCCAATCACGGCAGCATCCATGAAAGACGGTTTCGAAAGCGTCACCGATTTTGATGCCAACGGTTTGTTTGCGCCACTGACAGTGACTGCCGAAGACCACGGCGGCGGCGGTAAAACCCGCGTCGAAATGTGGGACGGCAAAACCTGGGTGCCACAACAAGAGTGGACAGCGGCCTATACCGATTTGATTTGGGNNTGGTCAAAGAAAGCTCAGCTACATTCAAAGCTGAATAATATGAAAATTGGCAGGGGGGTGCGCTTCCCTGCCAACCACAATTCAACGGGCTGATGCCCGACCCAGAAATTCAAGGATTTCCCATGACCGCCAATCCCATCGAAGTCACCGTCAAAGACGGTATTGC
>DEIK01000106.1:997-17133 GCA_002352425.1 Rhodobacteraceae bacterium UBA2776
GACGCATGGGATATGATCGAAGCCGATCCAAACATCCGCGTCGCCGTCCTGACGTCTGCTGATTGCGGCACGTTCAGCGCTGGCCTCGACCTAAAAGAAGCGTCGCAGCTGATGAAAGAAGAAGGCGTCGATATTCTGACCCGAATGCGCGACCCGTTCCATGAACACATGTTGGGTTGCTCTAAACCGATTATTGCCGCGATGACCGGATCATTGATGGCCGGCGGCATGATGCTGACCCTGATGTGCGATTTGCGCGTTGGCATCAAAGGCTCCAAGGTTGGTATCACCGAGGTCCACATTGGCCGCGGTTCGCCGTGGTGTGCGCCTGCGATTGCCATGTTGCCACAACCGATGCTGATGGAACTGGTCCTGACCGGCGACCTGATGCCGATCGAAAAGCTGCATGAATTCGGGTTTACCAATTACCTCGAAGACACCCCTGACGAAGTGCGCGCCCGTGCTTATAAACTGGCTGAACGCATCGTTACCGGCGCACCATTGTCCGTGCTTGCCGCCAAAGCCAGCGTGCGTGCGTTTATGGATGTCGGCGTGACCGACGGTCTGGCCGCTGCCAAAGTTGCCCATAAAGCCGCTTACGCCAGTTCAGACGCCGCCGAAGGCCCGCGGGCTTTTGCCGAAAAACGCAAGCCCGTTTGGCGCGGCAAATAGGAGAACGCCCAGATGTCTGACCTGATGCAGCTTGAAGTGAACAATGGGATTGGCATATTGCGCTTCACCCAGCCCGAGCGCCGCAACCCTTATAGCATCGCCTTTGTCGATGAACTTGTTGCTGCTCTCGATGCGGCTCAAGCTGATGATGCGGTGCGGGCGGTTGTCATGACCGGTGGCGACCATTTTTCAAGCGGTGGGGATCTGGTCGGGTTTCAAACAGAAATGGCCAAGGGGGCCCGCGCAACCTATAATCTGGTGGACAAAGTCCACGCAGGCGGGCGCGCCGCTTACGGGTTTAACAAGCCTCTGATTGCGGCCGTCAACGGTGTTGCTTACGGGGCCGGAATGAGCCTGGCACTTTGCGCGGATGTGATTGTGGCTGCCGAAGATGCGCGGTTTTGCGAGGTGTTCGCCAAGGTTGGCGGTTGCCCCGATACCGGCTCAAGCTGGTTGTTGCAACAACGCATTGGTGCGGGGGCTGCGCGTTTGCTGATCCTGACAGGCCGCGAAATTTCCGGCAAAACCGCACACCAGATGCGCGTGGTCGAGGACTGCGTGCCTGCCGACCAGACCGAAGCCACCGCCATCGCACTGGCCACCGAAATGGCCGCGAACCCGATGTTCGGTATCGAAAGCTGCAAGCGCGTGATGCGCCAGTCAGCCGAATGCACATTCGAAGAGGCGCTGGAGACGGAATGCCGGGCGCAAACCGTCCTACTTCGCGCCCATGATTTCCCCGAAGCCATGAAGGCTTTTTCCGAAAAACGAAAACCCAAATTCCGCGACTGCTGATCCTTCGGTCTGTCCGGTTATAATTCTTTAGGAGAACTACGCTGATGAAGGTGCTTGTACCCGTCAAACGTGTGATCGACTACAACGTGAAAGTACGTGTCAAAGCGGACGGCACGGGTGTTGATCTCGCCAATGTTAAAATGTCGATGAACCCCTTTGATGAAATCGCGGTTGAGCAGGCCATCCGTCTGCGCGAAGCCGGCAAAGTCGAAGAAGTTGTGGTCGTTTCCATCGGTGTGAAACAGGCGCAAGAAACCCTGCGCACCGCACTGGCCATGGGGGCCGATCGCGCCATTTTGGTGGTCGCCGCCGAAGATGTGCATGACGACGTTGAACCGCTCGCCGTTGCCAAAATCCTAAAAGCCATCGTGGACGAAGAAGCCCCCGGGTTGGTTTTGGCCGGCAAACAGGCGATCGACAACGACATGAACGCCACTGGCCAGATGTTGTCGGCGTTGCTGGGCTGGTCTCAGGGCACCTTTGCCTCGGAGCTGGACATCGACGGCGATAGCGCCACCGTGACCCGCGAAGTGGACGGCGGTTTGCAAACCATCAAAGTCAAAATGCCGGCCATCGTCACGGTCGATCTGCGCTTGAACGAACCGCGCTACGCCAGCTTGCCGAACATCATGAAAGCCAAGAAAAAGCCGCTGGATGAAAAGACAGCTGCGGATTACGGCGTCGATACGGCTCCGCGTCTTAGCATCGTGAAAACCAGCGAACCAGAGACCCGCGCCGCCGGCGTCAAGGTTGCCGATGTGGCCGAACTGGTTGCGAAACTCAAAGAAGCGGGGGCCGTATAATGGCTGTACTTTTACTTGCCGAAGTTACCGGCGGCGAATTGGCCGTTGATGCAACATCGAAAACCCTGACCGCGGCCAAAATGCTGGGCGATGTCACCATCTTGTGCGCCAGCGCGGACTGTTCTGGCGCGGCTGATGCGGCTGCCAAATTGAACGGTGTTGCCAAAGTGCTTTGCGCCGATGACGCGGCTTACGGCCATGATCTGGCCGAACCGGTTGCCGACCTGATCGTGTCGCTGGCTGGCGATTATGACCACATCGTCGCACCCGCAACCTCTGCGGCCAAAAACGTGATGCCACGCGTCGCGGCCTTGCTGGATGTGATGGTGATTTCGGATATTTCCGGCGTGGTTGACGGCGACACATTCGAGCGCCCGATCTACGCGGGCAACGCCATTCAAACGGTGAAATCATCTGATGCCAAGAAAATCGTCACGGTCCGGACCACCACATTTGACGCCGCTGGCGACGGCGGTTCGGCTTCGGTTGAAACCATCGCGGCGGTTGCCAATTCCGGTCTGTCGGAATGGGTCGAAGACAAGGTCGCCGAATCTGATCGCCCCGAACTGACGTCTGCGGGCGTTGTTGTGTCAGGTGGTCGCGGTGTCGGCTCCGAAGACGATTTCGCGCTGATCGAAAAACTGGCCGACAAGCTGGGCGCCGCCGTTGGCGCGTCTCGTGCGGCGGTGGATTCGGGCTATGCGCCGAACGATTGGCAAGTCGGCCAAACCGGCAAAGTCGTCGCCCCAGAGCTGTACATCGCGGTCGGTATTTCCGGCGCGATCCAGCATTTGGCGGGGATGAAAGACAGCAAAATCATCGTTGCAATCAACAAAGACGAAGAAGCCCCGNNATTGATCGACGCGCTGTGAGAAAACCCAAATTTTTACAAATAGAAGGCCCGCCAAAACTGGCGGGCCTTTTCCGTTTTCATGCCACCCTAGATCAATCGACTTAGGGGCTCCAGCAAGGCTTGCGCCGCTTCTTCATGCGCGGCCGGCCCCATCAAATCTTGTGCAGCGGGTTGTTCCATTGAGGAAAACTTCATCCCCTCAGTGCCCTGCGCGATAGCGGCAGCACTTGCCACAACCTCAACCACCTCGGTCACATAGGGACGGATTTCCTCGATCATCCTCCGGTCCACGAAGACTGGCTCGCGCCCCAATCCGTCAGTTATTGGCACCTCATCCGGCGTCCGATCAGAAAACCACAGCAAAACGATTTTCCCTTCGATTTTCCCCAACAACAGTTTCATCCGCGCGATCCAGGCGTCTTTCAGCTCGTCGCGCACAATGTTAAACCGCTCTTCTGAAAGCGTTTGCAATGTTGTCAGCAAATGCTTGGTAAAACTGAAATCAGTAAAATCCACCTCGCGGAAAACCGTTTTCATCAGGGTCGAAGCCCGCACAAACCGATCATTGCGCCGTGGATGCACGGCATAAAACCGGTTTGACATATTTTGCGCGCCGAGCGCCTGAATGACAGTCACCCTTGCCTGTGAACAAGCCTCGGTCACCGGCGTTTCATTGGCAAACACATCAACCCCTGCTGTCACGCAGCCAAAGTTAACGCATTCCATCTCCATTGCCTCACTGACTAGATCTGGAAATGGCTTTTCAATAAACTTACCGTAAGTTTCTGTACCGCCAATCATCGCAATATACTCGCCCGCCATCTTTTTGCGCGGACCACGAAACAGCAGTTTGGAATTTCCGTAACGACACGGAAAATAGTCAAGGACACCTTGCCCCAGGTTTTCATAGGTCATGTCACCCACCTCTCATTTTAGTTCACCCACGTCCAGATTCGCTGAAAGATGTTTCCAAATGGCTAATTGGACAATTTGAGGCGATTTATTCGGGCTCTACCCTCTTGCACCTGCAGCAATTCGCACCGTAAGGTCGCCATGAAAATCAAAGGGGTTGGGCTATGAAAATTTCAAAAATCGGTATCGTGGGCGCTGGCCAAATGGGCAACGGCATTGCCCATGTTTGCGCCTTGGCGGGATATGACATTCTAATGAACGACATGACCCAAGACGCTCTGGACGCCGCCAAATCACTGATCCAGAAAAACCTTGAGCGCCAAGTCAGCCGTGAAAAGATTTCCAAGGACGACATGATGCAGGCGCTTGACCGCATTCAAACAACATTGAAATTGCCCGACCTTGGCCAAACCCAATTGGTGATCGAGGCAGCGACCGAACGCGAAGCTGTCAAAACCGCCATTTTCGAGGACCTAATTCCCCACTTGAACCCCGACACGATCCTGACATCGAACACCTCGTCGATTTCAATCACCCGCTTGGCCTCGCGCACGGACCGTCCGGAAAAATTCATGGGTTTTCATTTTATGAACCCCGTACCGGTGATGAAACTGGTCGAGTTGATCCGCGGTATCGCCACCGACGAGGAAACCTTTACGGCCTGCCACAATGTGGTCGACCGTTTGGGCAAAACCGCTGCCACCGCCGAGGATTTCCCCGGCTTTATTGTGAACCGCATCCTGATGCCGATGATCAACGAGGCCGTCTACACCCTGTATGAGGGTGTTGGCTCGGTTGAATCTATCGACACGTCTATGCGTTTGGGCGCGAACCACCCGATGGGGCCACTGGAACTGGCGGACTTTATCGGGCTTGATACATGCCTCGCGATTATGAACGTGCTGCACGACGGCTTGGCCGATACGAAATATCGCCCTTGCCCGCTGCTGACCAAATATGTCGAGGCTGGTTGGCTGGGCCGCAAAACTGGCCGTGGGTTCTACGATTACCGTGGCGAGGAGCCTGTGCCGACCCGCTAGGGTTTTAGGGCCAGTGTTTTGTCACGCAACCACGCCATGAACCCGCGCGGGTTTTTGGACCATTCGTCCATTTCAGCGGGCAAAATAGGCTCGCCAATGATCGGCGATTGCGGTTTTTTCAACGCATGCACCACCTCGTGCAACAATAACCCTTGCCGGATTGTCGCTGAAATTCTGTTGGCAATCAGATAGGTGCGCGTGTTGCACCCCGGGAAAAAGATCGGCAATACGGTCGCGCCTGAACGCTGGATCATTTTGGCAGTGAAGGGGTTCCACTCGGCCTCGATGGCAGGGCCGAACATGGTCTTGCTTGATGCCACAACACCGGCGGGAAACAACACAATCACGCCACCGTCTTTTAGATGCGCCATCGCTTCTTTGCGCATGTTGATGTTCAAACGCTGCGAGCCTTCTTCATGCGGGAAAGCCACCGGCAACATGAATTTTTCGATCTCGAGAATGCCCGTCAACAGGCTGCGGGTTAGGATTTTATAATCCTGACGCACCTTGCCGATCAATTCAGCCAGAACCAAACCATCAACCAATCCATGCGGATGGTTGGCCACCACAATCATCGGGCCTGTGGCTGGCAGTTTGGCGATCTGTGCCTCAGGGGTCATCACATCGATTTGCATCAACTGCAGTGCACGGGTGAAGAACGGTTGCCCACTGACCACCCCTTCGCTTTCGAACTTGCGGATCAAACGCAGCAGCCGGATCTTGCCCGTGCACCATTCCAGCACCCGAATGACACCCACCTTGAACGGATTGGTAAAGGTATTGGCGTAAGACAGCTTTTGCTTTTTATACGGTACATAATCGGGATCAACGTCTGTCGCCGGAGTGTCTTGTGAGTGATCCACCAATGGTTTTCCAGTCAACATAAGGCGCGTCAGCACCGCTTAAAATTCTTCGCCAAAACGATCGGCGACCAGCACCTCAAGCGCCAAAGCCAACTTGTCAGCCTCAGGCCCGCTTGTTTCAACCTCAATAGAGGTTCCTTTCGAGGCTGCCAACATTAAAAGCCCCATGATGGAATCCCCGGAGGCACTCAAACCGTCCTTGGACACCTCAGCGCTTGCATCATGTGCTTCGACCACTTCGACCAATTTCGCCGAAGCCCGTGCATGGAGGCCCTTTTCGTTGATGATCATTAGTACTCGGCTGTTGCTCATTTTTACTGTCCGTTATTTCCGTCGCTGCAGTCAATATACTTGCGTCCCGCTATAAGAGCGGCTGCAACGGCGTCGTCAAATGGTAACTTGCGGGATTTGGTCAATTTGACCAACATCGGCAGGTTCGCGCCATACAGAATTTTGCGATTTTTCTTGCTGCAAGCCCCCAACGACAGATTTGAGGGCGATCCGCCAAACATATCCGTCACCACGGCAACACCATCGCCTTGGTCGACCGCATCAGCGGCCGCGTTAATTTCAGCCTTCTTGTCAGCGCGATCGCATTCGCTCTCGATTGCGATGGTGCGAATCCCGGTTTGCTTGCCGACAACATGTTCGACAGCGGCCAGATATTCTCGGGCCAATCCTCCGTGTCCGACAATCACAATGCCGATCACTGTGCGCTACCCCATTTTATTTGCGACCCAGCTTGGGCGCGTCGTTCCATTTCTCTGTGCCGAATAGACACCCGCCACCCGCCACGTGCAAGCGCATTCACCAATTTTTCCGCTACGGCAACTGACCTATGTTGTCCACCGGTGCAGCCAAAACCGATTGAAAAATGCGCTTTACCCTCGTCGATATAAGCTGGCAACAACATTTCAACCAGCGCCTGCATTTTCTCAAAAAACTCGGCAAACCGCGCGTCGGTCGCGACGAACTCGGCCACCTCGGCATCGCGTCCGTCAAAACTGCGCAGCGATTCTTCCCAATAGGGGTTTTTTAGAAACCGGCAGTCGAAAATCATATCGACCCCGCGCGGCACCCCGCGTTTATAGGAAAACGAATGCACCGAAATCGCCAACCGTTGCCCGGTATCTGGTGCAAACCAGCGGTCAACTTCACTGCGCAATTCATGCGGTGACAAATCAGACGTATCCAGCAAAACATCAGCCGTCGCCCGAATTGGCACCAGCAGATCCAACTCACGCTCGATTCCTTGGATGGGTGACTGCGCCGGGGCCATTGGGTGACGGCGACGGGTTTCAGAGTAGCGCCGCACCAACACATCAGTATTGCAATCCAGATACAACAACTCGGCCGTGACACCATCCATATGTGTCAAGGTGCGCATCATGTCAGTCATCGCCGCGACGTTGAAGTCACGGTTGCGAACATCAATGCCCAACGCCAACGGGTGATCCAACGGTGGCCCGTCCAGCAATCTCGGCAACAAGCTCAACGGCAGATTGTCGATGGCCTCATAGCCGATGTCTTCTAACACGTTGATCGCGGTTGATCGCCCCGCGCCCGAAGGGCCCGTGACCAACACCACGCGTTGTTCGCTCGAGATTGATGCTTTGTCATCCACTGCCATCTATGCGCTCCGCCCAGCTTTTAGGTGCTGAAGTATCGCCGCCGCAAAATGCGCCGCTTTGACCTTGTGCAGCAATGGCACCGTTTGGCCAAGTAAATTATACTTGCGCCGCGGTGGCAGACGGTCCTGTTCTTCCTGTTCCAAATCGACCACCAGCCTGACATACGCGGCGTCCACAGTGTCGGCCGTTAGTATCCCGACACCTCGCGCTTCGATCAAACCTTTGATCGTTACAGGTGCGCTGGCAATCAAAGCTCCCTCACGGCGAAACAATGCAGTTTTGTCGTCAGACACCAACACCGCGCCAAACCCCATTAACTGCAATGCCAATCCCGATTTTCCAGATCCTGAAGGCCCGATGATCAACACAGCTGAATTTTGGAATGCCACGCAGCTGGCATGTAAAATGCAAGCATCCTGTCCCGCGCTGTAATCATCGTTTGCCGCTAGGGAGGAGAAATCCGGCATATGGCGAAGCCTAGGCTGGCAGACCCACGACAAATCGCGCGCCCAGCGGTTCAGAGGTCAGGTCCATATCGGTTGGGCGAATGTTTTCAGCCCAAATCACACCGCCATGAGCCTCGACGATTTGTTTTGAAATCGCCAACCCAAGGCCCGAGTTATTGCCGTAATGAGCCTCGGGTCGTTCGGAATAGAACCGGTTAAAAATCTTGTGCAGCGCCTGATCCGGAATGCCGGGGCCCGTATCCTCGATCACTATCAAAATCCGGTTCTCACGGCGCCGCGCCCAAACCCGTATGGCATCACCTTCATCGCAAAACGATATCGCGTTGGTGATCAGGTTAACAAACACCTGCGCCAATCGTGCTTCTAAACCACGAATAACAATCGGCTCTTTTGGCAGATCAGAGATAAATTCGATGCCTTTACTGGCCGCGTCCTCGCCCAGATATTCATTGATGTTGCTCACGGTCTTAAGCAGATCAAAGCTCTCTTCCTCTTCTTTAACCAGCTCGCTATCCAGTCGCGAGGCGTTTGAGATGTCGCTCACCAAGCGGTCCAGACGACGCACGTCATGTTCAACCACATCCAGCAATTTTCCGCGTTGATCGTCCTTCTTAACAATCCGCAACGTGCCAACAGCAGAGCGCAACGACGCCAGCGGATTTTTAATCTCATGAGCAACGTCAGCAGCAAACTGTTCATTGGCGTCAATTCGGTCATAAAGGGCAGCAACCATGCCACGCAGCGCGACCGATAATCGCCCGATCTCGTCAGGGCGACCAGTTAAATCAGGGATACGAATACGGCCAGGGCTCATTTTTCGTGCATCCTTGTCACGGCCCAGTTCAGCGGCGGCGGCCAGATCGGACAGCGGATTGGCAATGGTCGAGGCCAACACAAGGCTGAGCCCGATTGAAACCAGGATCGCGATCACAAACATTTGCAAAACCTGCTCGCGTTCGATGCGCACAAGATAGTCAATTTCACCTGCCGCACTGGTAATCACCACCACGCCGACAGCTTCGCCACTATAGTTCACCGGTGTCGCAATCGAAAACACGGTGTCGCCGGCACGGTTGTATCCGGTTTTGACATGGGTGTTGCCGACCAGCGTTGGCGAAACCAGCGACTGGGCCAGATCGCTAATATCCAGATCAGGTTGAGACACATCTTTGGGCGCCAGCAATCCTGACACACCCTCCCAAACCGAGTTCAGAAGGTCAGTGATTACAGTGCTACGGGTGTCTTTGTTTAGTCCAGAAACAGGGGTCGTTGGCGTGCGTGTCTGACCGCGCGTATCGCTCAACAACGTGCTGCTTTCATCAAAAACAAACACTTCGATGCCTTCGGGCAGATCAAGACCTTCCATAGTTGACTTTATCTTGTCAGCTTCGGAAAGATCGCTTGCGCCACTGGCCTCAATCTGGGCCTCGAACACATCTGCAATCAGCTTTGCCTCGGCCACCAGACCGCGTTCACGCTGAAACACCAAACTGTCGCGAAACGGGTTTTGGTACAAAACCCCCGCCACCAGAACAACGAGCCCCAGCAAATTAAACGTGATGATTTTACGCGCCAACGGCGACCGGTTCAGCGAAACTAGGCCGCGACGACGCCGACGTGCAGACAGCACAGACTCCTCGGCATGGTTCGCACCATCCCAGTCCTCACCCAGAACAATTTCTGCATTTCTTGCAGGTTCGGCGTTACGCACATCTATCCCCGATGCGATTGTCATTCTTCGTTATATCTATACCCGATACCGTAAAGGGTCTCAATCGCGGAAAACTCGCCATCTGCTGTACGCATTTTTTTGCGCAGCCGTTTAATGTGGCTGTCGATTGTGCGGTCATCCACGTAAACCTGATCGTCATAGGCCACATCCATCAACTGATCGCGGCTTTTTACAAACCCGGGACGTTGCGCCAAGGCCTGCAGCAACAAGAATTCTGTCACCGTTAAGGAAACATCATTGCCCTTCCAGCTGACCGAATGGCGCAGCGGATCCATCCGCAATTCGCCACGTTCGATCACTTTGGTTTCTTCGGTTTCGCCCACTTCATCGGTGTCGATCGCCTCTTGGCGACGCAACAGGGCGCGAATACGTTCCACCAGCAAGCGCTGAGAAAATGGTTTTTTGACGTAGTCATCAGCCCCCATACGCAGACCTAAAACCTCGTCAATTTCATCATCTTTGGAGGTCAGGAAAATCACCGGCATCTGGGTTTTTTGACGCAGACGTTGCAACAGATCCATCCCATCCATACGCGGCATCTTAATATCCAGAACAGCCATATCGGGCAGGGCTTTGTTAAACCCATCCAATGCTGCCTGCCCATCATTATAGGTGACAACATCGAAACCCTCGGCTTCAAGAGTCATTTGGACGGATGTCAGGATATTCCTGTCATCGTCCACCAGTGCGATTTTCGACATGGTGATTTCCTTATACTGCTCAGTTTATATTCTTTTTTTATCATATTCCCGTTTCTAACCTTGCAAATCAACAGCAAACTGCGAATCACACTGCGCAACCGCCCATATTTTGCCGCAAATTAGGTAACCAATGGCTAATATGTCTCACAACGGGTGTATGGCGGCCAAACTAATTGCATTTGATTGCGCTAACTGTGCCGAACCACCCTATTCTTCCAATTCAACCTCATGTTATGACCGATCATCGGCACCCAAAATCTGGTGCTGGTCGGAGCGAATTCGCCTTTTGCGCCGGAATTTATAACGCATGGCCGCCTATGGCGGTGACAGGAGCTTGCAGATGAATACTGGCCGGGTGAACCCCGCCGTACGACTGGATGATCAAGGTATCACCGGTCTGGGCAATGTATATTACAACCTTTTGGAACCTGATCTGATGGAACAGGCTGTGCTGCGCACTGAAGGGCGCATTGGCAATGGCGGCACATTTTTGGCCAGCACCGGTCAATACACCGGACGTTCACCAAAAGATAAGTTCGTGGTCCGCACCGCAGAAGTCGAAGACAGCATCTGGTGGGAAAACAACCAACCGATGTCACCAGATGCGTTTGATCTGCTCCATGCCGATATGTTGGAACACATGAAGGGTGGCGATTATTTCGTACAGGATCTGGTTGGGGGCGCCGATGAAGGCAACCATCTGGACGTGCGCATCATCACTGAGTTTGCTTGGCACAGCCTGTTTGCCCGCACCATGTTCCGCCGCCCAGAGCGCGCCGCGCTGGACACCTTTGGGCCTGAATTCACCGTCATCAACTGCCCCAGCTTTCGGGCGGATCCAGAACGTCACGGGTGTCGCAGCGAAACCATCATCGCGCAGAACCTCGAGAAAAAACTGATCTTGATCGGCAACACAGAATACGCCGGCGAAATCAAAAAATCTATCTTTTCGACCCTGAACTATATTTTGCCGGGTCGTGACATCATGGCGATGCACTGTTCTGCTAACCACGCCATTGACAACCCTGATGATGCGGCGATTTTCTTTGGCCTGTCCGGCACGGGTAAAACCACCCTGTCCGCCGACCCTGCCCGCACGCTGATTGGCGATGACGAACACGGCTGGTCCGACAACGGCATCTTTAATTTCGAGGGTGGTTGTTACGCAAAAACCATCAGCCTCTCAGAAGAATCCGAGCCGGGAATCTATGCCACCACGAAAAAATTCGGCACCATCATTGAAAACATGGTCTATGATGAAGAAACCCGTGAACTGGACTTTGAAGACGACAGTCTGACGGCCAACATGCGCTGCGCCTATCCGCTGCATTACATCTCGAACGCCTCTGATACGGCGATCGGGGGCCACCCGAAAAACATCATAATGCTGACCTGTGACTCGTTCGGCGTGCTGCCCCCTATCGCACGCCTGACACCAGCCCAAGCGATGTACCACTTCTTGTCCGGTTTCACCGCCAAGGTTGCCGGCACAGAGCGCGGCGTCACCGAGCCAGAGCCCACATTCTCGACCTGCTTTGGCGCTGTGTTCATGCCACGCCGCCCCGAAGTCTACGGCAACCTGCTGCGCAAGAAAATCGCGGAACATGGTTCTGCTTGCTGGCTGGTCAACACAGGCTGGACTGGCGGCGCATACGGCACCGGCAAACGCATGCCAATCAAAGCGACGCGCGGCTTGCTGACGGCGGCGCTTGACGGATCATTGAACAACGTCGAGTTCCGCAAAGACCCTAACTTTGGCTTTGACGTACCAGTGGCCGTGCACGATGTCGACAACGCCCTGCTGGACCCACGCAGCACATGGGCCGACCCTGCGGCCTATGACGCGCAGGCCGAAAAGTTGGTGCAAATGTTCGCTGACAACTTCGGCCAATACGACGCCTATATCGACGAAGATGTTAAGGCCGTCGCACTGGGTTAATCCCTAAGACATATCAATAACAAAAGCGGGCTGTGTAAGAATACACAGCCCGCTTTTTCGTCTCTACATTGCGTCTTTAATGCGTCGCGGGTGTCACCATCGCATTGATCGTGGCCTTCATGGTGATGCCGCCAATGGCCTTGCCATCCGCGTCTACCACTTTGGCAGTGTTTTCACCCGTGTCTGAAAACATCTTGGCTACATTCTCAAGCGACGTGCCGCTTTCCACAGAGGTTTTTGAACGTTTGCCCTTTTCAGTCATCACCGTGTCGACCTGGATAACGCGACCACGGTTCACTTCTTTCACAAAGTCGGAAATGTAGGCGTCGGCTGGGTTCAGAACGATCTCTTGTCCCGTGCCCTGCTGAATAACCGCACCGTCGCGCAGGATGGCAATTCTGTCGCCGAGCCGCAGGGCCTCGTCCAGATCATGCGTGATGAACACGATGGTCTTGTGCAACTCTTCCTGCAACTCCAGCAGAATGCTTTGCATGTCCATCCGGATCAGCGGATCCAGCGCTGAGAACGCCTCATCCATCAACAGGATGTCGGCGTCATTGGTCAACGCGCGGGCCAGACCCACACGCTGCTGCATACCGCCGGACAACTGGTTAGGATAGTTATCTTCAAACCCTTCCAACCCGACGCGTTTCAGCCAATGCCGCGCTTGCTCCTCGCATTCCGCGCGCCCAATACCCTGCAACTCGATCCCGAACAAGGTGTTGTCGATCACAGTGCGATGCGGCAACAGGGCAAACTTTTGAAACACCATCGCGGTTTTATGGCGACGAAATTCCTGCAAGTCGGCTTTGGACATCTGGCAGATATCATTGCCTTGGTAGATCACCTCGCCAGCCGTTGGTTCAATCAGGCGATTGATGTGACGGATCATGGTCGATTTACCCGACCCTGATAACCCCATGATTACCTGAATTTTCGCCGACGGCATGTGGATGTTGATGTCTTTCAACCCCAGCACATGATTGTGTTTGGCGTTCAATTCGTCCTTGGACATTCCATCCTGAACAGCCTTGATGTATTTTTCGCCATGCGGACCAAAGATTTTGTAAAGGCCTTTAACCTCAATGCTATTGTCATCCATGAACCGTCTCCGAATGCTTTTGCAGGCGTTTGCCGAATTTCTGTGAAACGCGATCAAACACAATCGCAATGGCAACAATAGCCGAGCCGTTCATGATCCCCAGTGTTAGATACTGGTTGTTCACAGCTTTCAGCACATTAGAGCCAAGACCCTGCGCGCCAATCAATGACGCAACAACAACCATCGCCAAGGCCATCATGATGGTCTGGTTCACACCGGCAAACAGGTTGGGCAACGCAAGTGGAAGCTGCACACGGAACATCTTTTGCGACGGCGAGGCCCCAAAGGCATCAGCGGCTTCCAGCACGTCTTTGTCCACCAATCGAATGCCTAAATCAGTCAGGCGTATAACAGGCGGCATCGCGTAAATGCATACCGCGATCAGGCCAGGTGCCTTGCCAATGCCCAGCAGCATCATCACCGGAATAAGATAAACAAAGGCCGGAATGGTCTGCATAAAATCCAATATGGGCACGATGATAGATTGCATTCGGTCCGATTTGGACATCAAAATTCCGATCGGAATGCCAACCGCGATGCAGACAAACGTCGAGACCGAAATCAGCGCAAGGGTTTTCATCATGTCTTCCCACATGCCCAGATAGCCGATCAACAGCGAGGCCAGTATGGTGCCAACAACGATGACCCAACTGCGGGCCCCCAACCAAACCAACACGGCAAAGATGATAATCATCAACGGCCACGGGGTTGCGACCAATAGTCTTTCAAACCAGCTCAGAAATATCTTGAGGGGGTAAAAAAATCCCTCGATCAACTCGCCGTATTCGCGCACGAAATCCTTGAACGCCCCATCGATACCTTTTTTGAAATCCCTTATGTCCGCGCGTCCCATTTCTGGAAATTCGGTCATAACATCGGGCAATACATCTTTCAGTCCCATCATCATCCCCTATTGTCTTATTATATAGCAAGGCCCGCCTGTTAAAACAGACGGGCCTAATTCTTAATGCACAGTCAGATTACAGTGCGCCTTTAACTTTGGCCGCAACTTCTTCTGAAACCCATGTGGTCCAAACATCTTCATATTTGGTCAGGAATTCAATTGCTGCATCTTCACCAGCCGCTTGCTCATCGGCCATGTAAACCAGCATCGAACCCATAACGTCACCGGGGTAAACGCGTGCTGCCAAATAGTCATTGATTTCGCCGCCGTTTTTCATGAAGTCATCCGTTACGATAGTGAAAACTTCGGATTTAACCCATGATGTTGGCTTTGGATCGGGGCAATCTTCAACAACAATACAGCTGTCCCAGTTTTCGGAACCTGCGAATTCAACGCCAAACGGCACTGACTGCATGTTGTATTTGCCAATGATTGATGTTGGGGACCAGTAATAGCCCAACCAGTTTTCTTGACGCTCGTTGGCTTTGGCGATTGAGCCGTCCAGACCAGCTGCCGAACCTGGATCAATCAATTTCCAACCTTTGGCTTCCATATCAAATGCGCGGAACAATGAGTTGTTCACGTGCTGACAGCCCCAACCAGCCGGACAACCGATAAAGGCGCCTTTGGATGGGTCTTCTGAGTCTGGGAACAATTCAGGATGTTCAATGAAGTCCAACGCGGTTTTCAGCTCAGGGTGTGCTTTTGCGGTGTACTCTGGGATCCACCAGCCTTCGCCCAACCCCAAAATTGGAGCTTTGTTCACGGCGTGCAGACGACCTTCTTCCATTGCTGGATCAAGAAGATCACGCAGAGCGTTTACCCATTGCTCACCCGCAATTTGCGGCTGACCTTTTTCATTCATGCCAGCAAAAATCGCGGTGGTGCCACCAACAATCAGCTCAACATTACAGCCGTAACCGGCCTCTAGGATGAATTTGTCCACGTTGGCTAACAATTCACCGGATGCCCAGTTGAATTCGGCCATTTGGATGTCGCCACATTCAGCGAACGCAGCAGAAGCGCTCAATGTCGCCGCCAGAACAGCGGATGTCGCTAATAGTCTCTTCATATTGTCTCTCCCTAAGTTTCAAGCAATGCTCGGCGGGCAGTAAACCCCGCATAGCAAGGTTATGTAAAGCTATTAGGCAAATTATTTGCAATTCCCTCAAACTCGCCGACGATCTGGCCGTCTGCTTGTGCGTTATCGACACTATGATGCGCTATAACGGCTTTTTTTGTCACTTTATCTGCTGCAAATCTCATGCTGCCGCGCGACATTTTTCTTCGAAAAACCCGGCTGGCACGTAACTTTATTAGCATTCAAACCGGAATTTTTCCAAAAAGTGATGCTGGATTCGGCCCATCCTTACTGCAATCCGCGCCAAATCAGGTTCAATCCGGCCACCGCCAACACCGCCAATGTCGCTTTGCGAAATCGTTCCTGCGGCATCCGGTCATGCACCTTTAACCCGACCCACATACCAATTACTGACGGCACCAGCATCGCAAATGACAGCGGTACAGTTTCGGCCCGTACCACACCAGATTGGATATGGGCGAACAGCAACGCCATAGCCCCCAACCCGTAAATCACCCCTTGAACGCGTATATGCTCGGTCTTTGGTGTATTGGTCGCGGTTAAATAGGCCACGGTGGGCGGGCCCCACACACCTGACAGCCCACCGGAAAATCCGGCAATTGCCGCCAAAACCACTTCGG
>DEIK01000055.1:0-13336 GCA_002352425.1 Rhodobacteraceae bacterium UBA2776
AACGTGGTGGGCACGGCCAATGCGACATCCGCTGGCTGGGGTAACCTGGGTGGTGGTGTGACGCAGATCGTGATGCCGCTGATTTTCACCGGCTTTATCGTTGGGTTCAGCTTTACCGACGCCCAAGCATGGCGTGCCTCTATGGTTCTGGTCGGGGTTATCACATTCGGGATCGGGATTGCCTATTATTTCCTGACGCAGGATGCGCCTGACGGGAACTACAAGGAATTGCGTGAAAAAGGCCTGTTGCCGTCCAAAGACAAGGTGACAGGTGCATATTTTCAGGCGATGGGCGATTACCGCGTTTGGCTGATGTTTGTCATTTACGGTGCCTGTTTTGGTATCGAGTTGTTGATCAACGGATCCATCGCGCTGTATTTCGTCGACTATTTTGATTACTTTGACGGCAAGCCATTGGCCGAAGCTGCGGTCACGGCGGGCATGATCGCGGGCTTGTTTGGTTTGATGAACATTTTCGCCCGTACATTGGGCGGTATCTTTGGCGATAACTTTGCGTCTCTTTGGGGTCTGAAGGGTCGCACAACATGGCTCTTCATCGTGCTTTTGGGCGAAGGCCTGGCGCTGATGGTGTTCAGCCAAATGCCAATCCTGATGCTGGCCATTCCGACATTGATCATCTTCTCGCTGTTCACGCAGATGTCCGAAGGGGCAACCTATTCGGTGGTGCCGTTTGTGAACAAAAAAGCACTTGGCGCGGTTGCCGGCGTGGTCGGGGCTGGCGGGAACGCTGGTGCCGTTCTGGGTGGGTTCCTGCTGAAAAGCGAAGCCTACAACAGCCATTGGGACGAAGCCTATTTCACCATCGGCATGATCGTCACTGGTGTTGCTTTTCTAGCGCTGTTCATCCGGTTCTCGCCTGAAAAAGAGGCCGAGGAGAAGGCGCTGTTTGAATCCGCTAACATGGATATCCTGCAGCACCGTGCGGACGAAGCCAATGCAGCCTTACTTCATTCGGTTCAGGTTGTGGACGAATACAATCGCACACATGACCAACAAATCAGAACCAAAACCCAAAAATGACATTAGGCGGGCCGAGATTGGCCCGCCGCAAAAGCTTATCCAAGGAGGATACCGTGGGACAAGATATTAAAAACTGGGACATCGAGGACGAGGGCTATTGGGCCTCGACCGGGAAGTCCATCGCGACGCGCAACCTGTGGATTTCGATCCCCAGCTTGCTGGTCGGATTTGCCGTATGGCTTTACTGGGGCATCATCACCGTTCAGATGATCAACCTTGGTTTTGCCTTTGAAAAATCACAACTGTTTACCCTTGGTGCGATTGCTGGTTTGACTGGCGCGACACTGCGTATCCCATCAACCTTCTTTATTCGAATAGCGGGGGGGCGAAATACGATCTTTTTCACCACGGCCCTGCTGATGATCCCCGCAATCGGCGCGGGTTACGCACTGCAAGACCCAAATACCCCATTGTGGAAATTCCAGATACTGGCGTTCCTGTCGGGCATCGGCGGCGGTAACTTCTCGTCTTCGATGTCAAACATCAGTTTCTTTTACCCGAAAAAAATTCAGGGCTATGCGCTGGGTATGAATGCGGGTCTGGGTAACTTTGGTGTGACAACCATGCAGATCGTTATCCCGCTGGTGATGACATTCGGTCTGTTCGGCGGCGAAGGTCGCGAGCTGGTAAACACATCGGGTACATTGATCGGTAAAATTCCGGCCGGTACTGAAACCTACATCCACAACGCTGGTTTTGTTTGGTTGATCGCATTGGTGCCACTGGCGATCCTAGGCTGGTTCGGGATGAACAACATCCGCGACGAGCACGTATCGCCAAACATTCCAAACCCAATTGGGGCGTTTGTCACAATCACGGGTATGTTGATGGTCGGTTTCGTAACGGCTGCCTTCGGTCTATGGCTGATGTTGCCTGAAACTGCTGGCGGTCTGCCAGTGTCGGGCATGGGCGTATCCAAATGGATCGTTCTGCCAATCGTGATCGTTCTGACAGTGTTCTTGCTGAAAATGATCCCAGGTGCCGTTGGCCAAAACCTGTCGCGCCAGTATAAAATCTTTGGCAACAAGCACACATGGGCAATGACCATTATCTACACCATGACCTTTGGTTCGTTCATTGGTTATGCGGCGGCCTTTGGTCTGACCATCAAAGTTGTGTTCGGCTTCCAACACCTGTTGGTAGACGGTGTGATGACACACGGCACAGCAAACCCTGATGGGCCATCTGCCCTGATGTACGCTTGGATGGGTCCATTCATCGGTGCGTTGATCCGGCCAATCGGTGGCGTGATCTCGGACAAAATGGGTGGTGCAAAAGTGACAATGATCGTTTCGATCATCATGGTCGCCTCAGCGCTCGGCGTCGCTTACTACATTCAGCAAGCTTACATGTCGGCCACACCGCAAGACTACTTTGTGCCCTTCATGATCTTGTTCCTGATCTTGTTCGCCGCCACTGGTATCGGAAACGGCTCGACCTTCCGCACCATCGCTGTGGTTTTTGACAAAGAGCAAGCAGGCCCAGCCTTGGGTTGGACTGCGGCTGTCGCCGCCTACGGTGCCTTCATCATCCCCAAAGTATTTGGAGAGCAGTTGAAGGCAGGCCACCCAGAATACGCGCTCTATGGTTTCGCTATATTCTATGCGGTTTGTATCGTGATCAACTGGTGGTTCTACTTGCGTCCCGGCGCATACGTAAAGAACCCATAAATTGAACAATGCCCGCCCCGGTATTGATCGGGGCGGGTTCCCTTTAGAACAGGAGAGAACAAAATGAGCCATCTGCTCGACCGCCTGAATTTCTTCCAGTCAAAAAAGCTGGATACGTTTTCCAACGGCCATGGTGAAACCACCAATGAAAGCCGCGAATGGGAAGACGTTTACCGCGACCGTTGGCGTCACGACAAAGTTGTTCGTTCGACCCACGGTGTGAATTGCACTGGCTCATGCTCGTGGAAAATCTATGTTAAATCCGGCATCGTAACCTGGGAAACCCAGCAAACCGATTACCCGCGCACACGGCCCGATATGCCGAACCACGAACCGCGTGGTTGCCAGCGTGGCGCGTCCTACAGCTGGTATTTGTATTCCGCCAATCGGGTGAAGAACCCGCTGATCCGCGGCGCCCTGATGCGTGGCTATCGCAAACTGCGCGCCACCATGAATGCGACGGCCGCTTGGAAAGCCCTGCAAGAGGATCCAATCCTGCGTGCCTCCTACGTCAAGACCCGTGGCAAAGGCGGCTTTGTGCGCGCCACATGGGACGAGGCCAACGAAATCATCGCGGCCGCCAACGCCTACACGGCCAAAACATATGGACCCGACCGGATCTTTGGCTTTTCGCCAATTCCTGCGATGTCGATGGTGTCTTATGCGGCGGGATCGCGTTATCTGTCCCTGATGGGCGGCGTCTGCTTGTCGTTCTATGACTGGTATTGCGATCTACCACCGGCCTCGCCAATGACATGGGGTGAGCAAACCGACGTGCCGGAATCGGCTGACTGGTACAATGCGGGTTACCTGCTGCTTTGGGGCTCAAACGTGCCGCAAACACGGACGCCTGACGCGCACTTCTATACCGAGGTTCGCTATAAGGGTACGAAATCTGCTGTCATCAGCCCTGACTATTCCGAGGCCGCTAAATTTGGCGACATCTGGTTGGCGCCAAAAGCTGGTACTGATGCAGCCCTCTCAATGGCAATGGGTCACGTGATTTTGCGTGAGTTCCATCTGGATCGTCAGGTTGAATACTTTGAGGACTACACCCGCAAATATTCCGACTTCCCGATGCTGGTGCGTCTGGACGAAAAAGACGGCAAACTGATTGCGGGCCGGTTCCTGCGGGCCGATGATTTGCAAGGCAAACTGGGCCAGAAAAACAACCCCGAATGGAAAACTGTTGCTTGGGACGGCAAAGCCAAAGCGCTTGTCTCTCCGAACGGAACGGTTGGCTATCGCTGGGGCGAAGACGGCGAGTGGAACCTAGAAGAGCGCGCCAAAGGCAAAGACACCGAACTGATGATGTCATTCGTTCAGGAAGAAGACCGCGACGATGTTGTCGGCGTTGATTTCCCATACTTCGGCGGTCAGGCCACAGATAACTTTGTCAAATGTGATCACCCTGATGTGATGACCAAAAACGTTCCGGTCAAGAAAATCAAAGTCGGCAAAAAGGAAATTCTGGTTGCCACTGTGTTCGATCTGTTCTGCGCCAACTACGGTCTTGATCGTGGTTTGGGTGGAGATTGGGTCACGGATGACTATGCCGTTGATGTGCCGTACACCCCTGCTTGGGCTGAAAAAATCACCGGCGTTCCGGCAGATAAAATCGAAGTCGTCGCCCGTGAATTTGCAACAAACGCCGAAAAGACCGAAGGCAAATCGATGGTCATTTTGGGCGCCGGTCTGAACCACTGGTACCACATGGATATGAACTATCGCGGCATTATCAATATGCTGGTGATGTGTGGTTGTGTTGGTCAATCGGGCGGTGGTTGGAGCCACTATGTGGGGCAGGAAAAACTGCGTCCTCAAACCGGTTGGACACCGCTGGCGTTCGCGCTGGACTGGGTGCGCCCACCACGGCACATGAATTCAACGTCTGCATGGTATGCGCACACGGATCAGTTCCGTTACGAGCAACTGGGTGTTGACGAAATTCTGTCACCCACAGCCCCCGAAGGCGATTGGGATGCAAGCCTGATCGACTATAACATTCGCGCGGAACGCATGGGTTGGCTGCCATCAGCACCACAGCTGAAAACCAATCCGCTTGAGGTTAGTAAAGCCGCGAAAAAAGCGGGCAAACCGATCGTGGAATACGTGACTGAACAGCTGAAATCCGGCGAGTTGGAAATGTCCTGCGAAGATCCGGATGCCGAGGAAAACTGGCCACGTAACCTGTTTGTTTGGCGCTCTAATCTGTTGGGGGCTTCTGGCAAAGGTCACGAATATTTCATTCGTCACTTGCTGGGCACCGATCACGGTGTTCTGGGCAAAGATCTGGGCCAAGAAGGTGGGCGTATGCCCAAGGAAGCCAAATGGCACGATAAAGCGCCTGAAGGTAAACTTGACCTGTTGGTGACCATCGACTTCCGAATGTCGACCACGGCTGTTTATTCTGACATCGTTCTGCCAACAGCGTCTTGGTACGAAAAAGACGATATGAACACGTCAGACATGCACCCGTTCATTCACCCGCTGCAAGCGGCGGTTGATCCGGCCTACGAAAGCCGCTCGGACTGGGAAATCTTTAAAGGGATCGCCAAATCGGTCAGCGAAGTTGCGCCTGAAATTCTGGGCGTTGAAACCGACATTGTGCAGCTGCCTTTGCAGCATGACAGCCCAATGGAAGTTGCCCAGGATTCAGTTAAGGACTGGAAAAAAGGCGAATGCGATCTGATCCCAGGTGTGACCGCGCCAAAATACATCGAAGTCGAGCGTGATTATTCCGAAATCTACAAGAAGTTCACCTCGGTTGGTCCGTTGCTGGACAAACTTGGCAACGGTGGTAAAGGCATCGGTTGGGACACCAAAGTTGAGGTTCAACACCTGCGTGATCTAAACGGTGTGGTCCTAGAAGAAGGCGTGTCCAAAGGCATGCCCAAACTGGACACCGCCATTGACGCCTGTGAAATGATCCTGATGCTGGCACCAGAAACCAACGGCGAAGTGGCCGTGAAAGCGTGGGAAGAGTTGAGCAAAGCCACAGGTCGTGAACACGCGCACCTTGCCTTGCCCAAAGAAGATGAGAAAATCCGCTTTCGTGATATTGCGGCACAGCCTCGCAAGATTATCTCGTCTCCGACTTGGTCGGGCATCGAGAGCGAACACGTCAGTTATAACGCGGGCTATACCAACGTTCATGAGTTGATCCCATGGCGCACCCTGACGGGTCGTCAGCAACTCTATCAGGACCACCTGTGGATGCTGGCCTTTGGTGAGGGTTTTTGTACCTATCGCCCTCCGGTCGATCTGAAAACAGTGAACCCCGAAATAAGCATTGATGAGGGTGAGCCGCACGTGGTGTTGAACTTTATCACGCCGCACCAGAAATGGGGCATTCACTCGACCTATTCTGACAACCTGACAATGCTGACGCTGAACCGCGGTGGCCCAGTTGTGTGGTTGTCCGAGGACGATGCCAAAACCGCTGGTCTGATCGATAATGATTGGGTCGAGGTTTACAACGCCAACGGTGCGCTGACGGCGCGGGTCGTTGTCAGTCAGCGGATGAAAACCGGCACCATCTATATGTATCACGCTCAAGAAAAGATTGTGAATACGCCGGGGGCTGAAACCACAGGCATTCGGGGCGGTATCCACAATTCTGTGACCCGCACGACAGTCAAGCCAACCCACATGATTGGCGGCTATGCCCAGCAATCTTATGGGTTCAACTACTACGGCACGGTCGGGTCTAACCGCGATGAATTCGTGATTGTCCGCAAGATGAGGAAAGTCGACTGGCTCGACACTCCTGCCAGCAAAACGGAGGCAGAGACATGAAAATTCGTGCACAAATAGGCATGGTGCTGAACCTTGATAAATGTATCGGATGTCACACGTGTTCGGTGACGTGTAAAAACGTCTGGACCAGTCGTGAAGGTGTTGAATACGCCTGGTTCAACAACGTCGAAACCAAACCCGGCATTGGCTATCCCAAAGATTGGGAAAACCAGGCCAAATGGAATGGGGGCTGGCAGCGTTCCAAACGCGGTAAATTGCACCCCAAACAAGGCAGCAAATGGCGTATCCTGTCCAACATCTTTGGCAACCCCGATCTGCCCGAGATTGACGACTATTACGAACCGTTCACCTTTGACTATGACCACCTGAAATCAGCGCCTGACATGAAGGCGTTCCCAACGGCGCGCCCACGCTCTGTGATCACCGGCGAGCGGATGGAAAAGATCGAAGGCGGCCCAAACTGGGAAGAAATCCTGGGCGGTGAATTTTCAAAGCGGTCCAAGGACTATAACTTTGAAGGCATCCAAAAGGAAATCTATGGCGAATACGAAAATACATTTATGATGTATTTGCCTCGGCTTTGCGAACACTGTCTGAACCCGACTTGTGTGGCGTCTTGTCCTTCGGGCGCGATCTATAAACGCGAAGAAGACGGCATCGTTTTGATCGATCAGGAAAAATGTCGCGGCTGGCGGATGTGTGTGTCTGGCTGCCCCTACAAAAAGATCTACTACAACTGGGAAAGCGGCAAATCCGAGAAATGCACATTCTGTTACCCGCGCATTGAATCCGGCATGCCAACTGTGTGTTCGGAAACCTGTGTGGGGCGCATCCGGTATCTGGGTGTGATGCTGTATGACGCTGACATGATCGAAAGCGCGGCCAACACGTCTGATGAAAAAGATCTGTTCCAAGAACAGCTCGACGTGTTCCTAGATCCACATGATCCAGCAGTTCAGGCCCAAGCCTTGGCCGATGGTGTGCCGCAGGCGTGGATCGATTCTGCCATCAAATCGCCGGTCTATAAAATGGCGATGGATTGGAAGATTGCGTTCCCGTTGCACCCGGAATACCGCACCCTGCCGATGGTTTGGTACATCCCGCCATTGTCGCCAATCCAGAACGCCGCCGAAGCAGGCGCAATCGGGATTGACCGCGATATGCCGGATGTAAAATCGCTGCGAATTCCCGTGCGCTACTTGGCCAATATGCTGACAGCCGGTGACGAAGCCCCAGTGGTTTCTGCCCTGGAACGGATGCTGGCGATGCGCGCCTATATGCGCAGCAAAACTGTGGATGGTGTGATTGATGCAGGGATTGCCGAACGTGTCGGCATGACCCCTGAATTGATCGAAGACATGTATCAAATCATGGCGATTGCCAATTACGAGGATCGTTTTGTCGTGCCAACAACGCACCGCGAAATGGTTGAGGATGGCATGGATATCCGCACCGGTTGTGGCTTTACCGATGGCAACGGATGCTCCACTGGAACCAGCTCTGGCACATTGTTTGGTGGCAAGAAAAAGGACAAAGGCTTTTCTATTCCGCCGATGCCCGCCGCCGCGAAAGGAGGTCTGTGATGCACATGCCCCTAAAAGCAATCTCGGCCCTACTGAGCTATCCGACAGTAGAGCTGCAACAGGCCAAAGACGAGTTGGTTGACGCGCTGCGGCAGGGTGACCTGCTGCCCGCCGAAACCATCACCGCCATGAGTGCCCTGATCAATGAACTCGCCACGGGCGATATTTATGAACTTCAGGAAACCTATGTCGGGCTGTTTGACCGCTCACGCACTCTTAGCTTGAATTTATTCGAGCATGTTCACGGCGAAAGCCGCGACCGGGGTGGCGCGATGGTCAATCTGGTCGAAAATTATCGTGCGGCGGGCTTTGAGCCAGCCTCAAGCGAGCTACCCGATCACATCCCGGTTTTGCTAGAATTCCTCGCCATGCGTCCCATTGGCGAGGCGCGGGAGGTGCTGGCGGATGCTGCGCATATAATGGAGGTGCTTCAAACGCGACTCACACGTCGCGAAAGCATTTATGCGCCAGTGTTTGCCGCCCTTCTGCAGATTTCACAAACCGAGGCCGATCAAGCCGCGGTGACTGAATTGCTGGCGGTAAAGGACGATGATCCGGATGATCTGGAAGCATTGGACGAAGTTTGGGAAGAATCTGAGGTCACTTTCGCCCCGGATCCAAACGCTGGCTGCCCACAGGTGCGCGATATGCTCGCCGGTATGGATACCCCACGTAATGCGCCGCCAACCACACCGCCCGCGGCGGCAGAATAGGAGACGAAGACATGCATAATTTTTTGTTCGGAATCTATCCCTACATTGCACTGACAATCCTGTTCTGGGGTTCAGTCATTCGATTTGAACGCGATCCGTTCACATGGAAATCATCCTCAAGCCAACTGTTGCGTCGCAAACAGTTGATCATGGGCTCTGTGTTGTTTCACGTCGGCATCTTGGTCATCTTTGGCGGCCATTTGGTTGGCTTGCTAACGCCGATCGCACTGTTTGACGCCTTGGGCATCAGCCACGGGGCCAAACAAATCTTGGCCATCGTTGCAGGTGGTTTTGCCGGTATCCTGATGCTGATTGGTGGCATCATGTTGCTGCATCGCCGCCTGACAGATTCGCGCATCCGGATGAACTCCAGTTTTGCCGATACAGGTATTCTGATGTTGTTGATGGTGCAGCTATTGTTGGGCCTTTCGACAATCTTCTTGTCGCTGGGCCATCTGGACGGCCACGAAATGACCAAGTTCATGAGCTGGGCGCAGGGGATCTTTTTCTTTGACAGTGGCGCTGCGGGTTACATCGCGGATGTTCATATCATCTTTAAGGCACACCTGTTGCTGGGCCTGACCATCTTTGTCTTGTTCCCGTTCACACGACTGGTTCACATGTTGTCGGTGCCAATCCGCTACATCACGCCACTGCGTTCGGGCTATCAGATCGTGCGTTCGCGCCGGAAGGGTACAAAATGAGCAAGCCATTTTTCCCTACCGTTTCGGTGAATGGCCAGGAAATCTCTGCTGCGGACATCGCGGCAGAGGCACAAAACCACAACGCGCCCAAGGACAAACCCGGCTGGGCGTGGCGTGCGGGTGCCCGGGCTTTGGTGATCCGCGAATTACTGCTGCAAGAGGCGCGCAAACGTGATCTGCAATCCAGGCCGATGGAGTTGGAGCCAGGTAAGTTTGAAACCGAGGACGAGTCCCTGATCCGCGATGTGCTGGATTTGGCGATGACACCAAAGGCGCCCACCGAGGACGAGATCAAGGCTGTGTATGAGGCCAAGCCGGACATGTTCCGCGCCCCGACTTTGTACGAGCCCTCGCACATTTTGTTCGCGGCTGACCCTTCCAACACAGAGGCACGGCTTGAGGCCAATAACAAAGCCAAAGCCGCCTTGGCGACATTGAAATCCTCGCCCAGAGATTTTGCCCATTTGGCAAAAGAGCTGAGCGATTGCCCGTCCCGCGACATGGGTGGCCAATTGGGTCAATTGGTGTCTGGTGACACGGTGCCGGAGTTTGAAAAAGCGATGGACACCCTGACGCCGGGCCAAACCAGCGCCGAACCAGTGCCAACCCGTTATGGTATGCACATCCTGCGGTTGGACGCGATTGCTGTTGGGGATGTTTTGCCGCTGGACCGCGTCCGCGATCAAATCGGTGAAATGCTGGAAAAAGCGGGTTGGGCCGCGGCCGCAAACGCGTTCGTGCAGTCCTTAGTTGCAGAGGCTGAAATATCGGGCATTGATTTGGCAGTCCCGATCTAAACCACCAATACTCACGAAACAAAAGTATGCGGCTGGCGGGCTTTAAACTCGCCAGCCGCTTTTTTATTTGATGTTCTAACTGCTGCAGAGTTTTACCATTTGGAAAGAAAATGCTTCCTTTTATAGCTTGCCACGATAAGTTGACCAAAGGGAAGCTAACAACCCACAAGGATATTTTGAAAAACAGGGAGACTAAAAATGTGCGATATTTGCGTAATGAATGCGGTCAAAGACAAGATGATGTCACGCCGCAGTTTCTTTAAAACTGCCGCAACAGGGGCCGCAGCAGCGGCTGTTGGCTCGACCATGGCGGGGACCGCAGCGATGGCGGCGGGACATGGCTCGGTGGTTGATATGACCCACACGCTGGACAGTGATTTTCCGACATATTTCGGTGTGCCGGGGTTGGAAATGGAACAAAAATTTAATTTCGCCGAACACTCGTTCAACCTGTTTCAACTGTCCCTGAATGAACACACAGGCACCCATATAGATGCGCCGCTGCACTTTTCTGCCGACGGTAAGTCTGTTGATGAAATTCCGATTGAGAACCTGATTGCGCCACTATGTGTGATCGACATTGCCGCGCGCGCCGAGGGTGACGCCGACACCCAAGTGACACCGGATGATGTGAAAGCATGGATCGCTGCAAACGGCGAAATTCCGGCGAATGCGTGTGTTGCGATGCACTCTGGTTGGGCCGCCCATGTGAAAACTGATAAATTTCGCGGGTTCTCGAACGAAGCGCAGCATTACCCGGGCTTTCACGTTGAGGCCGCGAAAATGCTGATCGAGGAAACGGGCGCGACCTCAATAGCGGTGGATACCCTGTCATTGGATCACGGGTTGTCGGCAGATTTTGCCACCCATTACGCGTGGTTGCCATCGGGGCGGTTTGGCATCGAGAACCTGACCAATCTGGATAAGGTTCCAGCGGCAGGCGCAACATTGGTGGTTGGCGCGCCCAAACACCGTGGCGGCACGGGTGGCCCGGCGCGTATCTTCGCAATGGTGTAAGATGATAGCTGCACCGACGGTAAGTGCCGTCGGTGCTAACGGCTCAGGCCTTAGCCCAATTCCAATATAATTCCCGCGCCTGTTTAGTCACGGGCCCGATGATGTATTCACGGTCTTCGATCTTCACAATGGGAGTTACCTTCGAGATATTCCCTGACAAAAACACCTCATCCGCATTATCAAAATCTTCAAATGATAGGGTGCATTCCTCGACGACATGCCCCGCTGCACGCAGCAGTTTAATCAAGCGTTGCCGCGTTATGCCATTCAAAAAGGTGCCGTTGGGCACGGGTGTTTTCACCACGCCGCCCTTGACCATGAACAGGTTCGCCGTGGCGCTTTCAGCGACATTTCCCAGCGGATCGGCAACGATGGCATTGTTATAGCCACGGGCTTGGGCCTCGCGGATCATCCGACCATTGTTGGGGTACAGGCAAGCCGCCTTGGCATTAACGGGGGCCATCGTGATCACGGGCCGAATGAATTGGGTGCGGCACAGGGTTTGGCTGGCCTCGGCAGGGGCCATTGGTAGCTGTTCCAGGCACAGGCAAAAGGCGGTTGATTCCGGGTCGGGAACCACAACGCCAGCACCCCCTTCGGTGGACCAATACATCGGGCGGATGTAGACGGGAGCGCCTTCGTCGAACTTGGCCAAACCCTGTAACGTCAAGGCGACCATGTCATCGACATCAATGGTCGGCTTTAATCCCAAAGCCTCGGCTGATTTATTGACCCGTGCGCAATGGGGCTGCAAATCCGGCACCACACCCTCGAACGCGCGCGCGCCGTCAAACACCAAAGATCCAAGCCAGGTGCCATGGTCGGCTGCGTTCATCACAGGCAGATCACCCTGATGCCAAGCACCCTTGAAATAGGTCCAGATTACGTCACCGACGGCCATGTTGAAAATCCTTTTATCAGGGGATCAAAACCGTTGATCCGGTAGTTTGGCGAGCCTCCAGCGCACGGTGTGCATCAGCCGCATCTGCCAGATCGTAACTCTGATTGATGTTGATTTTCAATGTGCCATTTTCGACCATTTCAAACAACGTGGCCGAAGCGGTTTCCAGATAGCTGCGGTCGGCAGTGAAATGAAACAACACAGGCCGTGTGACGGTAAAAGACCCCACCGCAAGGTCGGACAATTTGAAACCCGTTGCTGGTCCGGAAGACTGACCAAAGTTCACAAGCGTGCCAAAGGTTTTCAGACATTTTAGCGAGCCCGAAATGGTGTCGTTACCGATACTGTCATAGACCGCATCCACACCTGCGCCGCCTGTGATTTCAGCGACCCGCGCCACGAAATCCTCGGATTTGTAGTCAATCATATGTGTGTAGCCGTGCTGGTTCGCCAATGCGCATTTCTCGGGTCCACCGGCGGTGCCAATCGCTGTCACGCCCATTGCGGCCAGCCATTGTCCCGCGATCAAGCCAACACCACCAGCTGCGGCATGGAACAAAACCGTTTGACCCTTTTGCACAGAGAACGACCGGTGCAGCAGGTAATGTGCAGTCAGCCCTTTGAGCATCGAAGCGGCCGCCACGTCATAGCCAACCGCATCCGGCAATTTGACCAAATGGCGTGTTTCAATGACCCGTTCGGACACATAAGCCCCGTTTGGAATGGTATAGGCGACGCGATCCCCAACAGCGAAATCAGTGACATCTGCGCCCAATGCAATAACCTCGCCCGCCGCTTCGCTGCCAAGTGCAAGGTCACGTTCCACGGGCCACGGGTACAGCCCGCTGCGCACATAGATGTCGTGAAAATTGACGCCGATGGCCCCGTGGCGCACCAACACCTCGCCCGCCGCAGGGGTTGGTGTGGATAGATCAATTTGGCGTAAAACGTCAGGGCCGCCGGTCTGGCTGGCGACGATGGCAATGGGCATGGGCTTAGTCCTCACTCAACATGAATTCGGGGTCAACAGGCACCTGCATGGCGTTTGATAGGTGGTTGGTTTTGGCTGCCAAGGAAACGATTTTCAAAACCTCGGCATGTTGCGCCGACGTCATGCCCTTGGCGCGCGCGGCGGCGGAATGGGAATGCAC
>DEIK01000055.1:13419-50893 GCA_002352425.1 Rhodobacteraceae bacterium UBA2776
ATGTCATCGAACACAGCCTTAACACGTGGGTTTGATTCCGGGTCTTTTGGGGGCTGAACTGCAGACATGTCGGGTCTCCTTTTTGGGTTAGTCTGTGGTGCCAATCAAGTCTTGAATATTTTTGTCCTTGTCCAAAAACAAATAGTTGCGCGAGGCCGCTTGGGCCGCGGGGTCATCATTCAGCCGGACAATATCGTCCCATTCAAGGCGGGGCATATTGCCTGTGGCCGAATAGACGGCATAGCCCGCGTCCATCATCATTTTGAACGTGTCCATAAAGCGCACGGTGCCAGCATCTACGGGGCCGCCATCGCCGATGACTTCAATGAACCAGACGGGTTTGTTGTGGGCATTGATCAGGCCAGCTGCCCCTTTTAGGGCGTGATACTCAAACCCTTCAACGTCCATCAGCACAAACATGGTTTGGCCATCAGGTGCCGGATGCACCAATGTTTCCAGCCGCACCACAGGGACAGTTTGTTTCAGGTTCACGGGGTTGTTGGCCCAGCCTTTGACCACCGAAGCTCCGGTGCCAACGCCGTAGATATCAATGAAACCCGTGACCTCGCCTGCTGCCACAGGCAACACGGTGATACTTTCACCCCAGCCGTTTGCGGCCATGTTTTGCGCGATGTAGGTAACGTTTGATGGCACCGGCTCAACGGCGATGGTTTTGATGCCTTTTTGTTGGGCAAAGCAGCAATAATACCCCGAGTTGGCCCCGACATTCAGGAACAGGTCGACCGAGTCAAACAACTGATTGACCAAGGCGGTTTCTTCGGGCTCAAACGTGCCGTCCTGCATGCCGACAAGGCCGTTAAACTTGAACCCGTGAACGGTCATTACAGCGTCCTTGGCCAAACGACGCCGCGCAATGCGTGAACGGTTCCATGTGCGAAACCGATCAACGACCGCCCCGGGGGATGACATTTTTTGCTCACTCATTCGGGGTCTCCGCGATTGGGTTCGGGTTACAATTTGATGTCAAAGTCATGGTCAAACCTGTCCATTTTCGGCACGAAACGCCGCAGGTCAGTAATGTGTTTGAGGAAATAGCGCAGATGCCCGCGTTTGTTGCTAGAGGGGCGCGCACAGGGCGGCATGGCCGCGAAAAGATCGGGGAAATGGACCTTGAAAAAGGCGCGGTAAGCGTCAGAATATTTCGCAGGATATTCCCCGTTCAAATGGTTCCACGCTTTGCGTCGCCCGACAAAATGCAGGATCGCGGGGTTGAATAATTCGGTGAAGTAAACCGTTCTAAAATTGTAGTTCCAATTCCAGATTGGTGGCAATTCGGCCCAGCCGCCCTTTAGCACAGCATTGATGATACTTTGGTCCAGATAGACCTTATCGCCGCCCGCCAATTCAAGGATCAGATCGCTCATTTGATCGCCAAGCCCAGCCGCATTGAACCGCGCGGTGTCGATCAGCATCAGGCCAGAGTTCAAAACCCGAAAATAGTCAAACCCCAGATCCCGCATATCTTTGGGGGTGAAATAGTTGCGCCGAAACTGGATCGGAACACGGCAAGCGGCCACCGCGTGATCGCCAATATCGGCTGTGATTAACTGGGACAGATCACCGCGCAGATAAAACATATCGCAATCCAGATAGAGCATACGCGCGTAATCTGCCGCCAAAAACTCCGGCGCGAAAATACGCAAGAAGGCGGCAATGCTGATGTGCCCCTGTGCGGGCAGCTTTTCAGCCAACTCTATATGGGTGAATTTGCAAATCCGGATGCCGTGCTGATCAATCAGCGGGTGCGGCGCGATGTCATCTTGTGTGAGCAGGCAAAAATCAAAGTCCCTCTTCGGGTGCGCGGCTGCGATCTGGTCAATGAAAAACAGCGCGTAGGGAACAAAATTCTGGTCAGCCGCCAATACGATTGTGTTGGCATGTATCGCGTCGCGGCTGAACTCGATCTTGTTCCCTGAAGCCATTACAGGCTGGCGTCCAGCGCCGCAATCACCGCATCGCCCATTTCGCTGGTGCTGGCTGGTGTTGTGTCGCCAGCCTGCATCAAATCGGCCGTGCGCACACCGTCGGCCAGCACTTTTTCAACGGCTGATTCTAGACGATCGGCTTCGGCGCCCTCGTCATAGGAATAGCGCAGCGCCATCGCAAAGCTGAGGATACAGGCGCAAGGATTTGCCTTGGCCTGACCCGTGATGTCAGGGGCGGAACCGTGGACCGGTTCATACATCGCCTTGGGGCGGCCGTTGGCCATTGGCACACCAAGGCTGGCCGAGGGCAACATGCCCAAGGAGCCGGTCAACATCGCAGCCACGTCCGACAGCATATCGCCAAACAGGTTGTCCGTGACGATCACGTCGAACTGTTTGGGCGCGCGCACCAGCTGCATTCCGCCATTGTCGGCGTACATATGTGTCAGTTCGACTTCGGGGTATTCATTGTCGTGGACCCATTGAACCTCTTCACGCCACAGAATACCGCTCTCCATCACATTGGCTTTTTCCATCGAGCAAACGCGGTTGTTGCGTTTTTTGGCCAGCTCGAACGCAGAGCGCGCGACGCGGCGGATTTCGTCCGTGGTGTAACGCTGGGTATTGACGCCAACGCGACCACCCTCATTGTCATCCATGATGCCGCGAGGTTCGCCGAAATAGACACCTGATGTCAGTTCGCGCACGATCATGATATCGAGGCCTGAAACGATTTCAGTTTTCAGCGAGGAAAAATCTGCCAACGCGTCAAAACATTGCGCGGGGCGCAGGTTGGCGAACAGGTCCATTTCCTTGCGAAGACGCAGCAAGCCGCGTTCGGGTTTCACCGAAAAATCCAGATCATCATAGGCCGGGCCACCAACAGCGCCCAACAGGACAGCATCGACTTCTTGGGCGTGGGCCATGGTTTCGTCGGTCAAAGGCACACCGTGTTTATCGTATGCTGCACCGCCAACAAGGTCTTCGGTCACGTTGATTTTCAGGTCGCGTTTCGCGCCAAACCAGTCGATGATTTTTCTGACTTCGACCATGACTTCGGGGCCAATGCCGTCACCGGCAAGAATTAGTAAAGAAGGGGTGCTCATGTGATATGCGTCCTTGATGAAATTGGGTTGTTACCCCGTAGCCTTTTGGCGGGGGGTGGTCAAGAAACGAAGGCGGGAATTTCGTCTGCCAGCATGTCCCAAACCCGCCTGATACGCGGTGTTTGCTGCATGGCCTGATGGGCTGTCAGCCAAACGGGCAGGGAGGGGATTGGCACGTCCTGCAAGATTTGCTCGACGCTGGGATCGCGTTGACCGACATGGGTTTGGGAAAACCCGATGCCGCAGCCCGCCCGCACCAGCTCCCAATAGGTCACGGCCTCGTCACAGCGGGTTTTGAACCAATCGCGTTTTGCATCCAGCCCCATTTGGCGCATGCCACGCAAGATTTGCTCATCCCGATCAAAACCAACCAGATCGTGGGTGTTGAAAATGTCCTCGATGGTGTCGGGTCGGCCTTTGCGGTCCAGATAGTTGGTCGAGGCAAACATCCCTAGCGGCAGATCACACAGGTGGCGGGTGATGATGTCCAGCTGGGTGGGGCGGTACATTCGTAGTGCGATGTCGGCTTCGCGAAACAGCAGGTTTTCGCTGGCGTCATTCGGGATCAGATCAAGGCTGATTTCCGGGTAGGCGAGGCGCAGTTTCGCGATAATGGGCGGCAGTATAAAATTTGCAACGAAAACGCTGGCGGTGATGCGAACGGTGCCAGCGGTGCTTTGTGCGCGCCCTGCCGCGGCAAGCGATACCTGCATCGCGGCATCGTGCATGGCCCGTGCGGGCGCGAGCAGTTCGGTACCAATATCGGTGAGGGCAAAACCGCGTGGTTGGCGGTGAAAAAGGGTGACGCCCAGTTGTGTTTCGATCTGTTTGATCCGGCGGCCAAGGGTGGGTTGGCTTGTCCCCAGTTTGCGCGCCGCGCCTGACAACGAGCCTTCGTCGGCCACCGCAAGAAAGGATTGCAGCAGGGACCAGTCAAGAGAGCTAAGTGTCTTATCCATTCATTTATGAATACACGGCCCACATAATTAGGCAATTCCTATAAGTTATTGATTGAGGGATAATGGGAAAAATATTGCTCAAAAGGAACCAACCAATGTCGAAAACTGTATTGATCCTTGGTGCCAAAGGCAGGTTTGGCCGCCATGCCTGCACTGCATTTAAGTCCCGAAACTGGGAGGTGCGCAGACTTGATCGAACCAAGGATGATTTGAGCAAAGCCGCCGCCGGTGTGGATGTAATCGTTAACGCTTGGAATCCCCCGTACCCCGATTGGGCCGCGCAGGTGCCAAAGCTGACCGCACAGGTGATTGACGCGGCCAAGGCCAGCGGAGCGACAGTGATCATTCCGGGCAACGTATATAACTATGGAGCCGATGCCCCCGCCCTTTATGACGCGGACACCCCACACCGCGCCCAAAACCCGCTGGGGCGGATACGCATTGATCTGGAGGGCGCGTACCGTGCTTCAAATGTGCGCGTGATCATTGTTCGGGCAGGTGATTTCATGGATACCCAAGCCTCGGGCAACTGGTTTGACATGATGATCCCAAAGCTGGCCAAAGGGCGTTTCACTTACCCTGGAAACCCTGACATTGTGCATGCGTGGGCGTGGTTGCCTGATCTGACATTGGCCGCAGTCGAGTTGGCCGAGATGCGTGCAGATTTGCCTGTTTTTGCTGATGTGCCTTTCCCGGGGTACGCCCTGACTGGCAATGAATTATGTACAGCGATTGGCAACTGTTTGGGTCGCCCGATCGCCCTAAAGAAAATGAACTGGCTGCCGCTGAAAATTGCCCGCCCGTTTTGGCCGCTGGCGCGGCATTTGTTGGAAATGCGTTATCTGTGGAACAAACCCCACCAGATCGACGGCGAGAAATTCGAAACCCTGTTGCCCGATTTCAAAATGACACGGCTGGCCGATGCACTGCCTCTAGCGCTAGGGGATTACGTCGACCCAGACAAGGTGGTGGCGCGAGGCAAGAGTGCCGTCCACGTTTAGCAGGGCTGCGTTGGGGTCATGCGCTTTGGGCCAAAACACACCCGAGGCGCGGACCTTTAAATCACTGGAGGGCAGCACGTAATCCACCCGCATATTGCCTGGACCTGACTCGTCGCGCCAATCCGCAGTGTCCAGCGCAGGATCACTTTCATGAGTTGCGTTCGCGCCACCTTGAATATGCGTTGCCTCCACCGCACCTTGGCTGGTCGGCGTGACATCCTGCACCCTTGGATGCGCCAGCAATCCGCGGATTGCTTTGCTGCGACCGTCGCCGTCAAACGGGTCCAGATTGGCGTCGCCTAGAATTACAAAGGGCGCGCCATCGGGCTGCGCGGCCAACTCCCCGTCCAGATAGGCCGCCCAGAACCGCACCTCGTCATGGTTGCGTTTGCCGTTGCGGTCTTCATCCCCGTCAAACACTGGCGGCGAGGCGTGAAATGCCATCAGGTTTAGCGTGCTGCCCTCAACGGTGATCGGCACCACCCAATGTCCGGTGGTGGACAGCCGTTGCGCGGCTTGCGCCTTGGCTGTGGGGAAGGGCTTGCCATCGACTTGTGGCAACAATGCCTCTGGGAAATCCACCCAGCGCAAGGCTGAAAAGTCTTGAACGTCGGTTTCAGAAAACGGCAGCCGCGATAGAATCGCCATGCCACCTTGGCCTGCGAATTTGCCGTAGCCCTGCGCGTCGCGTGGCCCACCTGTTTGCCCGTCGCCATCCATATCTAACCCCGTGTCCATGCCGGTGTTTGGCCGCAGGGCAAAACGGTGCGGATAGGGGGTGGTTTGTTCGGACAACAGGTCAGCAAAGGCATTCAGGGCCGTGTTGTTGTAGTCATAGTCAAACCCGTTCAACAACAGAATGTCAGGGGAAATATATGCGATGACGCCAAGCACAGCCTGAACCTGCGCATCCTTGCCCGATTGAATGTCACGCAACAAAAGCCCCGGTCCCCGGCGCTCTAATTCGGTGTTGTAGGTGGCAATGCGGATAGGCTCGGTTGTCGTTTCAGCCTGCGTGACCCCACCCAGAGCCAGCCCGCAAATCAGGCTGGCAAAAATCCATTTTGTTCTGCGATGGCGCAGGACTGCTTGCGCTTTTCTGCGATCATCGACGCGATCCGGCCCATGGCGATGCCGCGCATAAACAGACTTGAAGGTAAAAATGCCCATGCCGCCATTGTCCACACCATCGTCTGCGGAGAATCAAGCGTAATCGGATCAAACACGTTCGCACCGGCCTTAATGACGGCGGGTGACAGGAATGGTAACAAGAAACCAAGAGCAATATTAAACCGCGCGTCACGATATAGGCGTTCAACTACATCGCCGCCTGCGGTCGGATCGAACGTGGGCAAGTTCACCCAAACATTGAAGGGTTTGCTATACGAGGGCCAGCCCTGCAAGCGTAGCAAAATAACGAAAACAGCCAATCCAATCAGCGAGACCAGATAGCTGATACCAGCGGTTGTGCGCACCAAAATCAGGCTTTGCACGCTGGCGTCATCTGGCAGCATCAACACCACCAACCGCACGGGGCTATAGGGGAAGTCGATGGCCTGTCCGATCAATGATCCGGTGGCCTCGATAAATAGGGTTAGGGTTGTCGGGTCTGTCTGGCCACGAAACACCACGGACAAAAAGAAAACAGTCAAAAACAGCGAGACATAGCGCACACGATTGAAAGGGGGCGCGTCACGGAATTCGACCAAGCTTGGATAGACCGAATAGTATTCGACAAAGGTCAGGAAGCCGCCGAATATGGCAACCAATGAAACGATTTGAATTGAATCCGGGTTCATGCCGGGCAGCAGCAATGCGGGCGTTGCCACCAACACCACAATCAACATTGCGCGAACAAACGCGCCTATAAGCCGTGTAATCACTGCTCTGTTACCCTTAATTCGGTCGGATGCGATGCTCTGCCGCGCCCTTTTCCCAAACATTTTCCGCACATTATGGCGGCTTGCCTCAATCTTGCCCAATTTTTGCCTTCTTTCACTTTTCAGCACAAGTCATGGTTAACAATATGTAAAAGTTTGGGGCAATTTCATGGAAGAACTGGTGCGACTTTGCATCAAATTAGCAGCAAAAAAGGGCCCGACCATCGCCGGACCCCATATATAGTGGGTGTCATTTTTTTGACCGCTAGTTTTTTAGATGAATCTTAGACCCATGGGCGATCAGAGGCCGACATTGTTTCGAATTTGGAAATTGAATCGGCTTTCTGCATGGTCAGGCCAATATCGTCCAAACCTTCCAGCAAACACTGCTTTTTAAAAGCATCCACATTAAAATTGATCACGTCACCATCCGAAGTGGTGATTTCCTGGGCTTCAAGATCAACCGACATGCGGGCGTTGGCACCTTTTTGGGCATCCTTCATCAGAATGTCGACTTGCTCTTGGGGCAGGACGATCGGCAGGATGCCATTCTTAAAGCAATTGCTAAAGAAGATGTCGGCAAAGCTGGTCGAAATCACACAGGTGATGCCGAAATCTTTGATCGCCCAAGGCGCGTGTTCGCGAGACGAGCCACAACCAAAGTTGTCACCCGCCACCAAAATCGCGGTTTCACGGTAGGCGGGTTTGTTCAGCACGAAGTCAGGGTTTTCACTGCCGTCTTCGTTATAGCGCATCTCGTCAAACAGGTTCTTGCCAAGGCCAGAGCGCTTGATTGTTTTCAAAAATAGCTTTGGGATGATCATATCGGTGTCGATATTGACCAGTGGCATCGGGGCGGCGATGCCCGTCAGTTTGTTGAATTTGTCCATTTTGGTATCCTTTCTCGGTCCGCTCATTAAGCCTTACGGCTTTCTTCGCTCGGCGAACGAAGAAAGCTCGTAAGAGATTGATGAGTGGCCCTTAAATCATGTCCCGAACATCAGTCAGATGCCCTGTGATCGCCGCTGCCGCCGCCATCGCAGGCGACACCAGATGGGTGCGGCTTTCGCGCCCTTGACGGCCCTCAAAATTACGGTTGCTGGTTGATGCGCTGCGCTCGCCCGGCTCCAATTTGTCCGGGTTCATTGCCAAACACATCGAACATCCGGCCAACCGCCATTCAAATCCGGCGTCCAAGAACACCTTGTCCAGACCCTCGGCTTCAGCTTGCAAACGGACCAAACCAGACCCCGGCACAACCATCGCCCGCATCCCGTCCTTGATCTTTTTGCCGCGCAGAATGTCGGCAGCCGCACGGAAATCCTCGATCCGGCCATTGGTGCAGGACCCGATGAACACCGTATCAATCTGGATATCTGTCAGCTTCATACCCGCCTCAAGACCCATGTAATCCAACGAGCGTTTTGCGGCATCGACCTTGCCACCTTCGAAATCGGAGGGGAACGGCACAGTCGCCGTGATTGGCAGCGCGTCTTCGGGCGAGGTGCCCCAAGTCACTGTTGGCACGATGTCTTCGCCTTTTAACACCAGCACTTGGTCGAAATGTGCACCCTCATCTGTGAACAAGGTTTTCCACCATTCCAATGCCATATCCCATTGCTCGCCTTTTGGCGCATGGGGACGGCCTTTGACATATTTATAGGTGGTTTCATCCGGCGCAATCAGGCCAGCACGCGCGCCGCCCTCGATGGCCATGTTGCAAACCGTCATGCGGCCCTCCATCGACATATCGCGGATCACTTGGCCACAATATTCAATCACGTGGCCGGTACCACCGGCTGTGCCGGTTTGGGCAATCACCGCCATTGTCACGTCTTTGGGCGTCACACCGGGCATCAGTTTGCCAGTGATCTCGACCTTCATGTTTTTGCTCTTGGCTTGGATCAACGTCTGTGTGGCCAGAACATGTTCAACCTCGGAGGTGCCGATGCCATGTGCAAGTGAGCCGAACGCGCCATGCGTGGCCGTGTGGCTGTCGCCGCAAACCACGGTCATGCCGGGCAAGGTCCAGCCTTGCTCGGGGCCAACGATATGCACAACACCTTGGCGCACGTCATCGACGGGGTAATAATGCACGCCAAAATCACGCGCGTTTTTATCCAGTGCCTCCAGCTGAATGCGGCTTTCCTCGTTTTTGACTTCTCCCTCAGTGCGGTCCAGCGTGGTGGGGACGTTGTGGTCCGGCACCGCGATGGTTTTGTCCGGCGAATGCACCTTGCGACCCGACATGCGCAGCCCCTCAAAGGCTTGCGGGCTGGTGACTTCGTGGACCAAATGGCGGTCGATGTACAAAAGGCAGGTGCCGTCGTCGTCCTGATGGGCGACATGGGCATCCCAGATTTTATCGTAGAGTGTTTTGGGGGCGGTCATGGTTCATCCTTTCCCGCAAATGAAAAATTCGAGTGTGTTCGGCAGAAGTAAGCTGGCTGACCCTATAGGCCAGCTGCGACCGTTAGGCCCTGACCATGAAACCTCCACGGCAGGAAGGAGTGGTCATCTACTTCGAAAATACGTTTCATATCTAGCGCAATACATGGCGTAACGCGCACGGGCAAGGGTTGTAGGCATTGTCATAGGTATAATAACCGTGCAAACCTGATGAAATGGAGCAAGATGCAGTACAAGAAACGAATGATTTAAGCACACAGGTGCAAATCATGTTCGAGAAGTTGGTGGCGTTTGCCAATACCCTGGTGTTGCCATCTCGGTTGACCCAAATGGGCATCATGATCGCGCTTTTGGTCGTGGCCTATGTGTTCAAACTTTATTTCGGACCAAAGTTCCATGACTGGATGCGCGGCCTTGAGGGGCGGCCAAAATGGCAGTTGCGGGTCTTGTTGATGGTCCACCGGCGCATGCGGTTGGTGGTGTTCGTGATCCTGATCTGGGTCGCCATTTTCATTATGCGTCAGGGGCTAAATCTGTTCCCGTCGCGAACTTATTTGATGGATATTGTTGGCACCATTGGGCTGGCGTGGGTCATGGTGGTGGTTGCCGCACGGTTTATCCAAAACACCTTGTTGCGTCGTATCGCAACGTGGGGCGCGTGGATTTACGCGACACTATATTTTCTGGGACTTGTCGAGGCGACCGAGGCCTTACTGGATCAAATTGCCGTCAATCTTGGGGATTTTCACCTGTCGGCCTTGTTGATTCTCAAGGTGTTGATCGTCACCGCTGTTTTGTTCGCGCTGGCGCGGGGGTTAACCGCCTCGACCACCAAACGCATCAAAGAGAACGACGAAATTTCCCCCTCCATGCAGGTGCTGATGGTGAAATTCCTGCAAGTCCTGCTGTATGGCGCTGCGTTTTTCATAGGTCTGAAAGCCACGGGGTTTGACCTTACGGGCCTTGCGGTCCTGTCCGGTGCCATCGGTATCGGCCTTGGGTTTGGTCTGCAAAAAGTGGTCTCGAACCTTGTGTCAGGCGTGATCATCCTACTGGATAAATCCATCAAGCCGGGCGATGTGATTTCGCTGGGCGAAACCTTTGGTTGGATCAACACGCTGGGCGCGCGCTATGCCTCGGTGGTGACGCGGGATGGCAAAGAATACCTGATCCCGAACGAAGATCTGATCACCAATCAGGTGGTCAATTGGTCCCACACCAACGATTTTGTGCGCCTCGATATTTTCTTTGGAACCGCCTATTCGGACGACCCCCACAAGGTCCGCGCCCTGGCCCGCGAAGCCGCTGCCGGCGTGGCGCGCGTGCTGTCGACCCGACCGCCCGTTTGCCACATCGTTGGCTTTGGCGACAGCTCTGTCGACTATATCCTGCGGTTCTGGATCATTGATCCGACGGATGGTCTGACCAACATTCGCGGCAATGTCTATTTGGCGCTTTGGGACGCGTTTCAAGAAAACGGCATCTCGATCCCATTCCCGCAACGCGAAGTCAAAATGTTGGAAGGAGAAAAATGAAAGACGCCACCAATCTGATTGCCGAACTGCGATCCAAAAAGCTGTCAGCACAAGATTTGATGCGCAAGACCCTTGCCAATATCGACGCGTGGAACCCCAGTGTGAACGGGATTGTTGGGATGCGGCCCGTTGAGGACATCATGGCCGACGCCAAGATCGCCGACGAGACCCCGCCCAAAGGCCCCTTGCACGGGTTGCCCATCGCGATCAAGGATCTCGCCGAAACCAAGGGTATTCGCACCACATTCGGCTCGCCCATCTGGGCCGACAATGTCCCAACGGCCAACTGTCTGATGGTGCAACGCATCGTTGATGCAGGTGCGATCATCATCGGCAAAACCAACACGCCGGAATATGGTCTTGGCTCGCACAGCTATAACCCCGTCTACGGCGTCACCCGCAACCCCTATGACACCTCGGTTTCCGCTGGCGGCTCAAGCGGTGGCGCGGCGGTGGCGTTGGCGACGGGGATGTTGGCCTTGGCCGATGGCTCTGACATGATGGGCTCGCTGCGCAATCCGGCGGCTTGGAACAACGTTTATGGATTCCGCCCCAGCTACGGTTTGGTGCCGGATGATCCGGTGGGTGATAGCTTCCTGCACCAGCTTGCGACCAACGGCCCAATGGCCCGCAGCATCCGTGATCTCACGCTGTTGCTGCAAGTGATCGGCACCCCCGACGCCCGACTGCCCCACAGCATGGCCCCGTTTGAACCACTGCCCGACGCGCCCGACCTAAAGGGTCTGCGCATAGGTTGGGTCGGCGATTGGGGCGGTTATTATCCGATGGACGCCGAAGTCCTAACACTCTGCGAAAGCGGCCTTGAGCAAATGCGCGCGCTGGGCGCGACGGTCAAGCCCTTCACCCCGCCGATTGCGCCTGAACAGCTGTGGCACGCATGGATCACGCTGCGCAGTTGGGCTATCGCTGCCAAAATGGCCCCGCTGTATCATGACCCCAAAACCCGCGAGATGTTGAAACCCGAAATGATCTGGGAGGTCGAACGCGGGCTGTCTATGTCTGCAATCGAAGTCCACGAGGCCAGTGTGATCCGTTCCCAATGGTTCACAGCCTTTGCGGCCCAAGCCGAGGTCGACATCATGGCGCTACCCTCGGCGCAGATATTCCCGTTCAACGCCGATCTGCCTTGGCCCAAAACCGTGATGGGCCGCGACATGGACACCTATCATCGCTGGATGGAGGTGGTTGTGCCCGCCTCACTGACCGGGCTGCCTGCCTTGAACGTACCGGTTGGGTTTGGCGCAGCGGGCCTGCCAATGGGGATGCAACTGATCGGTCAGCGCGGTACGGACGCCCGCGTTCTGCAAATCGGCCAAACCTATCACGACGCCACCGAGTGGCCCCGACAGCGCCCTCCGAAAAATGAGGCGAAAATCAAGGGTTGAACCCACCCCGCAGCGCCCCCATAAGCACACATTGAGATTTAACGATTCCAATGTTAAACATAGACCAAACCACCGCGCAAATAAGGAACGAACGTTTGTCCAGCACCGCAAAACAGGTTTCAGGCAAAGACTTGCTTGACCGCATCCTGTCCTCCCTTGAGGAAAGCAAAGCCGAAGATGTGATCTCTATTGACCTAAAGGGCAAAAGCGAGATCGCTGACCATATGGTGATTTGCTCGGGCCGCTCTACCCGCCAAGTCACAGCGATGGCGGAAATTCTTGCCGATCTGCTGAAACATGAGTATTCGATCTTCCCGAAAATTGAGGGCAAGGATCAAGGCGATTGGGTGCTGCTGGATGCAGGCGACGTGATCGTGCATCTGTTCCGCCCCGAAGTGCGCGAATTCTACCAACTCGAAAAGCTATGGCAGGGCATCCGCCCCACTGACATCGCCTGATGCGGGTGCATATTTGCGCCGTTGGCCGCCTGCGGGCCGGACCCGAGCGCGAATTGCTGGACGACTACCTGACACGATTTGACCGCACGGGCCGCGCTTTGGGCCTTGGCCCTGCCGTGGTGCATGAGGTTGAGGACAAAAAAGGCGGCGGCCAAGAGGCCGAAGCCGTTTTGCTGGAGCGCGCCATCCCCAAGGGCGCGGTGATCTGCGCCTTGGACGAACGCGGCCGTGTGCTGCCCTCGCCCGAATTCGCCAGCAAGCTGGGCAATTGGCGCGACCAAGGCACATCTGATCTGGCATTCCTAATCGGCGGCGCCGACGGCATCGCCAAACCCCTGCGCGCCCGTGTTGATTTCAAACTGTCATTCGGCGCCATGGTCTGGCCCCACATGCTGGCCCGCGTGATGCTCAGCGAACAGCTTTATCGTGCTTCAACGATCTTGGCGGGCGGGCCGTATCATCGCGTTTGAGCGCAAGCAATTATTGAACAACAACAGTTGGAGGTGAGATGAAAAACATCAAGTTACGTATTAGCTCTGAACAAGGGATCGAAGCCACGATTGAATGTGATGGGAGTCAAGGTGGAGTCGAAGACTATTATGCTATTGTCTCCGTTAAAGGATTTATGACTGACAAGAAGGTGTATGGCGTCGACTCTGTGCAAGCGTTTTCACTTGGGATGGGACTAATTGCACAGCTCACCGAAGGCAAACGAGTTGAAGAAGAAGAGCATTTACCTACAAATGGATCGTCTTGGTGTATCGAAGTGGAAAGCTGACGACCCCAGATTGACACCCGTCAATTTGTCAAAAATGGCAGCGCCCGACAGCCCCACGGCGGGCGCTTTTGCGGCCTTAATTCTGGGGACAACGCTGCACTTTATACACACAACAGAACCAACCAAACACAAACCCCAATGCGCCCACCCGGCCGGGTGCTGCCATTTTTGCAAACCGTCCACGCCACCGCCTGTTGCCCTCGCATCCGAGGACGCGTAAAACGCTGGTAACCACATCAGGAGCCACCCATGACCACACCCAAACCCGTCGTTTTGTGCATCCTTGATGGCTGGGGCATCCGCGAGGCCGATGGGGCCAATGCGCCCGCACTGGCCAACACCCCGAATTTCGACCGCATCTTACGGGATTGTCCGTCGTCTCAGTTGACCACCCACGGCCCCGATGTTGGCCTGCCGAGTGGTCAGATGGGCAATTCCGAAGTTGGGCACACCAACATTGGGGCGGGTCGCGTGGTGCCGATGGATTTGGGCATGATTGATCTGGCGATTGAGGATGGCTCATTCGCCCAAAACGCGGCCCTGCAAGATTTCATATCGAATGTGAAAGCCGCAAACGGCACCGCTCACCTTATGGCGCTGATCTCGGACGGCGGGGTGCATGGCCATATCAATCATGTGATTGCCACCGCCAAAGTGATGACGGATGCGGGACTGCCCGTGATGATCCATGCAATCACCGATGGGCGCGATGTGCCGCCGCAATCGGCTGCGGACTTCATGACCGATCTGGTCAATCGCTTGCCAAAAGGGGCCAAGGTCGCCACCGTGATTGGGCGCTATTACGCGCTGGACCGCGACAACCGTTGGGAGCGGGTCGGGCTGGCTTACGGCGCCATGATCAACGGCGAGGGCTTGAGCGCAGACAGCGCAGTGGAGGCCGTTGCGCAGTCCTATGCCAGTGACGTGACCGACGAATTCATCAAACCCACCAGCATCGCGGGATATGCCGGTGTGCAGGACGGTGACGGTATTTTCTGCCTGAATTTCCGCGCCGACCGCGCCCGTGAAATCCTGGCGGCCATTGGTCAGCCTGACTTTGACGGCTTTGAGACGGGCAAACGTCCGGTGCTGTCGGCGTTGCTCGGCATGGTGCAGTATTCCGACGCTCATAATGCCTATATGACCACAGTTTTCCCCAAACGCGCGCTGGTGAACACGCTGGGCGAATGGGTGGCCAAGCAGGGCTTGCGCCAGTTCCGGTTGGCCGAAACCGAGAAATACCCGCATGTGACGTTCTTTTTGAACGGCGGCAAGGAAACCCCCGAAGCAGGAGAAGATCGCTACATGGCGCAAAGCCCCAAGGTCGCGACCTATGATCTGCAGCCCGAGATGTCAGCCGCCGAAGTCGCTGACCATTTTGTGGGTGCGATTGAAGACGGCTATGACCTGATCGTCACCAACTTTGCCAACCCAGACATGGTTGGTCACACAGGCAGCATCCCCGCCGCCGTCAAGGCATGTGAAGCGGTTGACCAAGGGCTGGGCCGCGTGCTGAAGGCCCTGAAAATCGCGGGCGGTGCGATGATCGTCACAGCGGATCACGGCAATTGCGAAACCATGATTGATCCCGAAACTGGCGGGCCGCATACTGCCCACACCACCAATCCGGTGCCTGTTATCTTGGTCGGCGCACCCGATGGTACCACCCTGCATCAAGGGCGCCTGTCGGACCTTGCGCCAACTCTGCTGGACCTCATGAACCTGCCGCTGCCCGATGAGATGACCGGCGAAAGCCTGATTGCCAAATGATCTGGCGTGGCCTCCTTTTCGCAACAGCACTGTCCCTGACAGCCAGCATTGCGGCGGCCGATACCGATCCGGCCCATCTGGCCAAACGCGCAGCACAGCAGTTGAACGTGGCCGCGATTGCCCTGCGCGACGCGGACAAGGCCAGCGACCGCGTCGCAGCCCTGACCCAAACCATCCAAGCCTATGAGGCGGGACTGGTGGCGATGCGCGAGGGCATCCGTCGTGCCTCTATCAGTGAACACGCGCTGCAATTGGAATTCGAGGCTAAAAGCGAAGAAGTCTCGCGCCTGCTGGGCGTGTTGCAAAGCATGCAAGCCACATCCGCGCCTCTGTTGCTGCTGCACCCTACCGGCCCAATCGGTACCGCGCGTTCGGGCATGATTTTGGCCGAAGTCACCCCCGCGATTCAGGTCCAAGCCGAAAACCTGCGTGGCCAACTCGAAGAGGTCGCGCTGCTGCACAGCCTGCAAGAAAGCTCGGCCCAGATCCTGATTGACGGCTTGCAAGGTGCCCAAGAGGCCCGCACTCAGTTGTCGCAAGCCATCTCGGACCGCGTTGATCTGCCAAAACGCTTTACCGAAGACCCCGTGAAAACCGCCATTCTGCTCGACAGCAGCGAAACGCTTGAGGGGTTCGCCAGCGGTTTGGCCAATATTGCCGAAGACGCCGAGCTGCAAATCACCCTGCCGGATTTTGAAGCGGCCAAAGGCACCCTGTCATTGCCTGCCAACGGCACCCTATTGCGCCATTATAACGAATCCGACGCGGCAGGTGTGCGCCGCCCCGGCCTGTTGTTGGCGACCCGTCCACAATCCATCGTCACCACCCCTTGGGCCGCAACCATCCGCTATCGTGGTCCGCTGTTGGAATACGGAAATGTGATGATACTGGAGCCTTCCAGCGGTTATCTATTGGTCTTGACTGGGCTAAACACGGTCTACGGCAAAATAGGCGAGGTCCTGCCAGCGGGCGCGCCTGTGGGGCTGATGGGTGGGAATCCGGCTGAAAATGACGAATTTTTATCGCTATCTGGACAACAGGGTGGTTCCGAACGTACAGAAACACTCTATATAGAGTTGAGACGCGATGCAGAAACGATAGACCCCGAGCAATGGTTCGTACAGACATTGCAGTGAATTCGGACGAACAAGGAATAAGATGTTATGAAGAAATTCGTTATGGCAGCATTTGGCGGTACATTGGCCGGGGTGGTCGCAACCACCCAAATCGCCGGGCCTTTGATTGCACAAGAAAACGCCAGCAACACTTCGGTCTATCAACAGCTTGATTTGTTTGGCGACGTGTTTGAACGCATCCGCGCTCAATACGTTAGCGAAGTCGACGAGGCCGATTTGATCGAGGCCGCGATCAAGGGGATGATGACATCACTTGATCCGCACTCCAGCTACCTGCCACCGCGTGATTTCGACGATATGCAGGTGCAAACCCGCGGCGAATTCGGAGGGCTGGGCATCGAAGTGACCCAAGAAGAGGGCTTTGTCAAAGTCGTCTCGCCAATGGATGGCACCCCTGCGGATGCGGCCGGCGTCGAGGCTGGCGATTTCATCACCCATGTCGATAGCGAAAGCCTGCTGGGTCTGGACCTGAATGAAGCGGTCGAATTGATGCGTGGGCCGATTGGCTCGGAAATTATCATTACCGTGGTGCGCGAGGGTCTGGAAGAACCGATTGAAATTTCGATCATCCGCGACACGATTAAACTGACAGCCGTGCGCGCCCGTACCGAAGGCGAAACCGTCGTTCTACGGATCACGACCTTCAATGACCAAACCTATCCAAATCTGAAAAGCGGCCTGGAAAAGGCCGTTGAGGAAGCGGGCGGCATGGACAAGGTCAACGGCTTTGTCGTTGACCTGCGCAACAATCCAGGTGGATTGCTGACCCAAGCCATCCGCGTTTCGGATGCATTTTTAGAATCGGGCGAGATCGTTTCCACCCGTGGTCGCAGCGCTGCGGACGGTGATCGTTTCAACGCAACAGCTGGCGATTTGGCCGAGGGCAAACCCATTGTGGTTTTGATCAACGGCGGCTCTGCCTCGGCTTCTGAAATCGTGGCCGGTGCCCTAAAGGATCACCGCCGTGCGGTTGTGGTTGGCACCAAAAGTTTCGGCAAAGGCTCGGTTCAAACCATTATGCCAGTGAAGGGTGACGGCGCGATGCGTCTAACCACGGCGCGTTATTACACACCGTCCGGTCGCTCCATTCAGGGTCTTGGCGTGTCGCCCGACATCATCGTGGAACAGCCACGACGTGAACCCGCAAACGAGGAGGACGAGACCAAACGTCCAACTGCACGTTCCGAAGCTGATCTGCGCGATTCCATAAGCAATGACAGCTATACGGAAGAAGAACGCCGCCAGATCGAGGAAGATCGCGAGACCGCAGCAGAGGCTGCCAAACTACGCGAAAGTGACGCGCAGCTGGCCTATGCAATCGACGTTCTAAAGGGGCTATCGGCCCTTTCACCAAAAGATTAATCAATAGGGGGCGGGCCAATGTGCCCGCCCGTTTTTTATCATGACACCAGAAAAAATCGCCGCCCTTCCATATCGCTCAAACGCTGGCATCGTATTGACGAATGCAGATGGGTTGGTCTTTGCGGGCCAACGGATCGACAGTCTGAATGATGCGTGGCAAATGCCTCAAGGCGGGATTGATGCAGGCGAAACACCGCGCGACGCGGCCTTGCGGGAATTGACCGAAGAAACCGGTGTGTCGGCGGATTTGGTGACCATTGAAGCCGAAACCAAAGGGTGGATAACCTATGATCTGCCGCCGGACCTGCTGCACAAGCTGTGGAAAGGGCGCTATCGCGGCCAGCAACAGAAATGGTTTTTGATGCGGTTTTCGGGCCGTGACGATCAGGTCAATATCGCACTGGAGCACGCCGAGTTTTCGCAATGGACATGGATGGAGCCGGATGTGTTGATGGACAGAATTGTGCCATTCAAACAGGATGTCTACCGCGCTGTGTTTGATCAGTTCAAAGCGGCATTATGAAACATCTCCTGCTGGCCATAAGTTTCGGGCTTTTGATGGCAAATCAAGCACTGGCCCTGTCTTGCAGCCCTCCATCGGTTGAGGGCAGCTTTATCCAGCACAGTAAAGCCGAAGAAAGGTTCATCCTTGTCTCGGGTAAGATGACCAACAAACGCAACATAGTTCTGGGGCCATTGACCGAGGGCGTTGGCGCACGCAGCGAAAATTTCACAGCGACTTTTGTTGGCCATCAGGCGAACCGCACTGGTTTCAAAAGACCCATCAAAATTTCAGTGGCAGTTAGCGCCGAATGTGGCGGCCCTTGGTGCGGGTCAGTAACGATGCAAACACCTATGATGACCTTTCTGGAAATCACCCCCTACGGACATGATTTGACGGTTGGCCCCTGCGGCGGCTCAGTGTTTTACAACCCGACCAAGGACCAGAATAGCCGTGCATTGCGGTGTTTACGTGGTGGCGTTTGCCGCCCGAAAACCAGATAAGCCTTTCCATATCCGGTGTCATTCGCTAACCCCTGCGCAATGAGAGAAAAAATAGACACCCGCGCAATCGGCCTTGATGTTGGCCTGTCCTTTACCAAATGGCTGACCGGTGCAGAAAACCTGCACTATGGTCTGTGGGATGGTCTGGATGTGACCGCCGGAAATCTGCGGACCGCGCAGGATGCTTACACCACCAAACTGTTCAAACTGCTGCCAAAAGGTAAGTTGCGGATATTAGATATTGGCGGGGGGTCTGGCGAAACTGCGCGTAAATTGCTCGAGTTGGGCCATCAGGTCGACATCGTGGTGCCAAGCGCCTTTCTGGCGGAACGCTGCCGTGCCAACGCGCCTGCTGCAGAAGTGCATGAATGTATGTTCGAGGATTTGCACACGGACAAAAAATTTGACCTTTGCCTGTTTTCCGAAAGCTTTCAATACATCCCCGCCGATATTGCCCTGGACAAGGCAGCGGGATATTTGGACAAGGGCGGCGAGATCATCATTTCTGATTGCTTCCGTTCCGAAGGTTTCAAAGGCCACGCTGTTGGATCCACCGTTGGCGGCGGCCACCACATCGGCGCGTTTCGCAAGGTGCTGGCGGCGATGCCATTGAAAACCCTGTCGGAAGAAGACATCACAGCCTCGGTTGCGCCTTCAATCGATCTGGAACAGGGGTTTTTCAATGTCGTCGGCCATGCCGTGACGCGGATTGATGATGAACTGGGCAAGAAGAAACGCAAAACCCGCTGGTTTATCAAACGCGCCCTTGCCACCGTGATGAGCAAACGCAAACGCTATCGGCTTAATCAACGGCTGAATGAAAAGACCCGCACAGCGGCGCATTTTTCAGCGAATAATGTGTATCTGATGATCAAGCTGCGGCCGGAGTAGGAATTATACCTCACCGCCCGCGCAACAGCTTCAACAGGTTCTGCGATGGAAACCCGTCCGGCGTTACCCCGACGGACGTTTGATAGGCACGGATCGCGTTTATCGTGTTTGGCCCGATAATCCCGTCCACCTTTTCCAGCTCGAACCCTTTGCGGATCATCCGGCGCTGCATTTCCTTCTTTTCCTTGAACGAAAGCGGCGCATAGCCCCGTGGCCAGCTGGCTTTGATCGGTGGTCCACCAGCCAGAAGGTCAGACAGATGCCCAATCCCGATCACATAGGCGTCGGCCTTGTTGTAGCGCTCAATCACCGCGAAATTGTTAAAGATCATAAACGCCGCCCCCTTGGAGCCGGCGGGCAGCAGGATCGAAGCGGATCCGTGGTTTGGCACCTTGCCACCGCTGGCCGCGCGCACACCCAACCCCGCCCAATCACTGGGATTTTTCAGGGTTTTGCGACTGGCCAGCCCGTAATTGAACCCTTTGGGCAGGGTCACTTCGACCCCCCAAGGTTGGCCCTTGCGCCAGCCAAATTTTGCCAGATAGGCGGCTGTTGAGGCCAAGGCGTCTGTGGGGTCATTTGACCAGATGTCGCGTTTCCCATCGCCATTAAAATCTTGTGCCAAGGCCAAATAGCTGGTCGGAATGAACTGTGTGTGGCCCATCGCACCGGCCCATGACCCCTTCATTGCACGTGGTTTTACATCGCCCGATTGCAGGATTTTCAAAGCGGCAATCAACTGCGCCTCAAAGAACTTTCCGCGCCGACCGTCAAAGGCCAGTGTCGCCAAGGCCTGGATCACATCAATATCGCCGCGCCGCGTGCCGTAAGTGCTCTCGAGCCCCCATACGGCAGCGATGACTTCTTTTTCCACGCCGTAGCGCGCTTCTATCTGCTCTAAAGTTTTCTTATATTTACGCAGGGCCTTAATGCCATTTTCGACCCGCACAGGTGACGCCGCGCTGTCCAGATAATCCCATATCTGCTTGGTGAATTCCGATTGGTTGCGGTCCTTGGCTATGACTGATTTGTCATATTCCACCCCGCGAAAGGCGCGATCAAAAACGCTTGCCTTGATGCCTTTACCAATAGCGCGGCCACGAAAGGCTTTGACCCAATTCGAAAACCGACTGTTCGAGGTTGCGACCTCGATCGGCACCAACTCGGACGGCAAAGGCCGCACCGCTGGCCGAAGAGATTCGGTGAGTGGCACTGTGTTTGCCAAAGAAGGGTTGATCCACAATCCTGCTACAAACCCGACTGAAATAAGAAATCTACGCACTGATACACCTGCTCGTTTTTTATAATTACAGCAAATGTAGCCTGATAATGGCTTTTGGAAAAGGAGAGTTTAGGTCAGTGGGCAATTCATGGCCAACGGATCAGCCATTTTCGCGCAACACGACGCCCGCCAGATAAAGCGAGCCGCAGATCAGGATGCGCGCATTCGGGGTGGATTTGATGATGGCCTGGATGGCGGTTTGCACATCCTCTGCCTCAACCGCATTCATGCCGACTTCGGCCGCCGCTTGCGCCGTTGTGGAGGCGGGTAGGGTGTTGATTTCATTTGGAATTGACACGGCATGCAGGGACTTGGCGATGGCCGCCAAAGGGCGTAGGTAGCCGGTGATGTCCTTGGTGTTTAACATGCCGCAAATCAGATGCAGCGGGCGGTCGGGCAGGCGGGTCAGGGCTTCGGCCAGCGCCGATCCTGCGGCGGGGTTATGACCGCCATCCAGCCAAAGTTCGGCGCTGCCTGCCGCCTCGACCAAGGGGCCGTTTTGCAGGCGTTGCAGTCGCGCTGGCCATGTGGCGCCTGTGGTGGCAGCCTCGCAGGCCACACTGTTAAAACCCAGGTGACGCAGGGCTGTAATGGCGATGCCTGCGTTTTGTATCTGGTGAGCGCCGATCAGATTGGGCAACGGTAAATCCAGCAGGCCCGTTTCATCCTGATAGATCAACCGCCCGCGTTCTTCCCAAACGTGCCAGTGTTGACCATAGGCGAGTAGCGGAGCGCCGAGCCGCCCAGCGGTGGCCTCGATCACGTCCATGGCTTCATCAGGCTGTGGACCAACAACGCAGGGCACACCGCGTTTGATGATCCCCGCCTTTTCGCGCGCGATTTCGGTCAAGGTTTCACCCAGAAACTGAGTGTGGTCGATGGACACGGGGGTGATCACCGTCAATGCAGGGGTGTCGATCACATTGGTTGCGTCCAACAGGCCGCCAAGCCCAACCTCGAGCAAGGTATAGTCCGCCGCCACTTCGGAAAATGCGAGGATACCGGCGACGGTGGTGATTTCGAAATAGGTGATGGTTGCACCGTCATTGGCAACATAGCAACGGTCCAATAGGTCGGTTAGGGCTGGTTCGGAAATATGTTCGCCCGCTAGCAAAATACGTTCGTGAAACCGCGCCAGATGTGGCGAGGTATAGGCGTGGACAGACTTGCCGCCGCCTTGTAGCCCCGCGCGGATCATGGCTTGGGTCGAGCCTTTGCCATTGGTGCCTGCAATGTGAATGACGGGGGGTAGTTTGCGCTCAGGATGGTCCAAAGCCGCCAACAAAGACCAAACGCGATCCAGCGTCAGGTCAATGATTTTGGGATGTAGCGACATCATCCTCTCAAGGATGACATCAGAGGATACCCCCGTCACTTTCCGACTGCTTTTGTCGCGGGCGGCTCATCAGGCTTTTCAGCCTTCTTCGCCAGGGGGTCTTCTGGCGGGGGCAGATCACCCATCACGGCAGGCGGCATCCCCATCAACATTCGTACAATGGTGATCAGCTCGCCGCGCATATCCTTGCGGTGGGTCACACGGTCCAACATGCCATGATCCAGCAGATACTCGGACCGCTGAAAGCCCTCGGGCAGTTTTTCACCAATCGTCTGTTCAATCACCCGGCTACCCGCAAAACCAATCAGCGCATTGGGTTCGGCAATCTGCACATCCCCCAGCATGGCGTAGGACGCCGTAACACCACCCGTAGTCGGGTGGGTCAGCACAACAATATAGGGCAATCCCGCCTCTTTGAGCATTTGCACAGCGACTGTGGTGCGGGGCATTTGCATCAGCGATAGAATACCCTCTTGCATCCGCGCGCCACCGGCAGCGGAAAACAGCACAAACGGCCGTTTTAGTTTCACAGCCCGCTCAGCGGCCGCAATAATGGCATTGCCGACGTACATCCCCATCGAGCCACCCATGAATGAGAAATCCTGCGCTGCCGCGACAATCGGCGTGCGGCCAATTTCACCTTCAACCACCAAAATTGCGTCTTTCTCGCCGGTATTCTTTTGGGCGATCTTCATCCGCTCGGGATATTTTTTCTGATCGCGAAACGACAGTGGATCAAGCGGCACGTCGGGCACTTCGATTTCGGCGAAAATGCCGCCGTCGAACAGGGTCGAGAACCGTTCACGCGGAGTGATGCGCATATGGTGGTTGCATTCCGCACAGACGTTCATGTGTTCCACCAATTCGCGGTGAAACAGCATGGTGCCGCATTCAGGACATTTGGTCCACAGATTGTCTGGCGTTTCACGACGCGAGAAAATCGAATTGATCGTGGGGCGGACGTAGTTGGAAATCCAGTTCATCGCAGGGGCACCTTAAACATTTTGGTTAGTATCCGAGATAAGCTGCGTTTGGTCAAATTGCAATCAGCGGTCAAGTGCAATGCGCAGCAATCGCCAGACCACCAGCAACATTATTAGATCAATCCCCAACACCAGCGGCAATTCCGCTGTATCGGCTTTGGTGAACGGGGTGACGAACAGTGCCAGCCCCGTGATGGTATCTTGCACCGACAAGAACAGCAGCGCGAACAGGTTGTTGGCAAAATGCAGCCCCATCGCCGCACCCAGACTGCCGGTTTTTTCGGTCAGGTCCGCTGCAATCAGCGCCATGCCAAAGGTGACGGCGATCACCAGCCATGCATTGTTGCCCATCGCCGGATCCCAATGCAAGGACGCAAACAACATCGAGGGGAGGACCATCCAGATGAGCCGTGAATTGAAACGCGCGGCGAGCTGTTGTTGCAGGTAGCCACGAAAGATCAGCTCTTCTGCCGTTGTCTGGATCAAGATCAACGGCACCGCATAGGGCAACAGCCACAGCCAGTCGTGCAGCGGCAGGTTGGCCAATGGTGGCTCCAGATAAAAGGTCACCGCGCTATAGGCCGCGCATATCAACACCACGACAGCCGCGGCAGTGATAAACCCACGCAAAGTATCAGTGAATGGGCCAAACAACGTCCCAGGTCCGCGCATGTGGCAAGCAGGTGCCGCGATAATCGGCCCCAATGCCATGCCCATGAAGGTGAACAACATGATCAAGGTCGGCACCGCGCCCTGAACCGTCATCACGCCATTGGCCCAGCTTAAAAATCCAAACGGGGTCGCATAGGCAAATCCACCCCAAAACACCAATCCGACAAATCCCGCGTAAATGAATATGATCAACACGATCCCCAACAACAACCGCCAGATTTGCGGATACAGGCGGGCGGGTGCAATATAGGCATTGAATTCAGGTGTGTGCATTGGGGGAACATTCAACAATGTTAGGGGTTGTGCAAGTGGGAAATGTGGGCACAATTGCGCAAGGGAGTCTTGTTATGCTGATAAAAGAATCTTTCCCAATCGCCCAAATCCGCGTTCCCGTGAAGCGCGTCAAAACGCTGGAAGAGGCCAAGGTCCAGAACATTGCGCAAAGCATTTTGGAAGAGGGCCAAACCACGCCGATCAAAGTGCGCAAAAGCAAGGACGGCTTTGTTTTGATCGAAGGGTTGCACCGTTTAGAGGCGCTCAAGGCGCTGGGCGAAGAAACGGTTGAGGGGTATTTGGTGCGTGCGGTGCTGCATTAAGGGTGTCTCTGCTTAATGGGTAACCGGCCTTATTTAAAACGATAAATCCACAAGCACATACACAGGCACGGAGGCAATAGGGCCAAAATGGACAATTATGCCAAACACATGTTTAGCGATGCTGCCAAGACGGCACAGGCCGAGGCGGGAACATTGTCAGAATACAACGCTGTCTACCAAACTCGTTTCACCGAGGGGTTGGGAGAGGCTGAAAAAGCCTATGTTGAATCGCGAACGTCCTGCTACATCGCAAGCATCACCGAAGGCGGATATCCGTATATTCAGCATCGTGGCGGGCCAGCCGGTTTTTTGCACGTGAAAGACGCCCAAACGCTCGCTTTTGCTGATTACAGGGGAAACAAGCAGTTCATCACACAGGGGAATTTACAAACCAACAACAAGGTCTCGTTGATTTTGGTGGATTACCCGCGCAAAGCACGCCTGAAGCTGATCGGTCAGGCGGTGATGGTTCCGGCCACAGATGATCCCGTTTTGGCAGCCTCATTGGTGCAAGAGGGGCAGGGGCCGGTCGAGCGATTGGTGACAATTAAGATAACGGCGATGGACTGGAATTGTCCGCAATACATCACCCCGCGTTTTACGGAGGCCGAGATCGAAGCGATGTTTGGCCCTCAGATGAGAGCCAACCTGCGCAAAATTGATGTGCTTGCCAATCGGCTCATAGAGCTTGGTGAAGATCCGGCCGCCTTGCTGCAAAACACCGATTTTTCTGAATAGCTGGCCAACAGATTCAGGCCCCTTCTCCATTGTTTGATGATTTCGCCACGCCCTAGCTGTATTCAATCAAGTCCCAGAGATTTCCATACAAATCCTTGAACACCGCCACGGTTCCATAAGGCGCTTTAACAGGTGGTCGGACAAATTCGACACCTCGCTCCTTGTAGGCCTTGTAATCGCGCCAAAAATCATCCGTTTGCAGGAACAAAAACACCCGCCCACCGGCTTGATCTCCAATGAATGCCTCTTGGGTTTCATTTGACGCTTGCGCCAGCAAGATCGACGTCTGCCCGTCTCCCTTAGGCCGCACAACCACCCAGCGTTTGTCCTGTTCCGGCTGATAGGTGTCGTCAATCAGCAAAAAGCCCAGCGTGTCGACATAAAACCTGATGGCAGCGTCATAGTCACGCACCACAACGGCTATTAGGGATATTGATTGTGTCATGGTAAAACCTCTCGACTAAATGGTGTTCTTTATCATCGTAAATTTGCCTTGGTGCCTGAGTTGCCACAAGCCACAGGTCGTTGTGCAAGGTTGCGTGAGCGTCCGAACTTGCGTTCTGAATACCGCCAGTGTCTTGATTGCATTCCTACGATCTCCACAACTCGTGGCGAATGCTCCCCTATCAGCATGCCCAATTCCAAGTCATCAATGAAATTAATCCTTTGGGCATGCTTCAGGCCATAGTCGTAGGGCGATGTTTGAATGAGACATGTGCTGGAGAGGTCAAGTTTTTGGATAGTGGCGTATAGGGGGGCGGATAGGATAAGGTATGTGGCAGTTGGAACAATCAAAATTGCCAATGTGATCGCGATCCCAATTGACCCCGCGCGTTTGGAGTTTTGCGCAAAAATCAGCATTGCACAGACAAGCCCAATATATGGTGCCCCACCAAGACCGTGGTTTCCATATCTCCCCCCAGTTCCAGGGAAAGCTCCGGCCATAGCTCCAAAAAGCGTAAGTATCATCAGAAACGTCAACACAACATTTGCAACGAAAAATCCGGTCGCGCGATGGGCGAATGCCGAGATGTACCCTGCCAAGTTGAGGCCAATAGCCATAAAGAAACCCGTATCGAGCGCCGCACTAGCCCATGTGTTGCCCTTGGTTCCCATTAGAATGTAACTGATGAGAACACCCGTAAATGTAACAGGCAAAAATGCCATGATAGTTCCAACAGATATGGATCGGGATTTGAGCATGCTTCGTCCTTCGCAACGACATCGGATAGAAAGTCTAGGTTGAGCTCGTGAAATTTCCAAGTCGCTAAAGCCTCAATTTCCAAAGCAATCTTACGGGCGTGGTTACATAGGGGGCCATCCCCACTTGATGAACCCGCCCCCATCGCTTATTCAAATCGCAAAGCAATTCAGGGGCATATCATGAAAAACACCAAGTTCGACAAATCCACGCTTCCCAGCCGTCACGTCACCGAAGGACCAGAGCGCGCGCCGCATCGCTCGTACCTCTATGCGATGGGCCTCACGGATGAGGAAATTCACCAGCCGTTGGTCGGCGTCGCGACCTGCTGGAACGAGGCCGCCCCCTGTAACATCGCCCTGAACCGACAGGCGCAGGTTGTTAAAATGGGCGTCAAAGCCGCCTCCGGTACGCCGCGCGAATTCACCACCATCACCGTCACCGACGGCATCGCCATGGGCCACGAGGGCATGCGTTCCTCTTTGGCCAGCCGCGAAGCCATTGCCGACACGGTTGAGCTGACCATGCGCGGTCACTGTTACGATGCCATCGTGGGTCTGGCGGGTTGCGATAAATCACTGCCGGGCATGATGATGGCGATGCTGCGTTTGAACGTGCCTTCCGTGTTCATCTATGGCGGGTCCATTCTGCCGGGCCGCTATAACGGCGAAGATGTCACCGTTCAGGACGTGTTCGAGGCAGTGGGCCAGCACCAAGCGGGCAACATGTCGGATGCGGACCTTGAGGCGCTCGAGGCTGTGGCTTGCCCGTCGGCTGGCGCGTGCGGCGGGCAGTTCACCGCCAACACAATGGCTTGCGTATCCGAGGCCATCGGCCTTGCCTTGCCAAATTCGGCGGGCGCACCAGCCCCCTACGAGAGCCGTGATCAATATGGCGAGGCCTCGGGCCGTGCCGTGATGAACCTGCTGGAAAAGAACATCCGCGCCCGTGACATCGTCACCCGCGAGGCCCTGATCAATGCCGCGCGCATTGTCGCTTGCACTGGTGGCTCGACCAACGCTGGTCTGCACTTGCCAGCAATGGCGCATGAGGCTGGCATCGACTTTGATCTGGCCGACGTTTGCGACATCTTCCGCGAAACACCCTATTTCGTCGACCTGAAACCAGGTGGCCAATATGTCGCCAAAGACCTTTACGAAGTCGGCGGCGTTCCGGTGATCATGAAGGAATTGGACAAGGCCGGATTGGTGCATCGCGATTGCATGACGGCCACGGGCCGCAGCATTGGTGAAGAAATTGACATCGTCACCCGCGAAGCGGACGGCAAAGTGATTTACCCCGTTGCAACACCCCTGTCGAATACCGGTGGTGTGGTTGGCCTAAAAGGCAACGTCGCCCCAGACGGCGCGATTGTGAAGGTCGCGGGTATGGAAACACAGCACCAGCGGTTCGTTGGGCCTGCTCGTGTGTTCGAATGCGAAGAAGATGCCTTTGCCGCCGTCCAAAAGCGCGAGTACGAAGAGGGCGAAGTTCTGGTTATTCGCAATGAGGGTCCATCCGGCGGACCTGGCATGCGCGAAATGTTGGCCACCACGGCAGCCCTTTCCGGTCAGGGAATGGGCAAAAAAGTTGCGCTCATCACGGATGGACGTTTTTCCGGTGCGACCCGCGGGTTCTGCGTTGGCCACGTTGGCCCAGAGGCCGCACATGGCGGACCGATTGCCTTTATCAAAAACGGTGACATCATCACGCTGGACGCCATCAAGGGCGAATTGTCGATGGATGTGTCGGACGATGAAATGGCCAAACGCCGCGACGCATGGGCTGGCCCCCGCGAAACGATCTATGCTTCGGGCGCCTTGTGGAAATACGCCCAACAGGTTGGGGCAACCAAACTCGGCGCTGTCACCCATCCCGGTGCCAAAGTCGAGCGCCACATCTATATGGACCTGTAATCGTGAAATTACCCCTATTGGCTGGAACAGCCGCCCTGATGATTTTGGGCGGCTGTGATGAAATAAACTTGGGTGCAAGAAAAACGGACGTTGCCGAACCCGTTGTCGCGCTTGAACAAATCACCGTGTCCAGCCAAGAGGTGACGATTGCTGGCCCGCACGGGTTTTGCGTTGATCCAACCGAAACCCGCGAAAAACGCAAAAGCACCTTTGTTGTATTGGGCAGCTGTGCGGCCATATCCAACGCCGCTCACCTGCCGGAGCCGCAAGTGCCTGCCATCTTGATGGCAACGGTTTCACCCAAAACCAACGGCGCCCCTATCGCGACATCCACAGCCGCCCTGAAACGGTTTTTCGAATCTGACGCTGGACGCGCTGCGCTTAGCCGGGATGGCAAAGCCGAAACCGTCGAAGTGATCGAAACACTGGGGCGAAACGGCGCATTCTACATCCATGCCCGTGACAGCAGCACTGATACTTTGGCAGGGGCAGGCGGTGAATACTGGCGCGCCCTGTTCAATGTGAAAGGGCGGATTGTCTCGGCCTCGGTGGTGTCGCTAAAGGAATTTCCGATTTCGAAAACCGAAGGGTTTAACACGCTTGGGGCCTTTGCCGACCGGATCAAAGCACAAAATGCTGTGGCATCAACGAAACCATAAGAAAAAAACCAGGTCTTCTTTTTGTAAAGCGGTTGTTTAATAAAGACCCGATATAAGATAATACTATGGGTAATAGTTTGTAGATGCAGGTGCGGCGTAATAATGGCGAATAGAATAAAATCCATGATCGGCCAAATCGCGCAGCGGCGTGCGTTGCGGCGCTGGGCGCGCCTTGCCAAAGAAGCCAAGGATCTGGACTTGGAAACCCTGCGCGTCACCCGCGGACGGGCCCGCACAATGATGCGCCCTTTGGAACAGATGATCCATGTGGCCGACAGCCGTTTGATGTTGCCGTTGATCGGCAGCAACGCAATCCAGCAGCCGTTGAATTCTGACTGGGTGTATCGCCCCGAAATCTGGCGCGGCCCCGTGTCACCGCGCGGTATTTCGTCGGCGCAAAACAAGGCTAAGCTGGGCAAAGAAGCGACCGTTTTCCACGACTGCAGTATTTCCGAACTGACCTTGCGCCAAATCCGCAATACCCGAGAAGAGGACTTGGCGCCCTTTGGGTTGCAGATGGATGTGTTCAAGTTTGACGGCAGTTTTCTGTCGCTGGTTTTGAACCTGCCGGATGATGCGGTGCATGGGCTAAAGAAAAAACACCTGCTGCGGTTGGACGCCATCGTCGAGATGGAAAAACCGCTGGAGATTTTCGCGCGCCTAAACATCAAACATGGTCCCAACACCGAACAAATCGTGCGTGAATTGCCGCTGCATGAGGACGAGGTGATGGTGGAATTCGATCTGGCCTACACCAAGCTGAATGAAAAACGGGTGGAACGGATCTGGATTGATCTGATTTTTGAAGGGCCGCAGATGAATCAGGTCATTCTACGCGATATCACCTTTAGTCGCCGGCCACGCGCTGAACTGTAGAGCGCCGAACAACCGCGCCAAGCCGCAAGAAAGAGACGATATGAGCAATCTGACTTTAACCGCGACACGCCTGTTTGAGGGCGTTTGGGAAGGTGTTCTGACCGCCTCGGACGTTGACGGAAACTATCAGCCAGAAATCGAAGTCACCCATCTGGGCGCGCCTATTGATGGTGTTTCGGTCACCGAGGACAACACCCAAGGCTATTGGGTGGTGCGCGTACCTGTGCCCGTCGAAACGCTGATGGACGGGGTGCAAACCTTTTCGATCGCAGATCAGCGCAGCGGCGAAACGCTGAGCAGTTTCTCGATCTTGGCGGGCGAGCCGTTGAGCGACGATATCCGCATCGAGATTGATCTGCTGCGCGCCGAGCTGGATATGCTGAAAAAGGCGTTTCGCCGTCACTGTGTTGAAACAACCTGAGACAGTGACGCGGCGTTTATAATGACACGTCGCTGTACGTGATGCAGCGTGTTTCAAGCTACATAGGATGCATCATGACCCAATTCCCCAAACTACTCGCCCCGCTTGATCTTGGTTTCACCACGCTGAAAAACCGCGTGCTTATGGGCTCAATGCACACCGGCCTTGAAGAAACCAAAGATTGGAATCGCGTTGCAGAATTTTATGCGAAACGGGCGCGCGGCGGTGTTGGGCTGATCGTCACAGGCGGCATGGCCCCCAACCGTGAGGGCGGCGTTTTCCCAGGGGCCGCTGGCCTGTTCAATGACCAAGACATTGCCAACCACCGCGTCATCACTGACCGTGTGCATGAAAACGATGGTAAGATTGCGATGCAAATCCTGCATGCAGGTCGCTATGCCTATGGTCCGGAATGTGTGGCCCCCAGCCCCGTGAAATCACCAATTTCGCCGTTTCCACCGGTTGAGCTGGACGAAGATGGCATCGAAAAGCAAATCAACGACATGGCCACCGCCGCTGCCAATGCGAAATTGGCTGGCTATGACGGGGTCGAGGTTATGGGCTCGGAAGGCTACTTCCTGAACCAATTCTTGGTCACCCATACCAACAAACGCACAGACCGTTGGGGCGGCAGCTATGAGAACCGCATGCGCCTGCCACTTGAGGTGGTTAAACGGGTCCGCGAGGCCGTTGGCACCGATTTCATCGTGATTTATCGCCTGTCGATGATCGACCTGATCCCCAATGGCTCTACCTTTGATGAGGTGATCGAGTTGGCCCAAAAGGTCGAGGCCGCAGGCGCCAACATCATCAACACCGGTATCGGTTGGCACGAGGCGCGCATCCCGACGATTGCGACCTCGGTTCCACGCCGCGCCTTTAGCTGGGTGACGAAGAAACTGATGGGGCAGGTGGGCATTCCGGTGATCACCTCCAACCGCATCAACACCCCCGAAGTGGCCGAGTCCGTGCTGAACGACGGCTGCGCCGATATGGTGTCCATGGCTCGCCCGTTCTTGGCGGATGCCGAGTTCGTCGCCAAAGCCGCCGATGGCCGTGCTGCTGAAATCGCACCCTGCATTGCCTGCAACCAAGCCTGCTTGGACCACACATTCTCGGGCAAAATTTCGACCTGTTTGGTCAACCCGCGGGCCTGCTATGAAACCGAACTGGTCGTCGGCACGACGGATGTGGCCAAAACCATAGCCGTTGTCGGGGCTGGCCCTGCCGGCCTGTCTGCGGCCCTTACAGCGGCTGAACGCGGTCACAACGTGACCCTATTTGACGCGGCCGACAAATTAGGTGGCCAATTGAATATGGCCAAGCAAGTCCCCGGCAAAGAAGAGTTCTTTGGTCTGGTGGATTGGTACAACACTATGGTCGCGCGCGCGGATATTGATCTGCGCTTGGGGCAAAAAGCCGACGTTGACACGTTGCGCGGCTTTGACGAGGTAATCGTCGCCACAGGTGTGCAGCCACGGGACCCGCAAATCGACGGCCAAGACGGCGACAATGTGGTCGATTACATTGATGTGCTGCGTCATAAGGTGACGGTTGGTAAACGCGTGGCGATTGTTGGGGCGGGCGGTATCGGCTTTGATGTGGCAGAGTTCTTGGCGCATGGACCAGAATCCCTGGTCGAAGATCTGGACGCATGGAAACGCAACTGGGGGGTCGGTGATCCGGAACAACAACGCGGCGGTGTCGCACCCGAGGGGCCGCAACCCGACGCAGCGGCCCGCGAAGTTGTCCTGTTACAGCGCAAGGCGGAAAAGGCAGGCAAACGGCTGGGCAAAACAACCGGCTGGATTCACCGCGCCGACCTCAAAATGAAGGGCGTGAAAACACTGACCGGCGTCAATTATGAGCGGATCGACGCGCAAGGCTTGTACATTTCATTCGGCGAGGCCCGCGAAAACCCGCAACTGATCGAAGTGGACACCATTGTGTTATGTGCAGGGCAAGTACCCGAGCGCGGGCTGGCGGATGAGCTGATTTCAGCAGAAATTACGCCCCATGTGATCGGCGGCGCGGATGTCGCAGGCGAGTTGGACGCAAAACGCGCAATAGATCAAGGAACCCGCCTCGCTGCCACTTTGTAGGTCAAAATCCCTTTAAAAATGGAACATTCTTGCAAATTTTACCTGTTTCCAGATCAGGAACTATAGGTGAGATACCGCAGTATTGTCCGGCCATCACCCCATTTCTGCCCAATTTCGAAGTCATACAGATATCAATTCGAAATATAAAAAGCAGGTAAGAAGATGGATAGATTAACTGAGATGGAGGCCTTTGCGACTGTCGTCGATCAAGGTGGTTTCACCGACGCAGCACGCAAAATGGGCATTTCCAAATCAGCCGTATCAAAGCACGTCTCGTCCCTAGAGGCGCGCTTGGGGGCGCGGTTGCTAAATAGAACAACGCGACGGGTTAGCCCGACGGAAATTGGTCTGGCCTATTACGACCGTGCGCGCCGTGTCTTGAATGATGCTGGCGAGGCTGACGCCTTAGTCACATCCATGCAATCGGCACCCTCCGGACTGCTGCGCATCTCTGTCGCCACCGATTTCGGGGTCAATCACCTGTCCCCAGTGCTGGGCGAATTCCTGCAAGAATTTCCTGACATCACCGTGAATATGGTTTTGAACAACCGCTATGTTGAACTGATCTCCGAAGGTTTTGATCTGGCTGTGCGCATTGGCGAGTTGGAAGACAGCACCCTGCGCGCCCGCAAACTGACGGAAACCACCAAACGCATGGTCGGTTCGCCAGAATATTTTGAGAAATACGGTCGCCCGGAAAAGATTGATGATCTGAACGAGCACAAACTGCTGCATTATTCGAACCAATCAAACGGCAGTGTCTGGAAACTCACCGCCCCTTCTGGTGAAAAACGCCAAGTGCGCACCGCGGGTTGGCTGTCGGTCAACGATGGGCAATCCCTGTTAAACGCGGCCGTTTCCGGTCTGGGCATCGCCTATTTGCCCAGCTTTTTGTATGCAGAGGCGATGGAACAAGGCCTGATCGAGGAAGCAATGCCTGATCTGCCCAGCGAAACCCAAGGCATCTATGCGGTTTACCCACCCGGCCGGTTTACCCAGCCAAAAGTCCGCGCCTTTATTGATTTTCTGGCACAAACATTTGCCAGCAAAGGGCCGGATGCCTGGTAATCCGACCAACCTGACTGTCTAAAAAATGAATACCTATTGGGTCGAGGTGACAATCACTTCGACCCTTCTGTTTTGGGCCCGCCCATCATCCGTCTGGTTCGAGGACCGCGGTGACAAAAAGCCGTTCCCTTCGGCGCTGATCTGGGCCTTATCAACGCCAAGCTCCGTCACCAATCGCTGCATCACGGAATTTGCCCGCTTTTTGGACAAGGCGATATTGGCGTCGAGCGAGCCAACCGCATCAGTGTGGCCCACAACAGCCACGGTACGGGTCGGGTTGTTCTGCAAATAGCTGGCCAATTTCATCAATGTGTCAAACTTGCCAGCGCCCAGATCCGAAGACCCGGTTTCAAAACGTAAATCCTCAAGGATGAAATACCCCGTTTCGTCCAATGCGCGATCCAGCGGCAGGTCGGACACGGGGTTTGCTTCAATGGGGTTTTGTGTGGTTGTTAAGGCCGGGTTTTTGGCCGAGGTCACCAACGCGCCAGCCTCGGTGGGGGCACCAACACGCATCAACTGGATGTAACCTGCATTTTGGCTGCGACTGATCAAAAGGCTGATGTATTCGGGTTGGGCCCCCGCCGTCTGTTGCGTGGCCAAAAACCGGAAATCCCCCAGATCAACATGCATCACAGGCTCAGACATCACTTCGGTTTCAAACCGGAAATCAAACCCGCCGCAAGCTTCGGTTTCGCACTCGAACAGCACTTCAAAACCGGCTTCTGTCAGTTGCTGTTTCAGCGGGTCAAGAATTTGCAAAGACGTCAGACCAGAGGCAGAAATTTTCCAAGCCTGTTGGATCACCTCTCCTTCAGCCAGTATCGTATCAAAACGGTCGTTCTGCCACGCGCTGACGGGCATCAAATAGCTGCCATGCCCGGTCTTTTTCTCGCCCTCAAGCGACGCATTCCTTGGAAAATCCAGCTGCATTGCAGACAAATTCATAGGTAGGAGCACGGCCAATACAGAGGCAAATATGGCAGCGGTTTTCCTCATCGGTGCGCCGAATGGTAATCCTCATTGGGCCGCATGTCGGATGCCGAAGCAACACGGTTGGTCATGTTGAAGAACGCCGCAACTGATCCGATGTCCCAGATATCACGATCCGAAAACCCGACATCACGCAGGGCTTGGCGATCGGTTTCTTCAATTGTGTCACTGCGTTCAGTCAGCTTTGCAGCAAAATCCAGCATGGCTTTTTGGCGTGGGTCCAGATTTGCGGACCGGTAGTTCATCACCATCATTTCACCCAGCATTGGGTCACCGGACAATTCGCGTACCGCAGCCCCGTGTGCCACCAGACAGTAGAAACATTTATTGATCGACGACACCACCACCGCGATCAACTCGCGCTCCAGTTTGGTGATCCCGCTGTCGCCCAGCATCAGGTCGTTATAAAGCCCAGTAAAAGCGTTCAACTTGTCGATGTCAAAGGCATAGGCCTGTAAAACATTAGGGATCATCCCCAGCTTGTCCTCGCAGATATCGAAATATTTCTGCGTGGGTTCCGGTAATGGGTCAACCATAGGTAAATCGAGTGCGGTGGGTTGTTTCATGTTTTTGCTCATGCCTGTGCTGCCCTTTTGGGATCATGTACTCTGTAATGGTAGTGTCCCACATTTTCCATATTCAGGGAAGTGTAGAGCGCGTTTGCGGCGGTGTTGTCGCGTACGCATATGACACTAAAGTCGGTGGCGCCATTATCTTGCGCCCAAACAGCAGCGACCCCCAATATGTTGTTGGCTACACCTTGCCGACGGTGATCGTGAACCACCTCTAATGCATGTAACATGGCCACAGAATTATGAATTGCAACATAAGCGGCCCCCGCAACACGGTCATTTTGGCGCGCAAGTACAGCGGTTTTCGGCCCCTTGGCGCGTTGCATCACGGCTTGGCGGCTTGGGCCGATGCCGTGGTCGGTCCAGACTTCGTTGATGATTGCCAGTGGTGGCCAAATCGCAAATCCAGTCATCCGTGCGGGGGCCAGTTTGGTCAGGTTTTCGATGGGGCAGGCATAAAGGTTTACAGGGTCTTTGATGCGATACCCTCTCGCCTCAAGCAACGCGTCCAGCGCCTCTTCGCCTTCGCGCACCATGAACAGGGCGTTTTGCCCCAATGCGGCATGTGCCTCTTCGGCGACGTTGATGTCCTCGGTGGTCACAGGCCCGTTGGCCGTGGCCGAGGACACGCGCTGTCCACCATCCGCCCCTTTGCGGATCGTCCAGTTGCCGACCGTCATAAATTCGGCAGCGGGCCACGTGGCGTCGGTGGTTTGATACAATGTTTGTAGGATAGTCATCTGGGCCTCGCAGGAAAAAGTGCGGCAAGTTCGGTCATCGCGGTGGCCAGCATTTCTGCGTCTGCGCCACGCCCGACGATATTCGTGCCATAGGTGTCATCAGTATAAAACGGGTAGGAGCCAAAGGAAAGTTTAGGATACCGTTTAGCCAACACGCCCAGCGGTTTGGCGATCACACCTTCCGCTTGCATCAGGCGCAGGGTCTGGCTTAGGAGAGGCGTACCACCGGACAAACGCGGCAACAGCGACGCGACCATTGCCTGAAATATCATTGGCACCCCGGCCATCACATGCACGTTTTTCAAGCTAAAACCGGGGGCGGCCGAAATCGGATTTTCGATCAATTCGGCCCCCTCGGGAATGCGCGCCATCCGTAAACGCGCCTCGTTAATTTCGGTCCCCGTGGTGGCGTAATGGGCCTCTAACAAAGCGCGCGCATCCGCACGTACATCAATCGGCGCGCCAAACGCCGCTGCCACTGCATCCGCCGTAATGTCGTCATGGGTTGGACCAATGCCGCCGGATGTGAATAAATGCGTGTGCCCATTGGCCAGCTTTTGCACCGCTGAAATAATTGCGCCTGTGTCGTCTGGCACCACGCGCACCTCTAACAGATCAATGCCTTGCGCGGTTAATTCCCCCGCAATGTGGTGCGTGTTGGTGTCTTGGGTGCGGCCGGAAAGTATCTCGTCGCCGATCACCAGCATGGCGGCAGTTGGGTTAATCATATCACGCTCCTTGTCGGGCTTACCTTAACGATATAACCCTCAATGCATGCGCTTTCAAACCCCCCTGATCCCCGCCACCTTGATCCGCCGTTATAAACGGTTTTTAGCCGATGTGCGGTTAGAAGACGGGCGCGAAGTTGTGGCCCATTGCCCCAACCCCGGGTCTATGATGGGCATGAAGAATGAGGGGTTAAAGGTCTGGCTGGAACCCAACGATGATCCCAAGAAAAAGCTGAAATTCGGATGGCGACTGGCCGAGTTGCCCGACGGGCATTTTATCGGCGTCGATACGGCGGTGCCCAACCGCGCCGTGCGCGCTGCCCTTGAAGCGGGCGAAGTTGGCCCACTCGCCCCATATAAAACCGTGCGCCCCGAGGTGAAATATGGCCAAGCCAGCCGAATTGATTTTCTGCTGCAAGAGGCAGGGTTGCCCGACGTCTATGTCGAGGTTAAAAGCGTTACCCTGATGCGGCAACAGGGGCTGGCCGAGTTCCCCGACAGCGTCACGGTCCGTGGTGCCAAACACTTGGCCGAACTTACTCAAATGGCGGCGCAGGGGCATCGCGCTGTGATGCTGTACCTTGTGCAGCGCACCGATTGCACGCGCTTCACATTGGCCAGCGATATTGATCCGGCCTATGCTGCCGCCTACAGATCGGCGGTCAAGTCGGGCGTCGAAGTCATCTGCATCGGCACGAAAATCACCCCCGAAGGCGTTTGGCTGACCCAAGGTCTGGAAGTTTCCGTTTCGCTGCATTAACTAGGCGATAACAACAAGGAGAGATGCTTTGACAGATGGCAAAGGTCGCGTGACCAAAGACGGTATCAGAATTTACCAAGCGTCAGATTTCGATGGCATGTTTGCGGCTGGCAAATTGGCGGCCGAAATTCTGGACGAGGTCGCGCCATTGGTGGTGCCGGGCGTTTCGACCCATGATCTGGATCGCTA
>DEIK01000055.1:50936-64279 GCA_002352425.1 Rhodobacteraceae bacterium UBA2776
GACAAGCGTCTAAAGGATGGCGATATCGTGAATATCGACGTGACTGTGATCGTTGATGGCTGGTTTGGCGACACCAGCCGCATGTATGTTGCGGGCAAGCTGGGCCGCAAGGCAGAGCGCCTGATCGAAGTCACCCACGACGCGCTGATGCTGGGGATCGAAGCCGTGAAGCCGGGCAACACCTTTGGTGATATTGGCCACGCAATCCAAAGCTATGTCGAATCCCAACGCATGTCCGTTGTGCGCGATTTCTGCGGTCACGGTCTGGGCCGCGTGTTCCATGCGCCACCCAATGTTTTGCACTATGGTCGCGCCGGAACCGGACCGATGCTGGAAGAAGGCATGATTTTCACCATCGAACCGATGGTCAATCTGGGCCGCCCCGAAACCAAAGTTCTGGCCGATGATTGGACCGCCGTGACACGCGACAAATCCCTGTCGGCGCAGTTTGAACACTCCATCGGGGTAACGGCAGACGGTTGCGACATTTTCACCCTGTCACCAACAGGCAAGTTTCACCCGACCTACGGCTAAGCCCTGCGCAAATCGGTGACGCGTTTTTCATCGCGATGCCCAGCGTCATGCAAAGGTTCGGCCACCACGCCGCCAAAACGCGCCTCGCGCACTATGACGGGGCGCGTTTTAATCCGGCAGTAAATCGTGAGTGCGACTGTCCAATCCACATCCCCTACGCGTTGCCAAACCAGCCCACCACTAGCACTTGCGTTGCCAAATCTCAGACGGTTGCCAGCGCCATCTTCAGCCAACGCCAGACAGTCATTGCAAAAATGCCAAGGGTAGCGCGGAAACGCGCGTTGCGGCGTACCGCAACTGGGGCAGTGGTGGTCATTGGGTTCATCAGTCATGTCACAGCATTGCGCTATTGTGTGCATCGGTCAAGCCGCTCGAAAACCTACAATCCCAGCAGCGGCGGTAATTCTGTCATTGACCGGATCACGGTGGCCCCCGTGGCTGCAAGCGTGTTCACGTCACTGCGCTTAGCATAGCCAATGCAGCGCATATCGGCATTGGCCGCCCCCATACAGCCGGTTGGGCTGTCGTCGATCATGATGCAATCCTTGGGCGCGACACCAAATTTTCGAGCGGCAATCAGCAGCAACTCCGGGTCTGGTTTCGCCACCCCATAGGTGTGTGCCGAAAAAACGGCGCCTTGAAACCTGTCCCATTGGGCATTTTGACCCAAAGTGATTTCCATCTTTTCCTCAGGTCCATTCGAAACCACACAAAATGGAATGCCCGCCGCCTCAATACGATCAAGCACATCCAGAATGCCGCTCACCAATGGCACACCTTCTTTCTTTAGATGCGTGTAAAACTGGCCATAGAAATCATCGGCCCAACCGGCAGGCAAATCTGCCCCCATATGGCGGGCCGTGACGGCGACTTTTGCGATTGTGCCGCCGAAAAAATGCGCTTCGCAATCAGCCGCAGACAGATGTAACCCATACCGCGACAGCTCCTGCAAAAGGTAAGCTCCCGCAAGCGGTTCGCTGTCAACCAACACACCGTCGCAGTCAAAAATAATAAGCTGTGGCTGGGTCAATTCGTGGCCTCCAAAATCGAAATCCATGTGTCGCCATATTTGCGCTGATCATGCAATGCATAACCATCGGGGGCATGTTGCGGGGTGCTTTCCTCCCACACGATCAATGCGTTGTCGGCCAGCCAACCCGCGTCGCGGGCCGCTGCAAGCGCCACTTCTCCGAGGCATTTGCCATAGGGCGGGTCCATGAAAAGCAGTGAACAAGCCGTGCCTTTGTTGGGGGGGAGTTGGCCGACATCCGTGCGCAACAAGGTCGTTGTGTCCGCATCGCGCCGCGTCAATTTGATGTTCTCGCGGATCAAGGATTGCGCCTTGCGCCCATCATCAACAAAGGTGGCATGCGCAGCGCCACGCGACAGCGCCTCCAGCCCCAGCGCCCCCGTGCCGGCAAATAAATCCAGCACATATGCACCCGCGATCGGGTTGCCATAGGCCCCGCCCATCAACACAGAAAACAGGCTTTCGCGGACACGGTCCGAGGTCGGACGCAGATGTGCCGCCGCATCGCCGTCACCAACCGTGGCCAGGGTCAAACCACGATGCACACCGGCAATAATCCTCATTTTAACAAGGCCTTGAGGTCCGTATCGGGCGACTCAACCACCTCGGGTGCTGGCGATTTTCCGGCCTCGATCAGCCGCTTGCCAATCATATAGGCGCGGGCGTCGTTCATGGCGTCCACGGCCAACAAGCTGCCGCCTTGATAATACCAATGCGACTGCGCGCCGGGTTTGTCACCCACCCGCGTCACCACGTTATTGTACCCCGTGTTCAGCCCCGCAATTTGCAATTTGACGTCGTATTGATCCGACCAAAACCATGGCTTGGCCACGTAATCCTTGCCAGCACCCATCATGTTTTCGGCCACCACTTCGGCCTGCTCAATCGCGTTTGGTACGCTTTCCAAACGGATGCGATCACCAGCGTAAGGAAACGATGCGCAGTCCCCCGCCGCCCAGATGTGCGGCACAGATGTGCGCCCCTGCGCATCGGTTTTGATACCATTATCAAGCGCAACCCCAAGCGTTTCAGCCAGTTCAGTCGTTGGCTTGATACCAACCCCCGTGATGACAAAATCAATCGGCAGCTCATCTCCGTTGGTCAGGGTCGCGGATGTTACGCGGGTGTCGCCCGACAGATGATCCAATCCAACGCCCTCGATAATATTCACCCCATGCCCCCTATGCAAAGCGCGAAAATAGTCAGAGGTTTCAGGTGCCGCGACTCGTTGCAAAATGCGCCCGGACATCTCAACCAAAGTCACGTTCAACGCCAGTTTGGCCGCCACAGCTGCGGCCTCCAAACCGATGTAACCGCCGCCAACGATCAACACGTTTTTGCCGGCCGAAAACTCCGGCTCCATCGCGTCAATATCAGCCAGCGTGCGCACAACATGCACGCCCTGCAAAGCACCGCCAATCGCGGCGGGTAGGTGATGCGGGGTCGATCCAGTGGTCAGCGCAAGATCGTCATAGGCGAGCACTTCGTCGCCAACAGCGACAGTTTTCGCGACCGGATCAATGGTCGAGATTTTGACGCCCAAACGAACCTTGATGTTCTGGTTTTCATAGAATTCCTCGGGGCGCAAAAACAACCGTTCGCGCGTCATATCCCCCAGCAAATACCCCTTGGACAACGGCGGACGCTGGTAGGGCAGCACAGGTTCCTCGCCGATCAGGGTGATGTCGCCCTCATACTCAAGATTGCGCAGTTTGGCGGTGAGAGAGGCGCCAGCCTGACCTGCGCCGATGACGATGATGTGGCCCATGAGGATTTCCAATCTGTAAATGTCACGCGAAAGTATCGCAGCGCATGCGCGAAATGCAATCGGGAATGCAGGCAGTTACCCCCGTTTGAACGGCCCGTAAGAGGTCATCACTTCGATGTCCTCGTCCACTGCGGCGCGTTCCTGTTCCAGGAACTCGGCAACCGCATTGCGAAACCCTTTGTCATTGATCCAATGCAGCGAATGGGTGGTGACAGGCATATAGCCACGCGCCAGTTTGTGCCCGCCCTGCGCGCCCGCCTCGACCCGTCCAATCCCATGTGCGATAGCATAGTCGATGGCACGATAGTAACAGACCTCGAAATGCAGCGCCGGATGGTCCTCGATGCAGCCCCAATAGCGGCCAAACAGCGTGTCCGCACCGATGAAGTTCAGCGCCCCAGCCACCCAATTCCCGTCACGTTCTGCCATCACCAGCAACATGTCGTAGCGCAATGTATCCAGCGCAATATCGAAAAATTCGCGGGTCAAATAAGGCGTGCCCCATTTGCGCGCGCCGGTGTCTTGGTAGAAATGCCAAAACGCGGCAAGGTGATCAGCGGTGATTTGATCCCCTGTCAACGTATGGATGCTGCCGCCGAAATCCTGGGCCTGTGCACGCTCACGGCGCAGGTTTTTCCGTTTGCGCGACGATAGTGAGGCCATGAAAGCATCGAAATTCGCATAGCCGTCATTCACCCAATGAAACTGTTGCCCAAGGCGATGCATCAACCCAAACCGTTTGCCAATCTCGGCTTCTTCGGCGGTGCAAAATGTGATGTGCAGGGATGACAACTGGTTCTCGGCGGCCAATTGCACGGCCCCTTGTGCCAATGCCGATTGCCCGATCTCCTCATACCCCGCGCGGGTTAGAAAACGTCTCCCTGTGGCTGGCGTGAACGGTACTGTCAGTTGCAGTTTTGGGTAATATTGACCACCGGCGCGCGTATAGGCATCGGCCCAACTGTGGTCGAAAACATATTCGCCCTGCGAATGGGATTTGGTATAGGCAGGGGCGGCGGCGATCAGTTGATCATCCGCAAAGGCCGTGATGTGGCGCGGCATCCACCCCGTGCCCGTGCCAACCGATCCGCTGACCTCAAGCGCCGACAAAAAGCGATGCGTGGTGAAGGGGGCGATCGGGCGGCCATCCTCGGGACAGGCACAGGCATCCCATACCTGCGCCGAGATGTCGGCTAGGGTCGATAAGACGCAGATTTCGATCTCTTTTGACATGGGATGAGTGTGGCGTTTATGGCTGTCGGGTCAAGAGGGCGCGACAGCAGGATAGCTTTCAAACGTGATATTATCGGCCACTTTGCGCGCGTTCATTTCGTCCTCTGGGCTACGGATGGTCCAGCAGATGACGTGGGCACCAGCGGTCTTCAACTCGGCGATGCGCGGGTTTGTTAGATCATCATGACGGTGGCTGACAAAGCTGGAGCCGGTGCGTTCATAATCCGGAATGCACCGCAGATGGTGGCGGGTTTTTTCGTTCAACAATTGCCAATGCTCAGCGCCAAAATGGCAGGTGACAATCCCGCGCGGCACGTCAGGCGCACGTTCTGCCAGTGCTGCAACCGAGTGCGGATTGAAACTCATCACGGCGACCAGTCCGTCGTAATCTGCCAGCGCAGTGGCAACAGATTGCTCTAACGGGCCAACGTCAGGGCCCATAGCGCCGTCTTGGTCTTTGGTCTCGATCAGCAGCGGAACCCGACCCGCAACCAGGGTCAGGATTTCCGGCAGGGTCGGAATGAATTCCTCACAACCCTTCAGGGTGATTTTTGTCAGCTCATCGCAAGTGCGGGTGCGGAGTGCGCCAGTTTGTGCGGTCAGGCGCGACATCTCATAATCATGAAACACCATCGCATGACCGTCCGCTGACAGCTGCACGTCCAACTCAATCGCATAGCCCGCTTTGATCGCGGCGATAAATGCTGCGCGTGAATTTTCGACTACGCCACGGGATGCATCATGATACCCGCGATGCGCGATTGGCTGCGTTAGGAAACGACCGTGAAGCATGGTCATTTGATCTGGAAAATGCCTTCGATTTCAACCGCAACACCAAAGGGCAAGGCGGCGGCACTGACGGCAGCACGGGCATGGCGACCCGCATCCCCGAGCAGTTCAACCATGAAATCGGACGCCCCGTTGATGACCTTGGGCTGATCCGTAAAATCAGACGTCGAGTTCACAAAGCCACCCAGTTTCACGACCCGCACCAACCGCGTCAGATCACCGTCACAAGCGGCCTTAAGCTGTGCAATCAGACTGAGGGCGCAAGCCTTGGCGGCGGCGGCACCGGCCTCAACATCCATGTTTTCACCCAACCGGCCTATGATAAACCCATCTGGGCCGTTTGAGATTTGGCCGGATACATAGACCATATCACCTGCAATCACATAGGGCACATAATTGGCCGCTGGGGCAGGGGCGTCGGGCAGGGCGATACCCAATTCGGTCAGGCGGGCCTCGATTGCGTTGCTCATCAGGAGTCTCCTTTGGATGCTTTTGGGGACGCTAACGGCGATTGACCGACAGGAAAACCACTAATTTATTTTTCGCGAAATGCCTTGGCGAAATAGTCGCTCAACGGTTTGATCAAATAGGCCAGCGGTGTGCGATCATTGGTGCGGATAAAGGCCTGCACGGGCATGCCGGGAATCAGGGTTGCGTCCTTGGGCAGCTTGGCAAGTTCCCCTTCAACCAAAGCGATTTCCGAGCGGTAAAAGCTGGCCTGTGTGCGCTCGTCCGTAAAGGCGTCAGCGGATATTTTCATCACGCGGCCCTTCAATTCGGGCGTGGTGCGCGAGTCAAAGGCCGGGAAGCGCAGGGTCACCTCTTGGCCAATAAAAATCTGATCAATGTTATTGGGCTGAACCTTGGATGCAATCACCAAGGCGCGGTCTTGGGGCACCAGATACAGCACCGGATCCGCCGGCCGAATAACCGAGCGCGGCGCGAAAAATTGCATTGCATAGACGATGCCGGACAGGGGCGCACGAATATCGAGACGCGATAGTTTTTCGGTCAGGGCACGGCGTTGTTCTTGTAACTCCAGCTCGCGAAATTGCAGGTCGCGCAGGCGGCTGATTGCTTCTTCACGACGCTTGGTGCCGAATTTCAGAACCTCGATTTCGATCTCGGTGATCTTGCCCTCGGCTTGGGCTTTGCTGGCGGCCAGTTCGCCCATAGTGCCCCGCAGGCGGGCCTCTTCGCGTTGCAGGCTCAACACGCGCGACACCTGTGCTAGACCACGATCCAGCAGCGTTTGCTGGTTCACCAACTCCTGCGTGATCAATTCCAACTGCGTCACCAAAGCGGTTTGTTGGGCGGTTATGCCAACGATCTGGTCAGCGATTTGGGCGCGGCGCTTTTGCATTTGCGACACTTCCTGTTCCAGCGAATCCAGCCGCGCTATGAACAGACGTTTTTGGCCCTGCATCAGCTTTTCCGCGCTGGCCGAATCGGCCTTTGCCGCCGCGATCAATTCGGGGTCATAGCTGACTTCATCGCTGCTGTCGCGCTCGGCCTCTAGCCGCCCGCGTCGTGCAAGGATTTCAAACAATTGCCCTTCAACCACAACCAATTCCGAGGTCAGATTGTTGGCATCCAACCGCAACAAAATGTCGCCGGTTTCGACCAAATCACCATCCTGCACAAGAATTTCGGAAATAACACCGCCGTCAGGATGCTGCACAACCTGTCGATTTTGCGCGACCTCGATTTGACCAGGCGCGATCACGGCACCGGAAATATTGGCGACAACGGACCATGTACCAAACCCGCCAAGCAAAACCAAAATGGCCAAAAAACCCAACACCAAGGGACCACGTGCCGACCAGCCTTTCACGGGATCAATGCTCATGTCACGCTCCCTTTGGTGGTATTTTTGCTGATTTCTTCGTGGTTTTTAACCATCTCGCGCAACACTTTATCTTTGGGTCCAAACGCCTTCACGGCGCCGCCATCAAGCACAAGCAACAACTCGCATTCCTGAATGGCAGCGGGTCGGTGCGCCATGATCATCACGGCCCCCCCGTCGGCTTTCATTTGGCGAATGGCTGTGTTCAAGGCTTGCGAACCGACGTTATCAAGGTTCGAATTCGGCTCGTCCAACACCAGAATGACAGGATCGCCATACATCGCACGGGCAAGGCCAATGCGCTGCAATTGCCCCCCCGATAACCGGCCACCATTGGCTGCCACGCGGGTATCATACCCTTCGGGGAAGCCCAATATCATATCATGCGCGGCGGCCTTTTTGGCGGCAGCGACGACCGCTGCATCATCAGGTTGCATCGACATACGGGCAATGTTTTCGGCAATGGTGCCGTCAAACAGTTGCACTCGTTGTGGCAGATAACCAATGTGTTGGCCCAGAACATCAGGGTCATATTGATCCAAAGCTGCGCCATCCAAGCGGATTTTACCACCCGCCGCCCGCCACACGCCCGTAACAGCGCGCGCCAGCGTGGTTTTGCCCGCGCCGGACGAGCCGATGACACCCAATGCTTGGCCGGGTTTCAGGGCGAAACTGGCCATCCGCAAGGATGCCTGCTGTTGCCCCGGCGGCACAACGGTCACCTGACTGGCAACCAAATTCGCTTTGGGTTTTGGCAAGGTGGTGCGCTCCGCCTCAACGGGAATATTGCTCAGCAAATCAATCAGATTGCTCCACCCTTTGGAGGCCGCTTGAACCAGTGCCCATTGGCCAATGGATTGTTCGATCGGCGCCAAGGCACGCCCCATCAAAATCGAACCCGCAATCATTGCACCCGCCGATAATTCGTTGCGTAAAACCAAATAGGCCCCAAGACCCAGCATCGCGGACTGTAGAAACATCCGGAATGTTTTGGTAAAAATAGTGAACCTGCCAGAGCCATCCGAGGCACTAATGCTGGCGCTCAGCGCCTTTTCGCGCGCGGCATTCCAGCGGCCAAAAACCGCGCCCTGCATGCCCAGGCTTTGCACCAATTCGGACTCGGTGCGCAGTTGCTCGGCCATTTGATTGGCCACATGGGCCGATTTGTTGGCCTCCAACACCGGTGTGCGGGTCAGCCATTGGTTCAACAGGGTGATCAGGATCAACAACCCGCCCCCCGAAATGGCCAAATACCCCAGCCAAGGGTGGAACAAAAATATCCCACCCAAAAAGACGGGCGTCCACGGAATGTCGAAAATGGCCGTCAGGACAGGTGAGGTCAGCAACCGTTGCACCGATTCAAGATCGCGCAAACCACTGTTGGTGGTCTCGGAACCCATGCCGCGCGCATTAGCACGCAACACAGCGGAAAACACGCGACGGTCCAAGCTTGACTGAAACCGTGCCCCGACCCGCGCCAAAATGCGGCCCCGTGCGTAATCCAAAAACCCCATCATCGCGAACAGGAAGGCAACCAAAACTGACAGCGCCAACAGCGTTTCCTTGGACCCGCTACCAATCACCCGATCATAGATCTGCAACATATAAAGCGGACCAGTGAGCATCAGCAGATTAACAAACACGCTAAATATGCCAACCGCCCAGAATAACCCGCGGCTTTTGCGCCGGGCTGCTTTCAGTTCGTCCAACCCGTTCCCGCGTTCGTTGTGTTGCATCTTGCCTCGCATCAATTATTAGTACACGTTACATCACTGCGAAAACCAATGGGTGCAAGAAATACTTGTGTCCTATCCATCACAGGCATAAACCTAGCCCTCATTCAAATATGGCCATTATCAGTTCAGTGTCTATGTAATACGTAACTACGAATAAGCAGTTGAGATTACCATTGTTAGTTTTGAAAACCATACAAAATTCTAGGCTGCGGTCATTTTTGGCCGTGACGACGCTTGTCTTGATTGCTGCCTGCACGGCCCCTACGCCAAAGCCCCTGAATGATCCGCATGAGGCCAGCAACCGCCGAACCCATGAGGCCAATCGCAAGGTAGATCGCGCGCTGGTCAGGCCTGCGGCTGGCGCATATGGCAATGTGTTACCAGCGCCGGTGCGCCAAGGTGTTGGCAATTTCGCTTCGAACCTGAACTTGCCGGGCGTGATCGTGAACAACCTGCTGCAGTTGAACATCGACGGGGCTGTCAAAAATTCATGGCGCTTTGTGATCAACACCACAATCGGCGTTGGCGGGATTTTCGATCCCTCATCCTCCATCGAACTCTATGAGGACAGCAGCGATTTCGGCGAGACGCTGCATGTTTGGGGTGTGGGCGAAGGCGAATATGTCGAATTGCCCTTTATCGGTCCCTCAACCCAGCGCGACACAGTGGGCATGGTGGTCGATGTGTTCACCAATCCGCTGACCTTTGGTGCGCCAACCCCTGAACGCTACATGGGGCCGGTTGTCAAAGGCCTATCAAAACTTGGTGATCGCTACACGTATTCCAGCACGGTCGATGCTATCTTGTATGATAGTGCTGACAGTTATGCCCAGGCGCGGTTGTTATATCTACAAAGCCGCCGGTTCCAGTTGGGGCAAGAGCAAGCAACAGAAGACCAAGGAGAAGATGGCTATGACGATTATTACGCAGACTAACTTGACCCGCCGGACTATGGTTTTGAGCAGTGTCGCGACTTTGGCCATTGCCCCATTTGCAACACCGGCCGTCGCGCTGAGCAATAGTCAAGCATCAACCCATGTCGACAAGGTTGTGGCCGCGATCAACAAGGTGATCGCTTCGGGCAAATCGGAATCCGGCATGATCCGGGAGTTTGAGAAGATTTTCGTCAAATATTCCGACGTCAATTATCTGGCGAGCTACGCTTTGGGTGTTGAGGGCCGGCGTGCCAGCTCTGGTCAAAAACGGGCCTTCACCAAGGCCTTCCAGGGCTATATTGCCCGCAAATACGGCAAACAATTCCGTTCGTTCATCGGCGGCAAACTTGTTGTGAAAAACTCAAAGACCGTGAAGAGCCATGTCGAGGTCAAATCCGTTGCACATCTGAAAGGTCAGGCGCCTTTTGATGTAACCTTCTTTGTGTCAGATAAAACCGGTAAGGTCTTGTTCTACAATATGTTCATTGAAGGTATCAGCCTGTTGTTGACCGAGCGCACGGAAATCGGTGCGATGCTGGATCGGCGCAAGGGCAATCTGGATGCCTTGATCAAGGATATGAAAACCGCAGGCTAAGAGGGCTACCCGCCCTTTCGCAACTCTGATGACAGGGACAGCGGCGGGGTTTTCCCCGATAGGCGCGCACGGTAAACCGGCAAGGATTCCACGACTCGCATCACATAATTGCGGGTTTCGCGAAACGGAATATGTTCGATCCAATCCACCACATCCACCCCCGCTGATCGCGGATCGCCAAAGGCCGTGATCCATGCGCGTGCGCGGCTGGGGCCAGCGTTATAGCCAACCGAAATCAGGATGGGGGACGCACCGAATTCGTCCTGCAATCGGGCCAGATAGGTGCTGCCCAGACGGGCGTTATAGCGCCAATCCGTCAGCAGCCGTTCAACCTCAAATTCCAACTCCAGCTCCTCGGCGACGGATTGCGCCGTGCGGGGCATCAATTGCATCAACCCTTTGGCCCCAACGCCGCTTTCGACACCCGGATTAAACTCGCTTTCACGACGCGCAATCGCCAAGGCAAGCTCTGTGTTCACAGGCAGTTTTTCCTTGGCCAAATCATGCAGCGGGTAATAGGCGCGGGGCAAAACAACCCCATGCCGCGCCGCTTGTTTGGCAATCATCAACGCAATATGCGGCTCGTTCAGGGATAAAACCAGATCGGTCAACTGACCAATCTCAGTGCGGTTCAACCCCTCAGCCACCTGCAAAAAGAACCGTTTGGCCAGCGGTTTTTGATCGGCTTGGTGCAACAGCAGTGCCGCCTGTAAAACCTCTGACGACATGAACCCAGCTTCATGCCAATCTGCAAAGGCCTCGGCCCCCGTCAGTGCAGCGTCCATGCTGAACCCGGCCTTTTCCGCCGCCAATAATCCATAAAAACTGGTCTGATATTCGGCCCCAAACGCATAGGAGGCTTGCGCCGAACCTGTGTCGCCCATCGCCTCATAAGCACGGCCCTCCCAATAGCCTGCTCGGCCCAAACTGATAGGGCTTTTCACGGCCACACGAAAGCTTTGGAAATGCGCCAACGCGGTTTTCGGATCATTCAAATAGCGCAACGCCAGATAGCCCGATAGCCACTCCAGATCGGCAAAGTCAGACCCCTCGGACAGGTGGTGCGACGCGGCGATCCGGTAGGCCGTCACACCATCGCCTTCGCGCATCATCTGGCGCGCCAACTGGCGGCGGCGATTGGCCCAATGCCCGGCCTCACCCAGTGCCTCTGCCGAAGTGCTGCGCTCCAACAGCAACTCCACGGCACTCTCGCTGAACCCCTTTTTGGCCCGCCACAAGAACCGCTCATAGGCCAGCCCTGCGTCGGTCTGCAGCGATTTCGGAACCGCCGTGATCAAGGTGTCGACATTGCCAGCCTTGCGCCGCAACGCGATGCGCGCTTCTGCCAAGGCCTTCCAATCCTCGCTGACCAGCGGATACATCCGGCGCGCGCCACCAAACCGCCCGCGCCACAGCAACATGTCCAGCCGCGCGGTGTGGTGCGTGACCAGCAAATCCTTATAGTTGGCCAAAAACGCATTGTGTTCTAATTTAGTCAAAGCAAATGTGCGCCATGCCAACACAATTGCTGCGGCGGCATCCCCTGCCTGATCATCGGCGATATAGGCGCGCGCCAGCTGCAAAACACCGTGACCACTGTCGGGAAACCCGTTTTCAAAATAGGTCATCACCTTGGTGGATGCTGTTGCCGCAGAAATCGCAGTTTCACCTTTGCGCCGGATCTGAACCAAGCCCGGCCAATCCGTGTGATCCGTCAAAAACGCACGGTATTCGTCAAGCGTTGCGTCGCCTGCCCGCAACCGATGCCAGGTCACAACGTCCTTGCCAACCTGTCCGGCGGGTGTGGCGCGACGCGTTGCCTCGGGCCAATCATCCTGCGCAATCGACACAAATGCCGCCCCCAAAGCCGACGCAGGCTGCCGGTCTTGCGCATTCAGGGGTGCCGCAAACGTCACCAGAGCGGCCAGAATAAAGGGTGCAAAACGCATATCGGGCAAAAATCCTTTGAATTTAGGGTAATGTTACCACAAAGTTTAATCAGTTGGGCGCTGTCGACAACACACAATCTTGGCAATTGCTCAAACAGCGGCTAGTTTCCGCCGCTCAAGCCTCGGGTGACTCGTTTCTAACAGGGTCCTCCGTAAACACTTAATCTTAAGGAGACGTATCATGTTCAAAGGGTCATTCCCCGCACTGGTTACGCCGTTCAAAGACGGCAAACTGGATATTGATGCGCTCAAACACTTGGTTGAGTGGCATATCGAGCAAGGTTCAAACGGATTGGTGCCGATGGGCACAACCGGCGAAAGCCCAACCGTGACCCATGCCGAGCATGAACAAGTCATTGAGATCGTCGTCAAAGCTGCGGCTGGTCGCGTGCCTGTGATTGCTGGTGCCGGATCGAACAACACGGTCGAGGCCGAACGCTACATGGCGTTTGCCCAAAAAATCGGCGCAGATGCAGCGCTGGTGGTGACGCCCTATTATAACCGTCCAACGCAGGCCGGTATGATCGCGCATTTCACGGCCTTGCATGACAATCATGACCTGCCGATTTTCATCTATAATATTCCGGCCAGATCCGCCGTGGATATGACGACCGAAACCATGGCAGAGCTGGCCAAACTGCCGCGCATTGTCGGGGTCAAAGACGCCACCGCAGATATGGTGCGTGTGTCCGAGCAACGTGCCGCTTGTGGTGCGGATTTCATCCAGTTTTCGGCCGAGGACGCGTCGGCGCTTGGGTTCAATGCGCACGGCGGAATTGGCTGCATTTCGGTGACGGCCAATGTCGCACCGCGTTTGTGTAGCGAGTTTCAGGCCGCCACGCGGGCGGGTGATTACGCATTGGCGCTGGACTATCAGGACCGCCTGATGCCACTACACCAAGCTATCTTTACCGAACCCGGTCTGGTC
>DEIK01000055.1:64305-65238 GCA_002352425.1 Rhodobacteraceae bacterium UBA2776
AAACTGGGCCTGTGTTCTGACGAGGTGCGCCTACCGCTGGTCGGGCTGACAGATGGCACCAAATCCGCTGTCGATGCCGCAATGAAACATGCGGGATTGTTGGGTTAGGCCACACCTGATCACATTGCCCGCACCCGCCTGATTTACGGGGCAATAGGTGCGGGCAACCAGCCCAGCCCAGTCATTGGTCGGATCATGTCAAATGGCTGGATATAGCCTTTTCGACCTTGCCGCACCCCAAATGTTCCCGTATTGTTCCGGAGTGGGATTCACATTTTGGGTAGGGAATTTGTTTGATGATAAAGGGTAGTTGCTGCTGTGGCGCGGTCAAATTCGAGCTATTGGCTGAACCGTCAATGATTGGAACGTGTCATTGCTCTAGATGTCGCAAGGTTGGCGCGAGCACAATTGCATTTGTTAAGAAAGAGGACCTGAAGTGGGTTCAAGGACGCGAGCAAGTCCAACTTTTCGAACCGACCTCGCCTTACATATACGGTCGATGCTTCTGCAAAATCTGCGGCAGTTCATTGGGTGAGATATTGTCCCAAGAAGAGAGCTTTCCAATTGCTGCTAATGCGCTTGATGGGGACCTCAATCTGAAAAACCAATTCCATGAGTTTGTTGGCGAAAAACCCTCATGGTACGAGATTTGCGATAATGCGCCCCAGAACGATGGGCATCCAGAGACCTCATGATCTCACCCTCATGTGCAATGCTACCATGCCGATTTGCAGTGCATGGCCAAGGGTCGTTTCGCGTCTGGTATAACGTTTTCACCCAATATCAGGAGCTGTTATGCGATCAAGTCTGAGACAAAAGGCCATCACAATTTGTGATGAAAAAATTGCAAAGAAAGGCGAGACGGTAGGCCTTTCATTCTACGCATTTTTCGCCAACAAGAATGACGATCCTGAACTTCTGATGGAAGCTGCT
>DEIK01000055.1:65262-68398 GCA_002352425.1 Rhodobacteraceae bacterium UBA2776
ATCGGGACTTTGATAGAACGACAGATAAATCCCGCACAACTGCCGTTTACCCGCTCCGCTTACGGGCCTGCTGATCAAAACTGAAGGTAGCACGCGCCAAAAGGGAACAACCGTGCCGTAATCCGGCGCGCCGCTGCGGGCTTTGTCAGATATGTTTGCGACGCGATGCGTCAGATTGTTGTCGCGCCCCTCAAGCATTTCGACTTTAATCTGAAACACCTAAAGCTGCCTGAAATAAAAGATTTCAACGCGTTAGGTGACATGTGGTGTTTCAAGGTAAAATCGAAACGCTATAGACAGTCCGCCAGCCATCTTTTACATCACCTTATGGCCAAGAATTCTGACCCCAATTACAAGGTGATCGCCGAAAATCGCCGCGCGCGGTATGATTACGCAATCGAGGATGACATCGAATGCGGTATCATTCTGCTCGGCTCAGAAGTGAAATCCATGCGAGAAGGCCAGACCAACATTGCCGAAAGCTATGCCAGTCTTGAAGAGGGCGAGTTATGGCTGATCAATTCCTACGTTGCCCCATATAAACAAGCCAAAACATGGGGCCATGAGGAACGCCGTAAGCGCAAATTGCTGGTGTCCAAAAAGGAATTGTCCAAGATTTGGCAGTCCACGGCGCGCAAAGGCATGACGCTGGTGCCGCTGGTAATGTATTTCAATCACAAGGGCTTTGTGAAAATTAAAATCGGCATCGCCAAGGGTAAAAAGAACCACGACAAACGCGCCACCGAGGCCAAGCGCGACTGGGGCCGTCAAAAAGCCCGCCTGTTGCGCGAAAGCGGCTGACCCCACGGCACCTGTTAACCTTTTGTTGAAAACTGGCCGTTTTCGGCTAGAATCACTGCAACGCAGCACTCTGGGGCATGTTGCGGGTGTAAATTTTGGCCTCTGAAAAAAGGAACGCGTAAAATGGAATCAATGATTATTGGTCTGATATCGGGCGCAGTTGGCGGCAACGCTGCTGGCGGTCTTATGAAAAATCTAAGCCTGGGTACACTTGGTAATACGATTGCCGGTGTCGTGGGCGGTGGCCTTGGTAGCCAAATCCTAGGCATGGTCACGGGTGGCGGCATGGCTGATATGGCGGCTGGCGCAACAGAAATGGCCGGCGGCATGGATGTTGGCTCGATCATCAGTCAAGTTGCTTCTGGCGGCGTTGGCGGTGGTGTTTTGCTGGCGGTTGTTGGCATGGTTAAGAAAATGATGGCCAAATAGGCAATTAATATGCGGGTGCCCGCGGTGTTGGGCGCCCGCACTCTTGCCAGCGTGTTCCCCTCGCGCTAGGCCATATAAAGACAGTTACCAAAGGGGCCTTTCATGTTTCAAGACGATCCAAAAACGCTGGTGTCAACCAAATGGCTGGCCGATCACCTAAACAGCCCTGACATTCGAATTTTCGATGCGTCGTGGTTTTTGGACGAGGACGAGCGCGATGCGCGGGCCGAATATGAGGCTACGCACATCCCTAATGCGCGCTATTTCGACATTGATGATGTCGCCGACCACCGCTCGAATTTGCCGCATATGGCCCCGCCGATTGAGAAATTCATGTCGCGGATGCGTGCCCAAGGCGTTGGCGATGGCCATCAGGTCGTCGTCTACGATAGCGCCGGGCTGTTTTCTGCGGCCCGCGTTTGGTGGCTGTTCCGCCTCATGGGGAAAACCGACATTGCTGTGCTGGACGGTGGCCTCCCGAAATGGATCGCAGATGGCTATCCGGTCGAGGACATGGCCCCGATCATTCGTGACCGTCATATGACCGCCAGCCGTCAAGCGCATTTGATCAAAGACGTCACCCAAGTCGCGGCGGCCTCCAAGTTGGGCGATTATGAAATCGTCGACGCGCGTTCGCCGGACCGGTTTTTCGGTCGCGAAGCCGAGGCCCGTGAGGGCCTGCGTTCAGGCCATATCCCGAATTCCAAGAATGTCTATTATGCCAGCCTGCTGAACGCAGACGGCACCCTGAAAGACAATGCGAAACTAACGGCCATATTCAAGGCGGCGGGCATTGATCTGTCCAAGCCGGTGATCGCCACCTGTGGCTCGGGTGTGACGGCGAATATCGTCACCCTTGCGATGACGCGCCTTGGGCACATGAACCACGCGATTTATGATGGCTCATGGTCCGAATGGGGCATGCCCAGCGATTTGAAAATTGAAACGGAGTAAGCACATGTTAACGAACCTAAAAGCACAGCCCGCCGATAACATCCTTAAGCTGATGAAGATGTTTCGCGAAGATCCGCGCAGTGACAAGATTGACCTTGGCGTTGGCATCTATAAGGACGCCAATGGCAACACACCGGTGATGCGGGCGATCAAGGCTGCCGAGAAACAGCTGTGGGAGGTTGAGACCACCAAGAAATACACCGGCCTCGCCGGCGAGCCTGACTATGCCGACGCGATGATCAATCTGGTGCTGGGCGATTCCGTGCCACGTGATCGTGTTGCCGCAGCAGCCACTCCAGGCGGCACAGGCGCGATCCGTCAAGCGGTTGAGCTGATCAAAATGGCCAGCCCTGACGCGACAATCTGGCTGTCCAACCCGACATGGCCAAACCACCCGTCCATCATCAACTATGTTGGCATGAAAATGGCCGAGTACCGCTATTTCGACGATGAAACATGCGGCGTTGATTTCGACGGCATGATGGCTGATCTGGCAGGAGTAAAAGCGGGCGACGTTGTGCTGTTGCACGGCTGTTGCCACAACCCGACAGGCGCCAACCTGAATTTGGCGCAATGGGCCGAGGTGATTGCCAGCTTGCAAGACACCGGCGCAGTGCCCTTTATCGACATCGCCTATCAGGGCTTTGGCGACGGGTTGCAGGAGGACGCGGCGGCGGTGCGTATGGTTGCCTCAACCATGCCGGAAACCATCATCGCGGCCAGCTGTTCCAAGAACTTCGGGATCTATCGCGAGCGGACAGGCATCTTGATGACCGTGTCGCAGGGCGCTGACAACCAGTCCTTGGCGCAAAGCACCTTGGCGTTTTTGAACCGGCAGAATTTTTCTTTTCCACCGGATCACGGTGCCCGTCTGGTGACGATGATTTTGGAGGACAAAGTGCTGCGCGACGACTGGATGGAAGAGCTGGAAAGCGTGCGCTTGGGCATGTTG
>DEIK01000130.1 GCA_002352425.1 Rhodobacteraceae bacterium UBA2776
CCGGAATCAAGGCGAAGCCGCCGGACGATCGCCGACCCGCCCCATCGGGTCGGCGATTTGTGGGCTGTGTGATGGCGAGTGAGAATGGGCTGCTTTGCAGGAATAAAGTGCCCAGTTGTAAGATCTGTCGCCAACCCGGCGGTCCGTCGTTCGTCCGGCTTGTGGGTGCTTTTACAGCCCCACCGTTTGCCGCTCCATTTCGGCTTTGCAGCGTTCGGTGATGAACTCGACGAACAGCTGGACCTTGGTGTCTTTGATTTTGTGTGGCGGATACAGGCAGACCAGTTGGGTTTCCATCGGGGGTGTTGCTGTTGCGACGGGGATCAGGGCGCCGGAGCGCAGGGGTTCGGCGACCTCAAAAACTGGTTTTAGGATGATGCCATGTCCTTGCAGCGCCCATTCGGTCAGCACGTCGCCGTCATCGGATTCAAACGGGCCTGAGACGTCGTAGCGTTTAACACCGTCCTTGGTTTGCAAGGCCCATTGGAATTCCTGCGCGCCGGGATAGCGCAGGTTTAGACAGGCGTGTTGGTCGCGGATCAGGGCGTCGCCGTCGGCAGGATTACCGCGCTGCGCGATGTAGGCGGGAGCGGCGCAGAGCAGGCGGGGGCAAGTCGAAATGGTGCGCATCTTTAGCGAGCTGTCGGCCAGCGGCCCCATGTGAAAGGCGACGTCTAGCCCTTCGGTGGTGATGTCGACCAAGCGATCGGACAGACGCAAGCGAACCTCGATCTGCGGGTAGGCCGCTTTGAAATCCGGTACAAAGGGTGCGATGAAACGCCGACCTACGCCCAAAGGCGCTGCAATAAAAACCGTGCCGCGGGGGTTTCTCTCGGCGTCGATAATATCGGCCTCGGCACTGGCGATAGCGGATAGGATGTTACGGGCACCGATGTAGAAAATCTTGCCGTTTTCAGTGGGTTGCAAGGCGCGGGTGGTGCGATTGAACAGGCGTACGCCCAGATGCTTTTCCAGCTCGGAAATCCGGCTGGAGGCCACGGCAGGGGATGTGCGTTGATCGCGGGCGGCAGCGGACATTGATCCAAGTTCATAGACCCGCACAAACATGCTGATGTTTTTGATATAGGCCATGTTATTATCAAAACCCTATTGAAAGTATTCACCCATTTAATGGATTAACAGAAAAGAGAGTTTTGGTATAGGCTGGTAAAAAAAGCGGAGGGCGTGTCATGGATTATGTAATTTTAGAAGCTTGGCTGGAGCTCGCGGTGCGTTGGGTGCATGTGATCACCGGCATCGCTTGGATTGGGTCATCGTTTTATTTCATCGCGCTGGATTTGGGGCTGCGCAAAGCGCCGGATATGCCGCAAGGGGTGAATGGTGAGGAATGGCAGGTGCATGGTGGCGGGTTTTACCACGTGCAGAAATATCTGGTCGCACCAGACCGGATGCCCGAGCATCTGATCTGGTTCAAGTGGGAGAGCTATACGACATGGCTGTCCGGTTTCGCGATGCTGATTCTGGTCTATTACATGGGGGCCGAGCTGTATTTGGTGGACCCGAATGTGCTGGATATTCCGGCCTGGCAGGCGATCCTGATTTCACTGGGATCGCTGGCGTTTGGCTGGATTGCCTATGATCTGATTTGCAAAAGCAAATTTGGCGAGGATAACACGCGGCTGATGGTGCTGCTGTATATCATCCTTGTCGCGATGGCTTGGGGCTATACGCAGGTGTTCACGGGCCGCGCCGCGCTGCTGCATCTGGGGGCGTTTACGGCGACCATTATGACGGCGAATGTGTTTGTGATCATCATGCCGAACCAGCGCATTGTGGTGGGTGATTTGCGCGCGGGCCGCACGCCTGATCCGAAGTATGGCAAAATCGCCAAGCAACGCTCGACCCATAACAATTATCTGACGTTGCCAGTGATATTCCTGATGCTGTCAAACCATTATCCGCTGGCGTTTGCGTCACAGTATAATTGGTTGATTGCGGCTTTGGTGTTCCTGATGGGGGTGACGATCCGGCACTATTTCAACTCGATGCATGCCGGCAAAGGCAAGCCGATGTGGACATGGGCGGCGACCACGGTGCTGTTCCTGGTCATTGTCTGGTTGTCGTCCCTGACCGCGCCGATGAGCGAGCCGGAGGACGAAGCCAGTCTTGCGCCGTCGATCCAGCGGTTCGTCGATGCCGATGGGTTTGAGGATGCTTACGATGTGGTCGTGGGCAATTGCTCGATGTGCCATGCGGCAGAGCCCGGGTTCGATGGTATCCCCTGGGCACCCAAGGGGGTGCATTTAGAGACCGAAGCGCAGGTCGCGCTTGAAGCCAAGCGGATTTATTTGCAAGCCGGCGTGACCCACGCGATGCCGCCACCCAGTGTGACCTATCTAGAGGAAGAAGACCGCGCTTTGATCGTGGCTTGGTACAAGGCGGCGACGGGCAGCTAGGAACGGATCACAGCGACCGCAACCTTTCGGGTTGGACGAGTGTTGATAAGCAACGTTGAGTGACCGCTTATCAAGCCTTACGGCTTTTTTCGCTGGCTCAGCGCTTGTCGTAATAGAGACCGACGACGTGTTCGGCCTCGGCAAAGAACAGCCAGCGTTGGGCAAGGATGCCGACAATATGAACGATCAGCGCGAGGATATAGAGATCAAACCCGCGGCCCGAGATGATCGCCAGCAACATTGGGGCGATATAGGCCAAGATAAAGGCGATGATACGCAGTTTGATGGCGTGTTTGCGCGCAATCACATAGACCATTTCCGTCAACAGGTAGTTGGTGCCTGAATGGGGTGCTTCATACATGCGCACCTTGCCCATATCGCCAAGGCCCGTGGCGGTTTCGATGCTATGGCCGCGCTTGGCAAAGCGTTTGTCACCGGCATCCCAGACGTAGATTTGCGCCAGTGCCGCAAGACCGATGAACAAAATGGTGCCAAGGCTGTCGGCGGCTAAAATCGCACCGCCACCAAGCGCCAGCAGGATAAACAGCAGGGACGTTGTCCAGTGGTTCCAGCGCGGCACGGTTTTCAGCTGCGCATACATCATCGAGGTGGTGTAGACCGTGATCAGGGCCATGATCGCGCCGATGATCCCAAGCGGTGGCATCGAGATATTGAGGAAGATGTTGGCGGCGGCAAAGATGCCCATGGCGCTCAGGGTCAAAACAGCCATCCATGCTTCGCGTGACAGCCAACTGGTGCGCCATTGGCTAAAGGCCTTGAGCGCGTTTTTCGGATTGCCAAGGTGGAAGGTCGAGGCGATCAATCCACCGACGGCCATCGCGAAGGCGACGAAGAAATACGGGAACGCGGCCCAGCCTTGGGGGGCAGGAATGCCAACGCCAAGCCATGTGAGAAAGCCAAAGCCAAGGCCGGAGAAGACGGTGAAGAATATGACGGAGGGGGCAGGATGCATCTAGAGGGCCTCCAATGCTTTGTCGAGCCAACCAAGGAACCCTTTGGGGGTCTCGGCGACGGGGTTCAGAATGGGGGCAGAGGCGTCAACCTCTTGCAAGGTGTCTTTGGGCCGTGGTGGCAGGTATTTATTGACGGGCTTGGTGCCTTGTTCGGGCATCAGGTCCATACCGCCGCGTTCCGCCACCAGCTTGCTAACGTCGCTGTCGGGATCGGCGAAATCGCCAAAGTGGCGCGCGCCGGCGGGGCAGGTCCGCACGCAGGATGGCACGCGGTCCACTTCGGGCAGGTTTTCGTTATAGATGCGGTCAATGCACAGGGTGCATTTCTTCATCACACCAGCGGCTTGGTCCAATTCACGTGCGCCGTAAGGGCAGGACCATGCGCAAAGGCCACAACCGATGCAGGCGTCCTCATCGACCAAAACAATGCCGTCCTCGCCGCGTTTATAACTGGCGCCCGTTGGGCAAACCGTGACGCAAGGGGCGTCTTCGCAGTGTAGACAGGATTTGGGGAAATGCACGGTTTGGGCGCAGCCGCCAGTGTCGGGCTGTACCTCGAAGCTATGCACACGGTTCAGGAATGTGCCTGACGGATTTGCACCATAAGCATCCATATCGGACAAGGGTGCGCCGTAGTTTTCGGTGTTCCAACCTTTGCAGGAAATCACGCAGGCCTGACAGCCAACGCAAGTGTCCAGATCAATAACAAGGCCGAGCTTTTTGTCGGTGGTTTGGGGAAGCTGTGTCATGTCATTAATCCCCGTAACCATAAACTGTTTCATGCTGAGCGAGTGCATCAAGTTTTGTAAATAAAGCCGCTTGTTGTTTGTCTTTCAGAATTGAAGTGAGCGACAGAATTTGTACTTTTGTTAGCTTTGTATTGCCATATGGGTCAATTCGCCAGTGAACATCATTCCGTTCAAGAAGGGAGTTAACAATGTCTAATTCATTTTCACCAATATTTGCGAGATATGGTTCGACCGGAGGGCGGGTGTTATAAAATTGAACGCTCATTTGCCAACCTTCCATGCGAGGTTTTTGGGACCTTTGCCAACCGGTGATTTGATTGGCGGGAAGGCGGGTTGTGATTCAGCCGGGGCGGTGACCTTTTCGATCTTCACCTTCAGGTCAAACCACGCGGCTTGCCCTGTGACAGGGTCCGAGTTGTTCCAGCGCATACCGTCCTTTTTGGGCGGTAGCAATTCGTGGATCAGGTGGTTCAGCAAGAACCCTTTGGTGGCCTCTGGCGCGCCCTCATCCAGCGCCCATGCGCCTTTGCGTTTGCCGATCGCGTTCCAAGTCCAGACGGTGTTGCCGTTCAGCGCTGCCATATGCGACACGGGGACGGTGATTTTGCCATGTGGCGAGGAAACTTGCGCCCAATCGCCCTCGGAAAACCCGTGTTGTTCCCACAATTTTGTAGGCACATACAGTGGGTTATGGCCGTGAATTTGGCGCAGCCATGCGTTTTGTGTGCCCCATGAGTGATACATCGCCATCGGGCGTTGGGTCAGGGCGTTGACAGTGAATTCACCTCCGTCTTCGGCCGCCTCCACGTTGGGGGCATACCAGATTGGCAGCGGGTCCATCGAGCGTTTGAGCTGATCGCGTAGATGCTCTGGTGGTTGATGTTCGCCAATGCCTTCGGCGGCCGCCTGAAATTTGCGCATCGGTTCGGAGTAGACCGAGAACAGGTAAGGTTGCTCGTGATCAAACAGGCCAACTTCGACGGCCCATTTTTGATAGGCCGCGTTCCAGGGTTTGAAATAGCTGGCCTCTTTTGGGACGTGGGTTTCAAAGAATCCGCCGTTGTCGATGTAGGCTTGCATCTGGTCTGGGTTCGGCTCGCCGCGCCCCACAGATTTGCCGTCTTTGCCACGAAATCCTGCAAGTGGGCCAACACCGGGGCGGCGCTGGTGATTGACGATATAGTCGGCATAATCCTGATAAATGGCGCTGCCTTTTTCATCGACAAATCCGGGCAGACCCAGACGCACAGCCAGATCAACCAGCACGGATTGAAAACCGCGCACATCGCGGTCCGGCTCAACCACCGGCCAGCGGATGCTGTCGGCCATCGCGTCGGCTTCGCAGATCGGGCGATCCAGCAGCGAAATGCAATCGTGGCGTTCAAGGTAGGTGGCGTCGGGCAAGATCAGGTCGGCATAGGCGACCATTTCCGATGAATAAGCATCGGAATAGATGATACGCGGGATCACGTATTCGCCGTCGGCGTTTTTGTCGGTCAGCATGTCCATGACGCCAGAGGTGTTCATCGACGAGTTCCACGACATGTTGGCCATGAACATAAACAGGGTGTCGATTTTGTAGGGATCACCGGCGTGGGCGTTGGAAATCACCATGTGCATCAGCCCGTGAGCGGACATAGGGTTTTCCCACGTGAACGCCTTGTCGATGCGCACGGCTGTGCCATCGGGCTTTAGTCCCAGATCCTCGGGCCCTTGCGGATAGCCCAGATGCGGGCCGTTCAGCGGTTTACCGGGGGTGACCTCGAAATGCGGTTTCGGGTGACCCTCGACCGGTTTGGGGTAGGGCGGTTTGAAGCGGAACCCGCCGGGGGCCTCGACGCTGCCCAGAATGATTTGCAACATGTGCAGGGCGCGGGCGGTTTGGAACCCGTTGGAGTGGGCCGAAATTCCGCGCATCGAGTGGAACGCGACGGGTCGCCCTTGCATTTTTTCGTGTTTGTCACCGCGAAAATCGGTCCACGGGATGTCCAGCTCGAACGCCTCATCAAAGGCAACGCGGGCGATGTCAGCCGCAATCGCGCGGATACGGCCCGCCGTGATGCCGCAGCGCTCGGCCACCGCATCGGGGGCGTATTCATCGGACAGATAGCGTTCGGCCATCAGTTGAAACACGGTGCGATACGGGGTCTTGCCAACCTTATGACTGGCGCCCAAATCGGGTTTGACGCCTTTTTTATCAAAGGCAGCGGGTTTGCCGGTTTTGCGATCAATAACCAGCATTTTGCCAGCCTTGTTGCGCAAGAACATGCCGTAAGCGTCTGATTTCGGATCATCATTGACTAAAACCGGCGTGTTTGTGAACTGCGCCAAATAGTTCAGGTCAACCTTGCCCGCCTTTAGTAATTCATGCACCAGAGCCAGAATGAACAACCCGTCGGTGCCCGGCGTGATGCCGACCCATTCATCTGCCACCGCGTTATAGCCCGAGCGGATCGGGTTGACGCCGTAAATTTTGCCGCCGTTGCCCTTGAGGCGACCAATGCCCATCTTGATCGGGTTTGAATCATGGTCTTCGGCGACGCCAAAGAACATCAACAATTTGGCGCGGTCCCAGTCTGGTTGGCCAAACTCCCAGAACGCGCCGCCCATGGTGTAGATACCAGCGGCGGCCATGTTGACGGAACAAAATCCGCCGTGGGCTGCGTAATTCGGGGTGCCGTAGTTTTGCGCCCACATGCCGGTGAAGCTTTGAGATTGGTCGCGACCCGTAAAAAACGCAAGCTTTTCTGGCGCGGTTTCGCGCAGGGGTTTTAGCCAATCGGTGGCGATGGTCAGCGCCTCTTCCCACGTGATGTCTTCGAACTCACCTGACCCGCGCGGGCCAACCCGTTTCATCGGGTTTTTTAAACGCGACGGCGCGTTGACCTGCATGATGCCAGCCGAACCCTTGGCACAAAGCACACCTTTGTTGACCGGATGGTCGCGGTTGCCCTCGATATAGGCGACTTTACCGTCTTTCATATGCACATTGATGCCACAACGGCAGGCGCACATGTAACAAGTGGTTTTGCGGACCTCGTCCGAGACCTTTGGCGAAGTTTCAATCGCAGGCTGATGGTGCGTCATGGGGTCCCTGTCTGTTTTGTGCCGGAATCGTGTCCAGCGTTGTTTGCATCCGGTTTACAAAATCCGTCACTGACATGCAATAATTTGTATGTATTGATATGTGACTAATCCAATTAGCGTTCGTTTGTTGGCACATAGGGGCGCATGTCGGGGCCGTTGTATAGGGTTAGTGGGCGGATCAGAATGCCCGAGCGTCGTTGCTCAATGCATTGGATTACCCATCCCGGCACACGGCCTATGGCGAAAATAGGCACGTAGAGGTCCATCGGGATGCCGTGCAATTGGTAAATCACGCCAGAGTAAAAATCGACGTTCACGTTTAAGCCGTGACGCGCATAGGGGTGCATGGCGTCGACCACGGCTTGCAGGATGTCGTACCATTCGGGTTGACCCATTTCTTGAGACAGCTTTTTGACGCCATCGCGCATGTGGCGGGCCCGCGGGTCTTCGGCGCGGTAGACGCGGTGGCCAAATCCGGTCACAGCTTCGCGGTTTTTGCGTTTTGCTTTGACATAGGCGGCGGCGTTTTCGGCGCTGCCGATTTCCGCGACCATTTTCATAACGTCCTCGGCGGCCCCGCCGTGGGCTGGACCTGCGAGGGTGGACAGGGCGGTAACAATCGCGCCGTGCAGATTGGCGTCGGTGCCAACTGTGACGCGGGCGGCAAAGCTGGACGCGTTAGAGCCGTGTTCGGCGTGCAGGATGAAATCAACGTCAGCCAAACGGGCAGCATCAACGCTGGGAACTTCGCCCTTTAGCATCCACAACCAGTTGGCGGCATGGCCAAGGCTCATATCTGGTTTCACCGGTGTGCGCCCGTTGCGAATGGCGTCATGAGCCGCGACGATCATTGGTACTTGGGCAGTCAGTTTGATGCCGTTGTCTATGAAGCCTTGTTCAGAGGTGTCGGTGCTATTGGCGTCCAAAGCGGCCAAGGCCGAAGTTGCTGTGCGCAAAACATCCATAGGGTGACCGGATTGGATTTGCTTGATCACTTTGTAGATTTCTGGTGGCAGAGTGCGGGCGGCTTTGAGCCTTGCGTCAAAGTCAGCCAACGCGTTTGCGGTTGGTAACTCGCCATAGATCAGCAGATAGGCGACTTCCTCGAAGGATGATTGCGTGGCCAGATCGTGGATCGAGTAGCCGCTATAGGACAATTCGCCTTTGGCACCATCAATGTGGCTGGTGGCGGAGCGCTCAAAGTAGATGCCTTTGAGGCCGCGATTGATCTTGACGGGATCGGTCATATCGGTGTCCTTTCGATTGTGGTGAAAGAGGATTTTTTGATGTCGGTTCTGGAAGATTTATATGCGCGGGCGCGGGCACGCAAATTGCGGGTGGTGTTCCCCGAGGCAGGGGAAGATGCGCGCATTGACGTCGCGATGGGGCGGTTAGAGGCTGAGGGCTTGGCTGCGCCGATTGGATTGGTTGATGCGGATGACGCGCAACTGGCGGCGCTGTTGGCGACCCGCCCGATGAAAGAAGCCTTGGCGCGACGCATGTTGCAAAAACCACTGATCCGGGGTGCGGCGATGGTGGCCGCAGGGCAGGCCGACGTGATGGTGGCAGGCGCGGTCAGCGCGACGCGCCGTGTGATTGAGGCGGCGTCGATTGCGATTGGCATGACGGATGGGGTCACGGTGCCATCATCATTTTTCCTGATGATATTTCCGGACGGTCGCGAATTGGTATTTGCCGATTGCGCGGTAAATGTGGCTCCGAATGCGGCGGCGTTGGCCGATATTGCGCGGGCGTCGGCACTATCAGGGGCGGCATTGCTGGGGGATGCGCGGGTGGCGATGTTGTCGTTCTCAACCGGCACTTCGGGTGCCGGCGCGTCTGTTGATTTGGTGGCCGAGGCCGCGGGGATGCTGGGCGATGTGATTGGCCCAGTGCAAGCGGATGCGGCGCTGAATGCGTCAATAGCGGCGGCCAAAGGCGTTTGCGGTGGTGATGCAAATGTGCTGATCTTTCCGTCACTGGATGCTGGCAATATCGCATATAAATTGGTCCAGGAATTGGCTGGTGCGCAGGCGGTTGGCCCGTTCTTGCAGGGGTTTGCCAAGCCGGTTTGCGACTTGTCTCGCGGTGCCAGCATTGACGACATTGTCGCAGCAACAGCCGTCACGGCTGCCCTATAAGGCATTGACAGGGTGTGCTGGGCTGGGATGTCAGGCTCCGATCAGTGAAAGCGCGTCTTTGGCGATCATTCGTTCTTCTTGAGCAGGGACCAACCAGACGTCTATTTTTGAAGTTTCGGCATGCAGTTTGGCGGAGTTGCGGTGATTGGCGTCGGGGTTCATTTTAACCCCTGCCCATTCCAACCCGCGCAAAATCCGCGCCCGCACGGCAATTGCATTTTCACCGATGCCACCGGTGAAGGCGATGGCGTCCAACCCCTCCATCGCTGCGATTAAGGATCCGGCATGGCGCAGGCTCCAATAGCAAAAATGTTCAATGGCAAAGTCACTGTCAGCCGAGGCATCCAGCATCAGGTTGCGCATGTCGGATTTGCCCCCCGACAGACCCAGCAAGCCGCTTTCGTTGTTCAGGATCGCTTTGACCCGTTCAACCCCGTGCATTTCGACCAACCGCAGCACCGCGTTTGCGTCAATGCCCCCGGACCGTGTCCCCATGGTTAAACCGTCCAGTGGCGAATAGCCCATTGTGGTGGCAATGGATTGACCGTTCTTAATGGCACATAGGCTGGCCCCGTTGCCAAGGTGAAACGCCAACAAGCGCGAGGGCAGCTTGGAGCCTGTCAGGGTTGGCAGGTTTTGCACCAATGAACTGTAGGACAACCCGTGAAAACCGTAGCGCCGGATGCCTTGGGTTTCCAACATTTTGGGGATCGCGTAGCGGGTGGCAACGCGTGGGTTGGTGGCGTGAAAAGCGGTGTCGAAACTGACGTATTGTGGTAAATCGGGTGCGATTTTGGCCAGCGCTGTGATCGCGGCAAGGTTATGCGGATTGTGCAGCGGGGCCAGCGGGGTACAGGCGGCGATTTCAGCCTGAACCTCGGGGGTGACAGGCTGTGGCTGGGTCAAAGATGCACCGCCATGCACAACGCGGTGGGCGGCGGCGCACAGCACTTCGGGTGTTGTGCCAAGGGCTTTGAGTGCTGTCAGGAGGCAAGTCAAAGCGGCGGCGTGGTCAGGTAGGGCAGCGGCCTGTGTTTGGCCATCAATCGTTAGGGTGCTATCCTCGCCGATCTGGGCGGCCAGACCTGCATGTTTCTCAACCAAATCCCCGTCAAACAACGCAAATTTGATCGAGGAGGAGCCAGCATTCAAGACAAGAATGTCACCGGATACTGGCCCCTGTTTGCTCATTGTTTTACACCTTTTGCGGACGCATATCGTCGGCGGAGATGCCTGCCACCGAAACCGGTTTCTTCATGGCGTCACGGCGGAACGGCTCGCCCAATTCCTGGTTCAGCAGGATTTCGATGAATGTGGTTTTACCCTCTTTCATCTGGGCCTTAACAGCCACATCCAATGCCGCTGTCAGCTCGTCCATTGAGGTAACCTGCACGCCTACCAACCCACAAGCTTGAGCGATTCCGGCGTAGGACACATCAACGTCCAACTCGGTGCCAACGAAATTATCTTCATACCAAAGTGTGGTGTTGCGTTTTTCAGCCCCCCATTGGTAGTTGCGGAAAATCACCATGGTGATGGCGGGCCACTCGTCGCGGCCCACGGATACCATTTCATTCATGGAAATCCCGAAGGCGCCGTCACCCGCAAAGCCAACAACGGGCACTTCAGGCGTGCCGATTTTCGCGCCGCAAATGGCAGGGAAGCCATAGCCGCAAGGCCCAAACAGGCCGGGTGCCAGATACTTGCGGCCATTTTCAAAGGTTGGGTAGGCATTGCCGATGGCGCAATTGTTGCCGATGTCGGACGAAATGATCGCATCTTTTGGCAGGGCCGATTGGATCGCCCGCCACGCCATGCGCGGTGACATTTTGGCAGGCTCGCGATCACGCGCGCGCTCGTTCCATGTGGTGCCCGGATCGTCGTCCTCGTGGTCCATTGAAGTCAATTCTTGTGCCCATGCAGATTTGGTTTTGCTGATTGTGGCTTTGCGCGCGTCGCGGCCGTCGTCGCCCGCTGTGCTGGACAGGCGGGACAGGATGCCACTGGCAACCTTTTGGGCATCCCCAATGATGCCGACGGTGACGGGTTTGGTCAGGCCGATGCGGTCCGGGTTGATGTCGACCTGAATGATTTTGGCCTGTGTTGGCCAGTAATCAATGCCGTATCCCGGCAGGGTTGAAAACGGGTTCAAACGGGTGCCAAGCGCCAGCACCACATCGGCCTTTGAGATCAATTCCATCGCCGCTTTGGAACCGTTGTAGCCCAGTGGGCCAACGGACAACGGGTGCGAGCCGGGGAAGGCGTCATTGTGCTGATAACCACAGGCCACAGGCGCATCCAGCGTTTCGGCCAGCTTCATCGAGGCGTCGATCGCGCCACCGATCACCACGCCGGCCCCGTTCAGGATGACGGGGAATTTGGCGGATGACAGCAGATCGGCAGCTTTCGCCAAGGCGTCTTCGCCGCCCGAGGGGCGCTCGAACTCAACGATCTGTGGGAGTTCGATGTCGATCACTTGGGTCCAGAAATCGCGCGGCACGTTGATCTGTGCGGGGGCCGAGGCGCGTTTGGCCTGCAGGATCACGCGGTTCAGGGTTTCGGCGATGCGGCGTGGGTCGCGGACCTCTTCCTGGTAGGCGACCATGTCTTTGAACAGGGCCATTTGCTCGACCTCTTGGAAACCGCCCTGACCAATGGTGGCGTTGGCGGCTTGAGGGGTGACCAGCAGGAGCGGCGTGTGGTTCCAATAGGCGGTTTTCACGGGGGTGACAAAGTTTGTGATGCCAGGGCCGTTTTGCGCCACCATCATCGACATTTTACCCGTCGCGCGCGTATAGCCATCTGACATCATGCCCGCGTTACATTCATGGGCGGCGTCCCAAAACTTGATCCCGGCTTGCGGGAACAGATCGGAAATCGGCATCATGGCTGAACCAATGATGCCAAAAGCGTGTTCAATTCCGTGCATTTGCAGCACTTTTACGAAGGCTTCTTCGGTTGTCATTTTCATGGCGGAATTCCTTTGGTTATTCACATGAGGGCAGCGGGTTGCCATGCGGTATGGCGACAGTTCATCAGCAGGGATAGGGCTTGGGTTCGTTCGAGAATAGGGCCAGATCGCCCATCTGAATAGGTCCAGTTGGTGGCGACAGGAAAACTATTGGCCATCCGAGTGTGGCGGTATTTTCAGCCACTCTCGCCGTGGCGCAACAGGTTGGTGCTACGGGGCTTGAGGCGAAGTTCAGCTATCGGATCTGTGTTGCGATGGCTCTGGCCGGGTTGGATACGGGGGCGCTCGGCAGCTACACGGACGCCAACTGCGCCGCCGCTGACCTGTGCAGGTTACGTGATTTGGTACAGGTCGAGGGGGATGGCGATTTGGATCGCTTTGCCTTGTTGCTTGGGTGAAATTGGCGTTGTGATCCACGCCCAAGTTGCGGTAACAGGTGCCCAGCAACGGGCCGATCCGGCCGCCGTGACGTAAAGAGCCGAGTTATCCAATGTCTAACCCTTGCCTTAAAATGGTATTAGTGACGCCCGAGATTCCATATAATACAGGGGCGATCGGGCGGACCTGTGTGGCGCTGGAACTTGAGCTGATCTTGATCAAACCCTACGGATTTTCGTTGGATGAAAAGGCTGTGAAGCGGGCCGGAACGAATTACTGGAAACATGTCCAGCTTAGCGAATATGACGATTGGCACAGCTTTATGGCAGATCGCAAACCACCCCGCGACAGCCTGTATTTCTTTGAGGAAGATGGTGCGCAAAGCTTCTATGAACCCGCGTATCAACAAGATGCCTATTTGGTGTTTGGTTGCGAATCCAGGGGCCTGCCGCCTGAGATATTAGAAGGACTGGATGACCGAATGTTCAACCTGCCAATGCGGAGCAAACTGGTGCGGTCCTTGAACTTGGCCAATGTTGCAACAGCCGTGATCTATCAAGCGATGCGCCCCCAGCTGGGCGGTTGAATGCTGCCCCTTGCTGTGCTTTGCTTGAGGTTGAGCGTCGCGGTCGATTCTGAAAATTCTTGACCGATTGATAAAAAAATCGCACGCTATGATCACACAGCCACTTGGGAGTTAGCTATGACAATTCTAAAAACATGGACAAGGCGCACGGTTTTGGCGTCATTTGTGGCGGCGGGGACGATGATGTCCGCTGGTGCCGCACTGGCCGATAAGGTCAAAGTGGCGGGTATTTTCACCCTGCCAGTCGAACAGCAATGGATCAGCCGTATTCATATCGCACTGCAAGCTGCCGAGCAACGTGGCGACATCGAATATGTGTTTTCCGAGAATGTCGCCAACACCGATTACGAACGGGTGATGCGCGAGTATTCCGAGGCGGGCCAGCAGTTGATTGTGGGTGAAATTTTCGGTCTGGAGCGCGCGGCACGTAAAGTGGCCGCCGATTACCCCGAGACCGCGTTTTTGATGGGCTCGTCATTCGAGCCTTCAGGCGACAACCTGTCGGTGTTTGACAACTTCATCCACGAGCCAGCCTATTTATCGGGCATGGCGGCAGGGGCTGCCAGCAAGTCAAATGTCATCGGCATGGTCGGTGGTTTTGCGATCCCCGAAGTGAACCGGTTGATGAACGCCTTTATGGAGGGCGCGCGCGAAACCAACCCCGAGGTCAAGTTCCTCGTCAACTTTATCGACAGCTGGTACGACCCACCCAAAGCCAAGGAGAGCGCCTTTGCGATGATGGATGCAGGGGCTGACGTAATGTATGCAGAACGCTTTGGCGTGTCGGATGCGGCTGTTGAACGCGGGGCCAAGGCGATTGGCAATGTGATCGACACTTCGGCGGATTACCCTGCCACGATCCTGTCCTCGGCGATTTGGCATATGGAGCCGACCATTGACCACGCCATCGCGGCTGTGGCTGGCGGTACATATAAGGCCGAAGATTACGGCCAGTATAGCTATATGGAACATGGCGGCGGGTCGGTGATTGTTGACGGCGCATTGGTTGCGGCTGATGTGGTTTCGGCGATTGATGCCAAAAAGGCGGCGATTTTGGACGGCTCGTTTACAGTGACAGTGAACGACGAAGAGCCGGTTTCCGACAAGTAGAAAGTTAGGGGCGCTGATGCAAATTCAGTGCCCCGCATCCTCATGAAAAAACCAGCTATCCTGACTCTTGCGGGTCTGACCAAACGTTTTGGCGATGTCGTTGCCAATGACGCCATTGACCTGACGTTGCAACATGGCGAGGTCTTGGCGCTGCTCGGTGAAAACGGGGCCGGTAAAACCACGCTGATGAACATGTTGTTTGGTCATTACACGCCCGATGCGGGCTATGTGGAAATTGTTGGCGAAGATGGTGTGGCCAAACGCCTGCCCGCTGGCAATGCGCAGGCCGCAATTGATGCGCGGATTGGTATGGTGCATCAACATTTCACCTTGGCCGAAAATCTAAGCGCATTGGATAACATTTTACTCGGGTCCGAGAGCCTATGGGGGCTGCGGCGTAACCGGCGCGCAGCACGGGCCAAGATCGAGGGTTTGATGCAAGAAAGCGGCTTGATCGCCCCGCTGGACGAGAAGATCGGCGCGTTGTCGGTGGGCGAGCGTCAACGGGTCGAAATTTTGAAAGCATTGTTTCATGACGCCCGTGTTTTGGTGTTGGACGAACCCACCGCCGTATTGACACCGCAAGAGGCCGACAGCCTGTTTTTGGCGTTGCGCAAGATGGTTTTAAACGGTCTATCGGTGATCTTTATCTCGCATAAGCTGCACGAGGTTCTGGCGTTCTCTGACCGGATTGCGGTGCTGCGGCACGGCAAAAAGGTTGGCGAGCTGGTTACGGCGGACGCGGACAACACACAGATCGCAACCCTGATGGTGGGCGAGGAAACCGCCTTGCCAGAGCGCGAGACCTGCGAGGTTGGCGCGCCTGTTTTGGAATTATCCGGCGTCACGGTGCAGCGCGAAAATGCGCGTAACTCATTGAATAACCTGTCTTTATGTTTGAATGCAGGTGAGATTGTCGGCGTGGCGGGGGTGTCTGGAAACGGGCAATCGGCGTTGGCGCAATTGATTTCGGGGCTAACGCGGCCTGACAGCGGCACGATTGCTTTGGCGGGGGACGTGGTGGTTGCACCGACACCCAAAGGCATGATCAAGGCCCGCGTTGGGCGCATCCCCGAGGACCGGCATCACGATGGTGTCGTCGGCTCGATGACGGTGGCCGAAAACCTGGTGCTGGAGCGATTGGGTGATAATGATGTGCAGCGCCACGGCTTTCTGCGCAAAGGCGCGATATCGGATCACGCGGATGATTTGATCAAAGCCTATGACGTGCGCGGTCCCGGTGCGCAGGCCCGCGCGGCGTTGCTGTCTGGTGGCAACATTCAAAAGTTGATTTTGGCGCGGGTGCTGGAAAAAGAACCCTTGGTGATCCTTGCCAATCAGCCCACACGCGGGCTTGATTTTGGCGCAGCAGGCGAGGTGGCGCGCCGCCTGATGGAAGCGCGTAAACGCGGGGCGGGCGTGGTGTTGATCTCCGAGGATTTGGACGAAGTGCTAAGCCTTGCCGACCGGATTGTGGTG
>DEIK01000098.1 GCA_002352425.1 Rhodobacteraceae bacterium UBA2776
TAGCGGCAACAACTTGAGGATGCCGGTGAAACGCCATTCATAGACCCTCAACAAATGTATCACTGTAAACGAGCGCTTACCCAGAGGGTTTGTACACTCAGGTTGCCCGTTTTAGTTTAGCAAATCCCAACCAATCTCGGTCAAGATTATTACGCCAAATGGCAGAGCATTAGAGGCATAAACTCCAATGCTTTGATCTATTGAAATGGGAAAAGTCGGGGGCTTGATAAAAGGCATCGATTTAGGATGCCTTTCACCTCCCCCATTGTTATGCTGCTCAGAACAGTTCGATATCATTGTTCACAGTGTTTACTGGAATTTGAATTTGCTCTTCTGGGAGTTTGGCGCGTCCCAGTAGCTTTTGCCGTGCTCGACCCGAATGCGGCCAAAATTGAATTCGCCTTGCTTGATCACCTCCTAAGCTTTGACCTAGGCAAGAAATACCCTCAGCCTCCAAAAACGAGAGAACAAATTTTCCGTTTCTATCGCCGACATCGGAGAATTTTGATATCATTTTCCCGCCACCAAAGAGCTTTGCTTGCAGGCGCTGTTTGGTACCACCTTGCTTTATAATTGCGTTGATCAACAACTCCATGGCATTCACCTTGGATCCAATTGCATTTGCGTTGCAACCGGCGCCATGCGGCAACAAAATATGATTCATGCCACCAACGCCAGCAACAGGGTCCCAAAGACATGCCGAAACACAGGAGCCCAAGATGGTTGTAATCATTGCATTTTCGTCAGTCGCGGTTGCAAATTCACCCTGAGTTATGTGGGTTGTCTTCATCAAGTTTGCTCCCTGCTTGCATCCAAAGGACTGCATAGCGGCATGCTTTTCATTTACACTCTTCTACTGCACAAAATTACCGATGGCGTCCGGCCGTCCTAAAAATCTTCCCAATCACTTTCAGAAATTGAGAGAGCTTGTGTAACCGCACCGGATTGCGCAACAGCTGAGTCTTGTGCAACAGCGGTGGTTTTCACGGCTGGATTGACACTTTCATTGACACGTGTTTGATCTTCAATGGCCTCACTTTCCTGAAGTAGCTTGACCTTACGATCGCTTTGGAAATCCGGGGCAACAACATTACTCTCGGATGCCCCTGTTTGAAATTTGGACATGGTGTCGGAAAGTGTTTCGGCTTCTCTCGTCAATGCATGGCTTGCTGCTGTCGTTTCCTCAAACATTGCGGCATTTTGTTGGGTCACCTGATCCAACTGATTGACGGAAGTATTGATTTCAACCAATCCAGACGATTGTTCGCTTGCGGAAATTGCGATTGCGGATACATGGCTCGATATATTGGATACGGATTCAAGTATTTCGCCCAAAGCTTCGCCAGCCCGTCCCACAAGATCCACCCCCCGTTTCACGTGTTGTCCGCTTGCGGAAATTAGGTCGTTGATTTCCCGCGCCGCATCGGATGATCTCTGAGCCAGTGCTCTTACCTCTGAAGCAACAACCGCAAATCCGCGCCCTGCTTCACCAGCCCTTGCAGCCTCGACGCCGGCGTTCAGTGCCAGCAAATTTGTTTGGAATGCAATGTCGTCAATCACACTGATAATGCGTGAAATCTGACCGGATGAGGATTGAATTTCGCTCATCGCATCAACGGCTTCTCGCACAACTTTTCCGCTGGATTCTGCATTTTCCCTAGCGTCCGCTACCACTTGGTTGGCTTGCTCGGCACCATCCGCTGCAGAACGCACACTAACGGTTAATTCATCAAGGGATGCCGCCGTTTCTTCTAAGGTCGCTGCTTGTCGTTCGGTCCGGCGTGACAGATCATCAGCGGCATTGCTGATATCCGATGCTTCTCCACGAACGGTCTCAGCGTTCTCAACCACGTCCAGTATGGCATCTCGCAAGGTGCCTACCGCCCCATTGAAATCATTGCGCAACTGCTCGTAATCCGGCTTGAAACTGTTGGTGATTTCAGTCGTCAGATCGCCTCCTGAAAGCTCGCGCAAACCAACACGGAGTGCGTCAACTACCTCAGCCTGGGCCTTTTCCTGTTCAAGACGTGCAGCTTCTGCTTTCTCAATCAATTGCTGGGCCTCAGTTACGTCATTGCCCACAAGCAAAACCTGAACCATCTTGTCGCTTCGATCCAGCACAGGGTTAAATGTGCCCTCCACAATTCCGTCGCCCCCCCCGCCTCCATCCAAACGAAATCTTCCGACAATGGACGTTCCTCCCTCTAAGCTCGCTATGAGAGCGTCTCTTTGCTCGGCCATTTCTGCGTCGAATTCGATCAATGTTTGAACAGTTTTGCCAATTTGACCATTGTCAACGCCGCCTGTCAGGTTCAGAAAACGTTCATTTGCATGCAACAAGGTACCGTCTGCTGAGAACTCGGCCATTACCTGGTTCTGATCAATCGCTTTAAGAACCGCATCTCCCATCCGGGCCTGCGTCACATCTTGCCATTCGACAACGCAACCGAGTTGTTGCGCGTCGGAATCAAGTACAGAGTTGATATCCAGAGAAAATCGAGTGTTTCCAACTGGAATTTCTGCATGGAATGGCAAGTTGGCGGGGTCGGTCAGAAGCTCACGCACTCGCTTTGGTATCGCGTGGAAAATATCCATGTTACAACCAACCACCTGCAGTGCATCAAAATCGGCGTTCACTTTCTTGAACTGGTCTTCATGCTCAACCAGCATTTTTGTAACAGATGAATTGACGGATTGAATTGTGAAGTCCTGATCTACAATCATGAGACCGGCAGATGCCCCCTCAAAGGCCGTGCCTTTGAACAAGGTTTCAGCAGAAGCATCTTTTGCTTTTTTCAACGTGTCACGCAGATTTTCCAGAATCGATGCGATTTCGCCAATTTCATCACCACGGCCAACCGCCGGAATTTCAGTGTCATACCCCTCTAATGCAACTTGTTTCATGGCCTTGCCGACGCCAATCAAAGGCTTACCGACGCTGCGCGCCAAAAAGATTGCAATAAGGGCCGAAAATGCAGCAATAACCCAACCAGCGAGCAACATCCGATTCCGCACGCCAACTACAGACGTCAACACTTCGTCGATATCTTGTTGCGCAATCAGGGCCCATTTGACGTCACCAAATTGCACAAGCGCATAGGCAGCCAAGACATCTTGACCATTGATCCCAACAACATTTGCGATTCCCGAAGCCCCCGACAATGCAAGATCAACCAGTTCGGGCTCAACCGTGATACCGGCAATCGCGGCCTCATCCTTGTAATTTGACCCAAGCCTTGGATGGTAGTCCGGCCCCACAGCCAATGTAATGCCAGTTTCACCCAAACCAGCATAGGAATCGAACACTTCATGGACGGATTCTGTGGATATCTGAATCGCATAAACCCCCATAACCGAACCATTCACAGATAGAATTGGGGCGGCCATAAATCCTGCTAGATCATCATTGCTTGGTGCGTAGGGTTTCAGATCGACAAATGCCGTTTCATTCGGCCCCAAGGTCAACGCCTGCTTGTATGCAGTTGCCAAGCCGGATTCGTTTAACGTGCCGGTAACAAGATTTGTTGCAAAATCAGCCTCTTTCAAGACCGAGTAGACCAAGTTACCTTCCAAATCGAACAAGAAAACATCGTAGTATGCGTTACGTTTCATCAAGGTTTCGTAGACTGGATGGTGGCGACGGTGGCGGCGCGAGTAATCCGTTTGCACCGCAGAGAAATTCATCACGGCGGGAGACTCTGCATCTGTGGCGTCCGTCGGATCAGGTGCCGGGAAGTTTTCTTGCAAAAAGTCGGTCTTGTTTCCCGGCAATGCCGCCCATGCACCGATAAATTCATTGACCGCACGACGTGAAGACGGGCTGCTGGACTGCGCAATAACTTCTCTGGATATAGTTTTGTACCAAGTCGAAATGTTTTCCGACCTGGTTTCCAGCGCGATCTCCATGCGCTCCTCGGCGCTTTGGATCAGCGTCCCTTTGGCCTCATTGTAAGCAAAAAACCCCATCGCAATAAGAGCCACAGCACTTAGTGACAGCATGATAAAGGGGAGTTTTACAGCAATTTTGATGTTGTTTAGAAACGACATTGTCCAGTTCTCCACACGATGAGACACAAAGGACAACGGCAAGGCACCATGTCCGGGATCTGTGTCCACAATTGAGGTGGACTATTGTCTGCTAAAATGAAGATTCGTTTAAACCGCGCCAGCCAATCCGCCCGATCCGGTAAATCGGGGCAAATCAAACAAAGGGAATGGCTAAAATTTTATCGACCAACGCCGGTTTGGCACCGGGTCAGTCGTGAAATTTTACTGGCTTAGCAATTGGCTCGGATTGAAGTTGCCAAAGTTGCCCAACAATTGACGGATAAACGAAATACCTTTGACATTGGTGTCCGTTATGCGCCGTGACAAGACCACAACGCGCCCGTCTTCCAGCGTGAATCGTTCAATGTTTTCAACGACTCCCGCCTCTGTAAAGGTGATGGCGAGCAATTGGCGGTCAATGATTTTGGGGGCCTTAAACGCGAAATGGCGCCAGCGGCTTTGGGTGTAATACCATCCGCCGCTTTCCAGCACACCAATGGAAGTTGGACGCCCAATCGCATCGGCCACGGAATCGCGTGTATCAACACCAACGATGATCTGTTCCAGATCGGTGTCCGCTGGTACATAGCCATGGTCTTGGAAAGTGGCGGCACAAGCGCTAACTGCCAATATCAGCAGTCCAAGCGCAGCTTTTTTTATGTATCCAACGCGTTTTAACATACCCAGCCTTTTGCTCCGCCCCTTGCCTTAGCCCTGATCACATCGTAATCGAACCTTATATGTCCGGCTTATAGAAGGTTTGACTGCGGTTCAAGAATGGAAGTTGCAAAGCAAATGACAGCGAACAAACAAAATCTGCATGTCTCGGGATTGAACAGCAAGGGGCCGACCGCCTTTGAGGTGCAGCCCGAGGCCCAACAGCGCAAAGCGATTGCCAAAATGCTGGATTTGATTGACCTGCGCAAAATCCGTTTTACAGGGGAAATCCGGCCATCGGGCGACGCGGATTGGGCTTTGAAGGGGCATCTGGGGGCCACGGTTGTGCAGCCTTGTGTAGTGACACTGGCCCCGGTCAGCAGCCGCATTGATATAAAGGTGGCGCGGCTATTTGTTGATCAACCACCTGTTTATAATGAGGACGAAGAAGAAATCGAAGTGCCGCAGGGAGATGAAGTGGAACCCTTGGGCAGCCACATAGATATGGAGGCCGTGATGGTCGAGGCCTTGTCGCTGGCGCTGCCGCTGTATCCCAAAGCCGAGGGGGCTCACTTGGAAACCGGTACATTTACAGAAGAGGGCAAAGCGCCCATGTCAGATGAGGAAGCCCGCCCTTTTGCGGCGCTGTCTGCCCTGCGCGACAAGCTGAAAGACGACAAATAACGGTCAGCGGTTGTGAACCTAACATAGACCATGCCAAAGCGCCCAAAAAAACCCTTGCGCCAGCTCAAATTCCCAGTATGTTCCGCGCTCGCGCAGATGATGGGTTGTATATTCAACCCCGGTTGGCGTATGAGACATAAAGATATGAAACGCAGGGGTATATACCCCTATTAGCCCGAGGTTGTGACATGGCTGTTCCTAAGAGTAAGATTTCGCGGTCACGCCGCGGTGAACGTCGTTCGCACGATGCATTGGTTGCTGGCAACCCTGCTGAGTGCCCGAATTGCGGCGAACTAAAGCGCCCACATCACGTTTGTGCTGACTGCGGTCACTATGCAGAGCGTGAAGTTGTTGCTGTCGTTGACGACGTGGACTTCGACGACGAAGACGCGGCGTAAGGCACGCGCTTTGGCACCTAGAGCATGACATCGGACAAAAACACCCCAACCACTCTGAGTGCAAAACGCACCATTATTTCCGTTGACGCCATGGGCGGCGATCTGGGGCCGGCAGCTGTTATTGCCGGCATTTCCCGTTCGGCCTCTCAAAATCCGAATATCGGGTTTATCGTCAGCGGTGACAAGCCCACGTTAGAAGGGCTGTTCGCCAAAAAACCCGGCTTGGCCGAGCGTTGCGAGCTGCGTCATGCCGAAGAAGTTGTCACAATGGACGCCAAGCCTAGCCATGTGATGCGCTACGGCAAGAAAACCTCGATGTGGTCGGCTGTTGAGGCTGTGAACACCGGGGAGGCTTCGGTCTGTGTGTCTTGCGGCAACACCGGTGCCTTGATGGCCGTTTCGATGATCCGCCTGCGCAAATTGCCCAGCATCAACCGCCCCGCCATCGCCTGTCTTTGGCCATCGCGCAATAAAGGCGGCTTTAATATTATGTTGGACGTTGGCGCGGACATCCGCGCCGATCAAGAAGACCTGCTGCAATACGCCTTAATGGGGGCCTCTTACGCGCGTAACGGCATGGGCATTGCGCAACCGCGTGTTGGCCTGCTGAATGTCGGCACCGAAGAACATAAAGGGCGCGCCGAGTTAAAAGTCGCGCATGAGCTGATCTCGGAGGCCGCAGCAGCCGCCAATTTTGAATTTGTCGGCTTTGTCGAGGGGGGGGACATTCCGTCTGACCGCGTTGACGTAATTGTGACCGATGGGTTTACGGGCAATGTGGCCCTTAAAACCGGCGAAGGCACTGCAAGCCTGATCAGCGATTTCCTGCGCGAGGCCTTCAAGGCCACCCCGTTTGCACGCATCGCCTCGATTTTGGCGCTGTCATCCCTTACACGGTTGAAAAAACGCATTGATCCGCGGCGGGTCAATGGTGGCGTGTTCTTGGGATTGAATGGCACGGTGATAAAATCACATGGGTCCGCCGATGAAACCGGCATAGCGGCGGCGATCCAATTGGCGGTCACCCTGTCACAATCAGATTTCACCCATAAACTGGCCCTAAGGGTTGCATCTGCATCCTCGGCCCGCCAAGATAATCCACAACCAGAAAAATAACAGGCAATCGAATGACTTTACGCGCCGTGGCAATTGGTGTCGGGCATTACCTGCCCGACCGCATCGTCCCCAACAGCGAGTTTGAAAAAACGCTGGATACAACGGATGAATGGATTCGCAGCCGTTCAGGCATCGAACGCCGCCACATCGCGGCCGATGGCCAAACCACCTCGCAATTGGCCGTTTTCGCCGCCAACGCTGCCCTCAAAGACGCCGGATGCACAGCCGATAATATTGACGCGGTTGTTGTGGCAACTTCGACGCCGGATCACACTTTTCCGTCTGTGGCAACGATGGTGCAGGCCGAAATCGGCATGACGCGCGGGTTTGCCTTTGATGTGCAGGCGGTTTGCGCCGGATTTGTCTATGCGCTGGCCAATGCCAACGCGCTGATCCTGTCGGGTCAGGCCAAACGCGTGCTGGTGATCGGGGCTGAAACCTTTAGCCGGATCATGGACTGGACCGACCGTGCGACCTGCGTTTTGTTCGGCGATGGCGCAGGCGCGCTGGTTCTAGAGGCCCAGGACGGCACCGGCAGCGCCGATGATCGCGGCATTCTGGCCACTGACCTGAATTCTGATGGCCGGTATAAGGATATGTTGTTTGTGGATGGCGGTGTTTCCACCACGCAAACTGCGGGCTATTTGCGCATGCAAGGCAATGCTCTGTTTCGCCAAGCCGTTGAAAAACTGACGCAAACTGCTGAAACGGCTTTGGAAAAAGCAGGCCTTCGAGACAGCGACGTTGATTGGATCGTGCCGCATCAGGCCAATATCCGCATCATCGCAGGCACGGCCAAAAAGATGGGCATCCCAATGGAACAGGTGATTTTGACCGTTCAGGATCATGGCAACACCTCTGCTGCATCGATTCCCCTCGCCTTGTCCGTTGGCAAGGCCCGTGGACAGATAAAACAGGGTGATTTGCTGGTCACCGAGGCGATTGGCGGCGGTTTGGCGTGGGGTTCTGTGGTCCTGCGCTGGTAAATTCCTGCTTATTGGGCGTATTTCGGCGTTTAAAGCTCACTTCCAAGCCATTGATATTGACTCGTAAATTCGCTGGCCGCTATGGTTGTTCAAATCGCATGTAAAGCGAAATGGGGGAAGTCATGAGTGAAAAAACTTTAACACGGATGGATCTAAGCGAAGCTGTGTTTCGCGAGGTCGGATTAAGCCGCAATGAATCAGCACAATTGGTCGAAAGTGTTCTGGGCCATATGTCCGACGCTTTGGTCGCTGGCGAATCCGTTAAAATATCTTCTTTCGGCACCTTTGGGGTGCGCGACAAGGCGGCCCGCATTGGTCGCAATCCGAAAACCGGCCAAGAGGTTCCAATCCACCCGCGCCGTGTTTTGACGTTTCGCCCTTCGCACCTGATGAAAGATCGGGTTTCCTCGGGCAACAAACGCTAAGGGGGCGCGTCGTGGCCAAATCAGCCGACGCCTTTCGTACCATCAGCGAAGTTGCCGATTGGCTCGACACACCCGCCCATGTGCTGCGCTTTTGGGAAAGCCGTTTTACGCAAGTAAAACCTGTTAAACGCGCCGGCGGGCGGCGATATTACCGCCCCAATGATATGTTGTTGCTGGGGGGTATCAAAAAACTGCTGCATGAGGACGGATTGACCATCAAGGGCGCGCAGAAACTGCTGCGCACGGATGGGATCAAAAAGATTTCCGCCATGTCGCAACCGCTGGATCCAGTTGATAACGCCGCGCTTGAGATGGAAGTGGTCCAGAGCAGCGACGGCACACCCGCCCAGACTTCGCCACCCTTGAGCATTGTCGGCTCCAACGACAGTGAGGCCGTGGCAGCGTTTGAACCCGTGGCGGAAGCTGCGATTGAAGCTGTGGCGGCGCCCGAGCCAGATCCCCAACAACCTTCTGAGCCAGAGATCACCGAAGAGCTTGATCCTGTGCCAGAAGCGGCCCCTGAATCTGATCCTGAAGTGGCAATGGACTCGACACCTGAAGCTGTGGTGGAACCCGTATTGGAGTCTGTGGAGTCTGTGGCCCCTCTGGCCGCGGAGCCTCAGGTCAGCGCCCCGGCGGAAGCTGAACCAACCCCGGAAATTCCAGCCGAACCGATAGACAAACAAGAAGATGTGGCTACGGCAACCACCCTGCCCGACCCTGCCCCTCTGGAAGCCCCTCAAGCCGATCCGGCACCAGAACCCGTGGCCCCAGTCGCGCCGCAAGATGTGCAACAGGCCGCCGAGACCAGCGCCCAGCTTTCCTCAATTTACAGCCGTCTTTCCGCGCTGCATGACCGGATGAAATCCAACATTGATCCAAAGCGACAAGGCTAAGAAAAAGATATGGGGTTTCCCACTTGCTTTGGCCCACAAAAACTTTATGTAGTGGCGGAGTTCGGGCTATGGCGCAGTCTGGTAGCGCGTCCGTCTGGGGGACGGAAGGTCGCAGGTTCGAGTCCTGCTAGCCCGACCAACATCATAGCCGCCCGCACCTTTTCGGTGACGGGCGGTTTGATACATCTGGGGGATGAAAATGACTGAGACAGCAACCGGCACTGGTGTGTTGCCTGATCACGCGCTGCGCGACCTAATTGCGACGGGCGCCATCAAAGCCGGCCCCGCCATCATCCCCGAACAGTTGCAGCCCGCCTCACTGGATTTGCGCCTTGGCACAGTGGCCTACCGCGTACGCGCTTCGTTTTTGACTGGCGCCAATGCCACGGTCGCCGACAGGCTGCACGAGTTCGAGATGCACCGCGTTGATCTGTCGGACGGGGCCGTGCTGGAAAAGGGTGCTGTGTACCTTGTACCGTTGATGGAGAGCCTTGCGCTGCCCGCTGGCATCCAAGCGGTTGCCAACGCCAAATCCTCCACCGGCCGCCTAGATCTGCTGACTCGCACCGTGACTGATTACGGTACCGAATTTGACCGCATTCCGCTGGGCTATACCGGACCGCTTTACGCCGAAATCTGCCCGCGTTCGTTTTCTGTGCTGGTGCGGCCCGGCATGCGCCTGAACCAAATCCGGTTTCGCGCGGGGCAAGCGGTGCTAAGTGACGACGAGCTGCTTTCCCGCCACACCAAACACGCGCTTGTGGATGGCGTGGCCCATATCGACGATGGGCTCGGATTTTCTGTCGATCTGCGCCCGCAAGACGGCAATCTGGTTGGTTATCGCGCCAAACCCCACACGGGCGTGATTGATCTGGAAAAGATCGGCTTTTACGACCCGATGGAATACTGGGAACCGATCCACACCGACGAGGCCCGCATTATCCTGGACCCCGGTGCGTTTTACATTCTGGTCAGCCGCGAAGCTGTCCACATTCCACCAGATTGCGCGGCTGAGATGGCCCCCTACCTGGCGATGGTCGGTGAATTTCGTGTCCATTACGCAGGCTTCTTTGATCCGGGTTTTGGCCATGACGCGGCGGGCGGCAAAGGCTCGCGTGGGGTGCTTGAAGTACGCTGTCACGAGGCCCCCTTCGTGCTGGAACACGCCCAGATCGTTGGCCGTCTGGTCTATGAGCGCATGGCCAGCATCCCCGAGACTTTGTACGGCGCAGACCTCGCCTCAAACTACCAGGGTCAAGGCCTCAAACTGTCCAAACACTTTAAGACAATCTAGTTCAAATTTATTTAAACTTTTCGGTTTCTTCTTTTCCTAAATATCCCCGCCGGAGGTATCCGGATTGGCCAAAAGCACCAGCTGCTGTGTGTCGCCGCTAAAACCGCCCCATGCGCCGCGCCAATCGGGCCATTTTCTTGGCCTTACCGGCCGTATCTTTGGCCTTTTGCGCTTGCTCACGTTCGGCAGGCGTCATCTCTTTAGGGGATTTGCCGCGATTGGCGGCCATGTTGATTCCCTTATTCACGGCTTTTCGCATCACAAGCCGCATAATCATGTTGATGATCTGGTTGATATTCATAACATCCTCCTATTCTTCAAACATTTCACTTTGACCAATGGCCTCGCTGTCTTCGTCTTCAGCGTCAGGCATACCAGGCATAGCCCCTAGCGGTGGGCGGCTTTCCAACAAACCAGCCGAACGCAATTCTTTCAGACCCGGCAGATCGCGCGCGTTTTCCAGACCGAAGTGATCCAAGAACCCCTGGGTCACCACAAATGTCACTGGTCGCCCCGGTGTCATGCGACGGCGCCCAAAGCGAATCCATTCCATCTCGAGCAATTGGTCCACCGTACCACGGCTGACCGAAACGCCACGGATTTCCTCGATTTCGGAGCGTGTCACCGGTTGGTGATAAGCAATAATCGCCAAGGTCTCGATTGCGGCGCGCGACAGCTTGCGGGTCTCAACCGTTTCTTTTTGCATCAAAAAACCCAGATCGGGGGCCGTGCGGATCGACCAAGCATCCGCCACACGCACCACCGAAACGCCGCGCCCTTCATAGCGTTTGCGCAAATAGACAATCGCCTCGGCGGCATCACAGCCATGCGGCATCCGGTCAGCCATTTCCTTGACGGTCACAGGCTCGGCTGTGGCAAATAAAATGGCCTCGACCATGCGTTCCTGCTCGGCCATTGGCGGTGCCTCGAACAGGCTTTCTTCGATTTCCGGGGCTTCGATCCCAGTTTTATCATCATCAGCCATCATTCTGGCCCTCTTTTGCGGATCTGGATCGGGGCAAAAGCCTCGCCCTGACGGATTTCGATTTGTCCAAGTTTGGCCAGCTCCAGCGAGGCCGAGAAATTGGCCGCTGTGGCGCTGCGGCGCCGTGCAGGATCGGTCTCCCACCCCTCTGGCAGGTAGCTCTCAAGCCCCGTCCAGTCGCCAGCATAGCCGATCAGACTGCGCATCCGGTCCAGTGCCTGCTCTAGGGTCATGATTGCATCACGGTCCATCACGAAGGGACGGAATTCGTCCTTGGTGCGCGTGCGCGCATAGGCTTGCATCAGGTCCAGCAGGGTCGCCGTATAGGTGACGCGGCGAATGCGGGTGACGTCCTCGGGCAGACCACGGGCAAAGAAATCGCGCCCCATCTGGTCGCGAGCCATCAGTTTGGCCGCACTGTCACGCATCGCTTGCAACCGCTCCAGTTGAAAGGCCAGATGCGCTGCCAACTCCTCGCCCGAGGGGCCTTCCTCGGTGGGGTCCGGTGGCAGCAACAGGCGTGATTTCAAAAAGGCCAGCCAGGCGGCCATCACCAGATAATCCGCAGCAAGTTCAAGCCTTAATGCCTTGGCTTCATTGATGAATTTAAGGTATTGCTCAGCCAGCGCCAGAACCGAAATTTTGCGCAGGTCCACCTTTTGGGTGCGCGACAGGGTCAGCAGCAAATCAAGCGGCCCTTCGTAGCCATCGACGTCGATGATCAAGGCCTCGGCGACCAGCCGATCCTCTACCGCAAGCGGCTTATCCTCTTCAAATTCCAGTTCAGCCATTGTCACGCCCGTTTAACAGGCCCGCAAGTTCGGCTTCCAACGCCGGAATGTCAATGATATCTGGCGAAACGCGCTTTTCCAGGGCGGCATCCGCCCGCGCTTGTGCCGCCGATGTAAAGGCACCAGCCTGTTTTGCAACCTGCTGCATTTCTTCCATTTCGCTGTTGCAATGCAGGATCAAATCCATCCCCGCCGCCAAGGACGCACGGGTGTTTTCCACCAAGCTCCCTTGCAAGGCTTTCATGGATATATCATCCGTCATCAACAAGCCGCCAAAGCCGATCTGATCACGCACCAGCGCCGTCATCAGGCCAGAGGTTGTGGCACAGTCAACCGGATCAATGTCCTCATAGATCACGTGGGCCGACATGCCGAGCGGCACGTCATTCACCGCCTTCATCGCGGCAAAATCACTAGCGTCCAGTTCGGCGCGTTTGGCCGTAACGCGCGGCATTTCCAGATGGCTGTCCGATGTGGCGCGGCCATGACCAGGAATATGTTTCAAGATCGGTAACACACCACCATCCAACATCCCGTCAGCCACAGCACGGCTTACAGCCCCGACCGTGCCCGCGTCCTTGCCATAACAACGATTGAGCAGGAAAGGATGCGTTTCAGCCGTGGCAACATCCGCGCAGGGTGCGCAATTGCTATCAACGCCGATCGCCCGCAACTCATCGGCGATGATGCGATAGCGGATATACATGCTGCGCTCGGCCGCGTCGGGATTAGCGATGATCTGATCCAGCGGCGCCATCCAGTGACGCCACTGCGGTGGGGTCAGGCGTTCAACCCGCCCGCCTTCCTGATCAATCGTGATCACAGCGTCGCGCCCGACGCTGTTGCGAAGATCATCCGTTAGGCGGCGTAACTGGTCGGGATTGTCAACGTTGCGCGCAAACAAAATAAAGCCCCAGGGGTTGGTTTCGGCAAAAAAGGCGGCTTCCTCTTCCAGCAGTTTTTCACCGGCACAACCGAATATAAACGCCCCTTGCGACCCTGTCACCTAACGCACCTTCACAGGAATACAGGCTGCTTTTTCCGCCAAAAGGGCGGAACAAAACCGCCGCGCGTCTGACAGATCTTCAAACCCCATGGCCCGCAAACGATAGAACGTGCGCCCACCGCTTTGCGCCTTTTGAATGACCCGCGACTTGCCCTCCATGTATTCGGTGAACCGACCATACAAACGGTCCCATTCTTTTTGGGCAATCTCGGGCGTGTCATAGGCGCCGAGCTGTGCCAACCGTGTGCCAGCCGCAATGGTGGATGCATCCACCTCTGCTGCAGGGGCCGACACCACTTGGGCAGCGACCACCTCAACGGGGGCGGTGGCTGGGGTGGTGTTTAATCCAGCCGGTCGCCCTGATGGACGCGGCGAATGCGATACACCACCAATCGAGGCCGAAATGATGGCGACCTGCGGTTTGGCCGGTGCCTCCTCCACTTGGGTAAGGGGTGTTGTGTTGGCGGCGATCTCGTCGGCCAGCGCCATGGCCTCGGCCACCGCCAAATCAGTTGCGGAGGGCACCGGTGCGGTCGGATCATTCAGCGCAACAGCAACGCCTGCGCCATCATCCACGACGGCGGGCAAACTCGGTGCGGACACTTCTTCTTGTAACAATGCGGGGGCGGTTATTTCATCACGTGTGTTTTGGGCAACCTCAACATCTGCAGCCTCGGCCAGTGGTGTGGCCTCGGTGCGGGGCGCGGGGCGGCGCAGGCCAGCTTGATCCTGATCTGTCACACCTGCACCCGTCGGGGCCAATACCAAACGCTCGGCGGTCGGCTCGGCCAAGCCATCGGATTGCACCCGATTAACAGCCAAACCTTGATGGGCTGTTTGCTCGCCGCCCGGGTTTTCCGGCTGCACGCGCATCGGTCCATCAAGAGCACGCACTACAGGCACGCCGGTGACATCGCGCACCAACAAACGATAGCCCCAGACCCCGATCCCCGCGATCAAAGCCACGGACATCACTGCCCCTGCCGTATTGACAAGTTTGGAAATTCTGCGCGATCCGGATAACGTTTTCGCCGCACCCTGCGATGCATTCTCTGCACCACGGTCATCAAATTCCGCCATTTTATGCCTCACTGCCCGCGCCTCAAATAAGGGCGTTGGTCACTCTAAACTGCCTCATGACCGCAGTGTAGCACTTGTTGTCAGCGCATTTCTTCAGCTGGGGTCACGCCTAGAATACCAAGTCCGGCTGAAATAACAATGGAAACCGAACGGATTAGGGCGATTTTCGCTTGTGACGTGGCACTGTCACCTTCTTGCAAGAACCGCAGCTCGGTCAAATCATTGCCCCGGTTCCACAAAGCGTGGAATTCTGCGGCCAATTCATAGAGATAAAACGCAACGCGGTGCGGCTCGTTTGTGCGGGCCGCGATCTCGATCAGGCGTGGCCATTCGGACAGTTTTTTGATCACGGCCAGCTCGGCTTCGTGATCCAGTTTGGCCAGATCAGCGTCGGCCAGCGTGGCGTCATCCACGGCAATGCCGGCGTCTGTGGCTTTGCGCATAACCGAATGAATGCGGGCGCTGGCGTATTGCACGTAGAACACCGGATTGTCCTTGGATTGCTCCAGAACCTTGGAGAAATCAAAATCCAACGGCGCGTCGTTTTTGCGCGTCAGCATCACGAAACGGGTTACATCTGGGCCGACCAGATCAACCACCTCGCGCAGCGTCACAAAATTACCAGCCCGCTTGGACATTTTGAACGGTTGGCCATCCTTAAACAGGCGCACCAATTGGCACAGCTTGATATCCAGCGGCACTTTGCCATCTGACAGGGCCGAAACGGCCGCCTTCATGCGCTTAACATAGCCGCCGTGATCGGCGCCAAAAACGTCGATCAATTCATCAAAGCCACGCTCGACCTTATCAAAGTGATAGGCGATGTCAGGGGCGAAATAGGTCCAGCCGCCATCAGACTTTTTGACAGGCCGATCCACGTCATCGCCATGCTCGGTCGACTTAAACAGGGTTTGAACGCGCGGCTCCCAATCTTCATCGGCTTTGCCTTTAGGGGGTGGCAAAGTTCCCTCATAGATCAATCCCTTAGAGGATAAATCCTCAAGTGCGGATTCAATTTTTCCCGAACCATACAGCGATTTTTCCGAATAGAACAAATCCATCACAACGCCCAAAGACGCCAAATCAGCACGGATCATATCCATCATCGATTCGGTCGAGAACAGGCGCAAATCCTGCAACCAAACGGACTCAGGCTGATCAATCAGACTGTCGCCGTATTTCGCTTTCAGCGCCTCACCGATGGGCACAAGATAATCGCCCGGATATAGCCCCTCGGCAATCTGTGGCTCCAATCCATTGGCCTCACGGTACCGCTCGTAAGCGGAACGCGCCAAAACGTCGACCTGACCACCGCCATCATTCACATAGTATTCCCGCGTCACCTGATGACCCGCGAAATCCAGCAGCGAGGCCAATGCATCGCCAAACACCGCGCCACGGGTATGGCCAACATGCAGCGGCCCCGTCGGGTTGGCCGAAACAAATTCGACATTCACTCGGCGTCCCTGCCCCATGTCAGAACGACCAAAATCAGCGCCTTCTTTCAGTGCCGCGCCAATCACGCCTTGCCACAAATCGGCCGCCAACCGCAGGTTCAAAAACCCCGGCCCCGCCACATCGGCCAGCTCAATGCGCGCATCCGTGATCAGCTTGGCCGCCAAACCTTCCGCAATGTCGCGCGGCTTCAACTTGGCAGGCTTGGCCAGCACCATCGCTGCATTGGTCGCCATATCACCATGCGCCGCATCGCGCGGGGGTTCGACCGTGACATTGGCAAAATCCAACCCTTCGGGCAGTGCGCCCTCGGCTTGCATTTCGGTCAGGTTTTCGATCACCAAAGCGCGGATATCAGTAAACAGGTTCATAACGGGCGTCCTTATGGGGTCTGAGATGGCGTCTGGGCGGGTTTATCACGACCCTGCACAACGTCAACATTCAAGAACCACTTCCCCATCATTGTTCCATAAATATCCGCGCCGCAGGCAAAAACCTTATTGCCCCAACAGGCGCTCATGTTCTTGCAGCGCGAAACGGTCGGTCATGCCGGCAATATAGTCCGCCACCAGCCGCGCAAGGGTGGCTTCATCTGTCGCCGCCGCTACTTCCTTGGACCAATGCGCCGGCAATTGATCCGGTTTCGCCATGAACAGCGGGAACAGATCATGCACCACCCCCGTCACTTTTTCACGCATCTCGATCACCGAGGGGGCGCGGTACATGCGGGCAAACAAAAAGGCACGGATTTCCTTTAGGTCAGCAAACACCGGTGCCGAAAATTGCACAACCGCATGATCTGCCGCGCGGATGTCCTCAACCCGCTGTGGGTCAAGCGCCGCGATCAATCGACGGCTTTCCTCGATCACATCCGACACCATAACCCCGAACACGCGGCGCAGGGCCTCGTGCCGACGCCGATAGCTGCCCAAATCGGGATAGAGCGCATCAACCTCGCGGTAGCAATCGCCAATAATCGGCAAGGCGATGATGTCCTCATCCGTGAACAATTCCGCACGAAGACCGTCCTGTAAGTCATGGTTATTATAGGCAATATCGTCAGATAGAGCCGCCACTTGCGCCTCGCCACTTGCGTAGGTGTCCAGTTCCAGATCATGTTGCGCGTTATATTCTGCCAACGCATAGGGCAGCACGCCGGTCACCGGCCCGTTGTGTTTGGCCAGCGCCTCCAGTGTCTCCCACGTCAGGTTCAGACCGTCCCATTCGGCGTAATGGCGCTCCAGCGATGTAACGATGCGGATCGCTTGCGCGTTGTGGTCAAATCCACCGTAGGGGGCCATGCTTTCGGCCAGTGCGTCCTCGCCCGTGTGACCAAACGGCGTATGTCCCAAATCATGGGCCAATGCCACGGCCTCGGTCAGTTCACCATTCAGGCCCAAAGCCCCCGCAATGGTACGGGCCACCTGAGCAACCTCGATGGAGTGCGTGAGCCTTGTGCGGAAATAGTCGCCCTCATGCTCCACAAAAACCTGGGTTTTGTGTTTCAGCCGACGAAACGCCGACGCGTGAATAATGCGGTCCCTATCCCGTTGAAAACAAGATCGAAACGCGCTTTCCTCTTCACCAAACAACCGCCCCCTGGCCATCAATGGATCGGACGCATAAACCTTTAGCATAGCCCTGCCTGTTGTCGCCTCTACCAAACGTGCTTATATGGTAGTTGCAACAGGAATGAAACGGCGGATCATCATGGACATCACCCTTCCCCCTTCGGTAACGCCGCGCGCTTTTGAGCGTTTGGCCGAGATCAACGCAGATGGCGACGTGAAAGTGCTGCGTGTCGCGGTTGAAGGTGGCGGTTGTTCGGGCTTTCAATATGAAATCACTCTGGGCGACACGGCAGAGGGTGACCTGGTGCTGGAAAGCGATGGGCAGAAAGTGGCGATTGACGAAATATCATTGCCATTCCTGTCAAATGCCGTGATTGATTTCGCCGATGAATTGATCGGCGCGCGCTTCGTGATCAACAATCCGAACGCCACCAGCAGCTGCGGATGTGGCACATCTTTTTCGATGTAATTGCCGTTACGGCACCATATCGGCACTATTATGACACACCAATTGTGGTATTCGCACCCGTTTGCCCCTCAAGATACCTTGTTTAAGCTGTGAAAATACGCCAAATATGGAATAAGCAAAAATCAGCCGAGCAGGGAAACCACAGCTGGCACGGGTAATTTAGGCGTATATCGAGTGATGGCATTGTATTTCATATTTTCTGGCGATTCTTTGCCCCCCAACAGGTGCATTATCCGCAACATCGAGGCCCGATCATGAGCGTCGATGAAGAAGACTATGAGGTCCATGTTTTTGCCACCACCGATCAGGATGGGTATTCCGATGGGCTGGAACCCGAACCCGAAGTTATCGCCCCGCCGCATGCCCATGAAAAGATCGGCAGCACCGGATTGATCCGGATTGGGTTGATTTTGTTTATCATTGCTGGCTCGCTGTTTTCCATTCACCGCATGTGGGGCGCGCAAATTGCCCGCTATTATTTAGACGTCCCAGCCCCTGATGAACAATTCGCGCCGATTGATCCGCTGGTCTATTCCGAGGCCGTGGATGTCTGGAGCCTGACACGGGCCAATTTGCGGATCAGCCAAACCGCAAAAGACGCGGCAACGCAGGAAACCAGCGAGGCCGACACCCTGATCAAGACGTTGCAAAAGGCGCTGGTCGTGGCTGGGCAATCCGTTGACACCAGCACCGAGGCCTTAAGCGCGGCCGACGCCGCCCAGAGCGCGGCAGAGACACAGGTGTCCGAATTGGCGGGTTCCGGTTTGAAATCCGAACTTGATGCAGCCTCTGCCCAAGTTGCGGCAGATGATGACCGTTTGGCCAAGGCCGAGGCGAGTTTCGCGGCCGCCCAACGGGACACATCGGAAATCGAGCGCACTGTAGAGCAACTGGGCAAGGCCACCGATGCGGCTTTGGTGGCAATCGAGGCCTCGGAAGCGGCCCAAGCGGCTGCCAGTTCAGCCGGTGAAATGATTGCCCAGAGCCAAGGTGAAGAAGCCGAGAACCCCTCGTTGCTTGCCCGTCTGACGTTCAATATTTTCAGCGAAACAGAGAACCAGGTCAGCGGCGCTGAACGCGCCCGCGAGGCCGCCGCCACCGCGTTGGCCACGGGCGAATCCCAACTGGCCGAAGCCTCGGATATTGAGGCCACTCTGGAGGCTGCGCGCGATGCAGCCCGCACCACGGCCGCCAACGCATTGGTTGAAAAAACGCGACTACAGGCGCTCTATAAACAGCTGGTGCTGGACCGGGAGGCCGCCGCCAAGGCGCTGACGGTCGCGCAAGCTGCGCAAGCCGCCGCCGCAACAGAGTTGAGCGACAATCAGGGCGTTAAGGAACTGGCGTTGAGCAAGTTGACCGAGGCCCGCAACACGCTAAAAGTGGCCACAGCCAAGGCCGACGTGGCCTCTGATGACATCGCCACGGCACAGACGCATTTTGATGTTGCCCAAACAGAGCTGACAGCCCTGCGCAACAAGCGCGCCCTGCGCAGCGCGGTGGTTTTGGCCGAAGTCAATTCGCTGTTTGCCGATGAATTGCGTACCGAAATCGGCCTGCCCAACACCGCAGACCCAACCAGCGACCGGTTTGCGCTTTCAAGCGAGGTGTTGTTTGAATCTGGTGCGGCTGATTTGGGTCAGGCTGGCAAGGCCGAGTTGGAAAAAATGGCTATGATCCTAAAGCGGGTGATTAAGTCGATCCCCGCGGATGTCAGTTGGGTTTTGCGGATCGACGGGCATACTGACAACCAACCGCTGAGCGGAAATGGCCCGTTTTCGGACAATTGGCAGCTTAGTCAAGCGCGGGCTTTGGCGGTGGTGAAATACCTGATCACCAAGCAAGGCATCTCGCCGACCTATTTGGCCGCCAACGGGTTCGGTCAATATCAGCCAATCCGCAGCGGCAATGGCAACGCCGATCTGGCCATCAATCGGCGGATCGAACTGTTCATCACACCAAAATAGACATGGGTTACAGGACAGCCATTTCATAGCCCCGTGCAACGGGTCTGGCGGCGATCAATTCGGGTGAAATTTCCGACACTTCGGGAAAGATTTCTTTGATCTCGGCCATCAGTTCGCTTTCCTCAAAGCACAAGTATTCGCCGATCAAAAAGCTTTCGGTTGGGGCCCCTTCGGCGTAGATCACCTCGTGGTTGTCAAACATCAAATGGATGTAATCCACCGCGTCACAGGGCGCTTTCAAAATGGTACAATCGTTCAGCAGTTTATTGGCGGCGCATAGCACTTCATCCTCGCCGAAGAACAGCTCGGCGCGCCAGTCTTGCAACAACATCCTGTGTTGCGGTGAAACCCGCAGATCACGACGGTTGCCAATCGAACCTGCCTTGAACAAGATTGGCGCCAAGTCACCCCGCCCGGTCACGCGGCGGCTGCCTATCCAGCGGATGGCTTGCGCCCCGTTATCCTTGGTCAGGACCAAATCACCGACTTTCAATTCCTCAATCGGCATTTCGCCATTGGGGGTGCCAATCATCGTGCCTTTTGTAAAACAAGGCGGTCCCAAATCACCCACAGGCATCTGGGTACTGTTGGTTACATAACTCACGGCCGTGGCACTGCCAGCCACCAGAACCGAGCCATCGTTAGGGGTGAAATACCGCGCACCGTCCGCCGTGTAAAAGGTGGTACCGACATGGGTGGTGCCATCAATCGTCACCGTGTCGTCAACCCAGACATTGGTCACATTGCTGCCGTTGACCTGATCCGATCCATCCACACGGATAAACCCATCCCCATCCGCGTCATTCAAGGTGATCGTTATAACGCTAACAGTGGCCGGCAAGCCTGGAGGGTTACCGGGATCGAAATTGCCACCTAGGGCCTGATCTGTATATGTTACCATCGTTTTGTCCTGCTTTCACAAACACTTAGCCTCGATCCCTGTTTCTATTTCTTTAAAATTGTCTACTTTACCTTAGGGAACACTTAACTATATCGCCGCCGATTGTGTCTAAATCGGGGAGAACTGGTGGTCATTTGGTGCATTGTTTCGTTTTCGTTAACCATAACTGGGCTTGAGCCCGCCCCACTTTCCCCGCTACACCAAGGATGCAAACAGGAGAACCGCCATGAAAATTGCCACGTTCAACATCAACGGCATCAAAGCCCGTATAAACGCGCTGCCAGAGTGGTTGTCTGAGCGTCAGCCTGACGTTGCCCTGTTGCAAGAGATCAAAACCGTCGATGAGGGGTTTCCATCCGAGATGTTCGAGGACATGGGGTATCGCGTCGAGGTGCATGGACAAAAGTCGTTCAACGGGGTGGCGATCCTCTCAAAATTACCGCTGGAGGACGTAACACGCGGCCTGCCCGGCGATGATGAAGACGAACAGGCCCGCTGGATCGAGGCCACCGTTATGGGCGATGTTCCGGTGCGGGTTTGCGGGTTGTACTTGCCCAATGGCAACCCCTGTCCGGGACCGAAATATGATTACAAACTGGCCTGGATGCAGCGGCTATACGCCCGCGCGCAAGAATTACTGGCCTCGGAAGAACCTGCCTTAATGGCGGGAGATTACAATATCATCCCCCAAGCCGAAGATGCAACCCGCCCTGATGCCTGGCGTGAAGATGCGCTGTTTCGCCCCGAGAGCCGCGCGGCGTGGCGCAAGATTTTGAACCTTGGATTTACCGAGGCGTTTCGGGCCCGCGTGCATGGCCCTGAGCATTACAGCTTTTGGGACTATCAATCCGGGGCATGGAACAAGAACGACGGCATCCGGATTGACCATTTCCTAATGACGCCGCAATGCGCGGACCTGTTGACGGATTGCCAGATTGATTCCGAAATCCGCGGCCGCGAAAAACCCTCGGACCACGTGCCGGTTTGGGTTGAATTGGCGGCCTAGCCCGCGACGCAAGCACAGGCAGCAACGGCCACCGCGGGCCACTGACCCTCATGCTCAGGCGACACCTGCACCCATTCGCGCATGGCACGGCCTTTGCCTGAGGGACCGAAAAACTGCGCGCCTTCAAGGGCCAATGCATGGGCGTGGATGTCCCCTGTCAGTTTTAAAGCCATCGCGTCTTGGAAATAGACAACAAAGGCTTTGTCACCAATTTTAAAGCAAGGTTTGCCAAACATCTGGCTTTGCTCTGCGCCCTCGATTTGCTGGCCGATGTCGAAAAGTCGCTGCTGGGTAGGATCATAAAATTGACCTTGTTGGCGACTGACAGCCTAATCCCAGTCGGGTGCGATGCAAAGGTGTCTTGCCAGCCGCTCATCAAGCCTTACGGCATTCTTCGCACCCGCGAAAAGTGCCCGCAAGGGCACGATGAGCTGCCGCCTAGCTCTGGGTCACATCGTGCCCGTATATCCAGTCGAATTTCTTCAGCGCAAGTGAAGGCGCAACCGTGCTGCCCAGCTTTAACGCCGCATGGGCGGCCAGGCGCATTGGCCCAGCCGGCAGGTGGTAGTTGCGGGCGTTTTTGCTGGCCGCATCAATGACCTTGCTGGCGCGGGTGTGGCGGCGGGTTTGGTAGTTGCGCAAACCTGTTTCAATCGCGTCGGCTTTTTCAAGTGAATCCGCCAGCACCCAGGCGTCCTCCAGCGCCATCACAGCCCCTTGGGCCATGAACGGCAAGGTTGGATGGGCAGCATCGCCAAGGATCGCGCTGCGCCCGCTGTGCCATTTCGCAGCCACCGGATGACGAAACAGCCCCCAGAGGTAAACGGTTTGGACACGTGCCAAAAGCGCCTGAACCTCTGAGCCAAAATCTGCAAAAACACGCTGCAAATTGGCCGGATCATCCTGAAAGTTCCACCCTTCAGCCGCCCATTCATCACGTTCCTGCACCGCCACAATGTTCAACATTGTGCCGCCACGCAGCGGATAGACCACCAAGTGTCGCCCTGCCCCCATATAGACCTTGGCCACGGCGGGCTCATCGCCGGTGGCAGGGATAACCGTGCGCCAAGCCACTTGTTTGGTGAAAAACGGAGGGCGGTCGCCGTTCAAAGCCACGCGCAGCTTGGAATGCAAACCATCCGCACCGATCACAATATCCGGTGTCAAAACCTCTCCCTTGGCCATCTGAATCTGTGTGGTATCGCCCTGCAAGGTTACATCGGCAACCTGTTGGGACAGCATGATCTCTACCCCAGCCTGTTGTGCTGTATGCGCCAATACATTGACCAAATCGGCGCGATGCACGAAGTAGTAATGCTGATCGGCGGCAAAACGCTGGAAATCCAGCTGGAAAACCGGTGCGGCTGTAGTGCCGTTTAACAGGCACATGCCTTGACCGCGAACGGAACATTGCGCCAATGCCTCACCCACGCCAAGCGCGCGTATCACCGCAAACCCATTGGGGCCAATTTGCAGGCCCGCCCCAACTTCGGTGATCGCGTCGGCCTGCTCCAAAACGGTGACCTGCGCGCCGCGCTGCGCCAAAGCCGTTGCCGCTGCCAAACCGCCAATTCCGCCGCCCAAGACTGTGATCTGCTGCTTATCCAAAGCCACGTCGTCTATCCCCAATAAAAAACACCGAAGCGTTGCCGCTCCGGTGCCGAAATGTCCTAGATCCAAACCATCGTCATTGATCTAAACCATGTTCTAGTCGTCGCGGTGGATCTTTTCGCGGCGCTCGTGCTTTTCTTGCGCCTCAAGCGACATAGTCGCGATCGGGCGCGCATCAAGACGCTTCAACGAAATTGGTTCGCCCGTTTTGGAGCAATAACCGAATTCACCCTCATCAATCCGACGCAGGGCCTGATCAATTTTACCAACCAGCTTGCGCTGACGATCACGAGTGCGCAATTCCAGCGCCCGACCAGTTTCTTCCGAGGCGCGATCCGCGTCGTCGGGAATGTTACGTGCACCATCTTGAAGCGCTTCAATGGTGTCTTTGCCATCCAAAGCGATATCTTCTTTCCATGCGATCAATTTGCGCCGAAAATATTCCAGTTGGCGGTCGTTCATGAACGGCTCGTCTTCTGCTGGACTATAATCATCGGGCAAGAAAACTTCGGCTTTCATACCTTCTCCCTCTTGCATTCCATTTGCCATTTAAACTGACATCTCTGTCTATGGCACCCTCTACCTGTGGGTGATCTATTCGAATCTACGTCCTTTGTCACGCCCCATTCTCAGCCATTGATACAAAGTGATCAAACAGCTATGAATTGCTTGAGATCAATCAAACAGGCCCAAGCAAACATTATGAAATTTTCTTCAACCGATACTTATGTCGCCACCGACGATCTTAGCGTCGCGGTCAATGCTTCTGTTACACTGGAGCGCCCATTGCTGGTCAAAGGAGAACCTGGCACCGGCAAAACCGAGCTGGCGCGGCAAGTGGCCGATTCTTTGGGGCTGCCGATGATCGAGTGGCACATCAAATCCACCACCCGCGCCCAACAGGGGCTGTATGAATATGATGCGGTTAGCCGGTTGCGCGACAGCCAATTGGGCGAAGAACGTGTGCATGACGTGGCCAATTACATCAAAAAAGGCAAGCTGTGGCAGGCCTTTGAGGCGGGGCAAAAGACCGTTCTGTTGATTGACGAGATTGATAAGGCTGACATCGAATTCCCCAATGATCTGCTGCAAGAGCTGGATAAGATGGAGTTCCATGTTTACGAAACCGGCCAAGTGGTGAAGGCGGACATACGCCCGATCGTGATCATCACTTCAAATAACGAAAAAGAGCTGCCGGATGCGTTTTTGCGCCGCTGCTTTTTCCATTATATCCGGTTTCCCGACATTGAAACCATGCGCAAAATCGTCGACGTGCATCATCCCGGCCTAAAGGACGCGCTTTTGACCGCGGCTTTGACCCAGTTTTATGAGCTGCGCGAAACGGCGGGGCTGAAAAAGAAGCCATCAACCAGCGAAGTGCTGGATTGGCTAAAACTGTTGCTGGCTGAAGATTTAAGCGCAGAGGATTTGAAACGCGACGGGGCCAATGCGCTGCCAAAACTGCATGGGGCGTTGTTGAAAAACGAACAGGACGTGCATTTGTTTGAACGGCTGGCGTTTATGGCACGGGGGCAACGGTAGCGCCCCCAAGCCGCTCATCATGCGCGAACGCGCATTTTTCGCACCAGCGCAGAAAGCCGTCAGGCTTGATAAGCGATTGGCGTCAAAACCATAGCTTTAGAATTTCGGCTTACAGCTGCCTGCGGTCCATTCGTCGAAATTGCACCACGCCCAGTCGACGCGCCAATTGGTTGCCGTGCCGCAAGGTTCGGACAACATTGGGTCCGTGTGTGTTTCACCGTTCTTAAATGAGAACGCCCCGAGATCGGACAGATAGCAGCCGCCGCCAACGGTACGGTATTGCACGTAGACGTCTTCACCACAGCTGTTGCTAAAGGTGTCGGATGGGCCATTATAGGAAACACAGGCGGACGCAGACGTTGCAGCAAACGCGAAGAATGCAGCCCCAATAGTTGATCGTATAAGCATCAATTTCTCCAATATTTTGGCGTGACATCACGGCGTCCAACGCAATCTCACCTGCTGCCTATGTAAAGGCTGGGCCATACAAGTACAAGTCAAGCCCATCTCGGGGTGGGGCAATTTGACCGTTTCAACCGGTTTGTTTCCAATATAGCCTCTAGGCATCCCCCCCCTTCACCCGCTACAACAGCGAGATAAATTGCCCAAAGACCGCGACACAAGGACCAGAAGGCCATGACGGACACAGCTCAAAACCTACTCATTCGCCCGCTGAGCGCACAAGATGAGCCAGAATGGCGCCGCTTGTGGTGTGCCTATCTTGAGTATTACGAAACCTCCGTGCCGGAAGAGGTCTATGTCAGCAGTTTTGCGCGCCTGCTTGGCGATGATTCTCAAGATTTCAACGGGTTGGTGGCCGAGCTGGATGGCCGATTGGTAGGGTTGACCCATTATCTGTTCCACAGGCACGGTTGGAAAATTGAAAAAACCTGTTATTTACAGGACCTGTTTTCGGATCCCGATGTGCGTGGTCGCGGCATTGGCCGCGCCTTGATTGAGGGGGTTTATGCGGCCGCCGACGAGGCTGGGGCGCCGACCGTCTATTGGTTGACGCAGGACTTCAACAAAGCCGGTCGCAGGCTCTATGACAAAATTGGCGTCCTGACCCCGTTTATCAAATATGCTAGGCCCTGAATTGATGCGATTTTTGCTGTTCATCCCCTTGCTGGTCGCGACCGCCTGTTCGTCCGGCGGCCCTCAAAACGACCGGACCGAACGACGGGCATCGAGTCACGCCACGGCCCTGCCCCCGATGAAACGCTTTACCAACACCCGTGTCAGCCCGCCAACGCGCAGCAACACCGAAATCGCCCGTGATTTTCTGGACCTGTCGTTCAGAATGGAATCGGGCCGGATTTTGCCGGTCATGACTCGTTTTGAAGGCCCAATCACCCTGCGTGTCACGGGCAATGCCCCTGCCAGTCTTGGGCAGGATTTGACGCTATTGTTGGGTCGTTTGAACAGGGAGGCTGGCATTCCAATCCGTCAAGTTGCCCCAACCCAACCGGCCAATATCACCATTGATGTGATCCCGCGCGCCCAACTGCAGCGGTTCGTTCCGCAAGCCGCTTGTTTTGTGGTGCCTCGCCTGTCCAGCTGGGCGCAATACCGCAAACAAAGGCTAACTGGCGTAACCAGTTGGTCTACCTTGACCGAACGCAAACAAATTGCCATTTTCTTGCCCGGTGACGTCAGCCCACAAGAGGTGCGTGATTGCCTGCATGAGGAATTGGCTCAGGCTCTTGGCCCCCTGAACGATCTGTACCGCCTGCCCGACAGTGTGTTTAACGATGACAATTTCCAAACTGTGCTGACCGGGTTTGATATGTTGATTCTACGGGCTTACTACGCGCCGGAAATGCACAATGGTATGACCCGCTCGCAGGCTGCCATCACCCTGCCCCGCGTTTTGGCCCGCCTAAATCCGCGCGGTCAGCGGATTTCATCCGCGCCAATAACCGGCCCCACATCGCGGGCCTGGATTGATCAAATCGAATCCGCGCTTGGCCCCAAAGGCACCCCAGCATCCCGTCGCAAGGCCGCCACCAATGCGGTCACGATTGCCCGCAATTCGGGCTGGAACGACACCCGCCTTGCCTTTAGCCTCTATGCCCTTGGCCGCTTGTCGATTTCGAACAAAAACGAAAACGCACTGAATGCATTTTTAAATTCTGGCGCGATTTACCGCAGCAAAGAAACCCGCATTCAAGCCGCCCATGTCGCCATGCAATTGGCCGCCTTTTCACTGGCCGCTGGCGATGGCGAAGGCACCTTAAAACTGGTGAACGCCAGCCTGCCTGCGGTTACGAATTCGGAAAACGCCATTTTGCTGGCCACTTTGATGATGATAAAAGCCGAAGCCTTGGAATTGATTGGCCGCTCCAGCGAAGCCCATGCGGTGCGCCGTGAAAGTCTAGGCTGGGCCCGTTACGGGTTTGGCTCGGACAAGGCCGTGCGCAATCGTTTGGCCGAAATATCTGCCCTTGCCCCATTGCGGGCTCCTGATTCAATGAGAAACCTATGATCATATATTTCGCCGCCCTGTTTGGTGCCGGCCTTGGCGGGTTCACGGCCCTGCGCAAAAAAGGCAACTTGTTCGACATCGCCCAATATGTGGCGATCTACGCGCTGATTTTCGCGATGGTGGCGCTGTTTTACGTCATCATCAGCAATCGCGGAGCGTAAACGGTATGTTTTTACGTTTCTTTGAAGCCCTGCGCGCCGCCCAAGTCCCCGTTTCAATGCGCGAATTCCTAGCCTTTTTGGAAGGCATGAAGCGCGGTTTGGTCACGTATGATGTGGAGGGATTTTATTACCTCGCCCGCACCGCGATGGTCAAAGACGAGCGTCATCTTGACCGGTTTGACCGCGCCTTTGCCGCCACCTTTGAGGGGCTGGAGCATCTCAGTATGGATGACGTGCTTGAGGCTGTCGATATCCCCGCCGATTGGCTGGAAAAGATGGCTGAAAAGCACCTGTCGGCTGAGGAAAAAGCCGAAATCGAGGCCTTGGGTGGGTTTGACAAGCTGATGGAGACCCTAAAGGAGCGTCTGAAAGAACAGGAAAAGCGTCATCAGGGCGGCTCCAAATGGATTGGCACGGCTGGTACATCGCCCTTTGGTGCCTATGGCTACAATCCGGAAGGCGTGCGCATTGGCCAAGACAAAAGCCGCCATCAGCGCGCGGTTAAAGTTTGGGACAGGCGTGATTTCAAAAATCTGGATGACAGTGTCGAGCTTGGCACCCGCAACATCAAGGTTGCGTTGAAACGTCTACGAAACTGGGCTCGTGATGGCGCCCACGATGAGCTGGATTTGGACGGCACCATCCGTGCCACGGCTGAAAACGGCTATCTGGATGTCAAGACCCGCCCCGAACGGCGCAATGCGGTAAAAATCCTGTTGTTTCTGGATGTTGGCGGCTCGATGGATCCGCATATCAAGATCGTGGAAGAGCTGTTTTCGGCGGCGCGCGCGGAATTCAAGCATATGGAATACTACTATTTCCACAACTGCCTGTATGAAGGGGTGTGGAAGGACAACAACCGGCGTTGGAACCATCAACTGTCCACCGCTGAAGTGCTGCGCACCTATGGACCGGACTACAAATGCATTTTTGTAGGTGACGCCTCGATGTCCCCCTACGAGATCGCCTATCGTGGCGGAGCCAATGAGCATTGGAACGAGGAAACCGGCCAAACTTGGCTGCAACGCGCCCGCGAACAATGGCCCAACAACGTCTGGATCAATCCGTTGCCTGAACAGCATTGGCAATACACCCAATCTGTTGCAATGATCCGTGAGATATTCGAGGATGCAATGGTACCAATGACGCTTGAAGGGATCACGCGCGGCATGCGCTCCCTGTCATAGATAAGGAGCCTCCTCATGCCGCATCATTTCGACGACAATGAGTATGCGGCGCGGTTGGCCAGCGCCAAAGCGGCGGTAAATGACGCGGAGCTTGATGCGCTGCTGATGTTCGCCCCCGAAAGCCACTATTGGATTTGCGGTTACGACACCTTTGGTTTCGCGCTGTTTCAGTGCCTGGTGTTGACGGCGGATGGGCAATTGCACTTGTTGACCCGCACGCCTGATTTGCGCCAAGCGCAGTACACCTCGACCCTTTCGGATGATCAAATCCACATCTGGGCCGATTATGAGGGGTGCAATCCTGCCAATGACCTAAAGGGATTGCTGACCAGTCTGGGCGTGACGGGCGGGCGTATCGGATTTGAATCCCAAACCGCTGGGCTTACGGACTTTGAGGGCCAGCGGTTGCGCGCCGTGTTGCCCGATCTGATCGACAGCAGCGGGTTGATCCGCGGTCTGCGCCGCGTCAAATCCGTGGCCGAGATCGACATGCACCGTCGTGCAGCCGCCCTGTCCGATGATGCGCTGGATGCGGCGCTGGAAACGACCCATGCGGGGGCCTTTGAGGGCGACATTTTGGCCGCTATGCAGGGCGCTGTGTTCAAAGGCGGCGGTGACTACGCCGGCAATGAATTCATCCTTGGCTCGGGCACCGGCGCTTTGCTGTGTCGCTATTATTCGGGCCGCCGTCATTTAGACGCTTCTGACCAGTTGACCTTGGAATGGTCCGGTGCCTATGCCCGATACCACGCCGCGATGATGCGCACGATTGTGGTGGGCAAACCGGTCGCGGCCCAGCAAAAGATGTTTGCCGCGGCCCATGAGGCCATCGAGGCCTGCGAGGCCGCAATCCGCCCCGGTGCGCCGATGGGCGACGTGTTTGACGCCCATGCACGGGTGTTCGACGCCCATGGGTTTCACGATTCTCGCCTAAAGGCCTGTGGCTATGGCATGGGGGCGGTTTACAACCCGATCTGGGTCGATTTCCCGATGTTCTATGAGGGTAACCCATTGGAAATGCAGGTTGGCCAAGTGTTTTTCCTGCATATGATCCTGATGGACAGCGCGGCGGGGCTTGCAATGACTTTGGGGCACTCGGTATTGGTCACTGACACAGGGGTCGAGCGGTTGTCACGCCACGGGTTAGACATGCTGCAATGTTAGCCCTTTGGCGCAGCCACAAATTGCTGCTGATCGCCTTTATGCTGGCCGCCGTGTTGACCATCGGCTTTGGGGTGCGGATGCTGCTGTTCAGTGTCTATTGGAGTGATCCTGATCACCAAAATCAACCACTGGAAAGCTGGATGACGCCGCGCTATGTCGCCCTGTCTTACAAGATAGAGCGCGATGATGTGCGCAAGATCTTTGGGATTGAACAGAGCCCCGAGACACGTATGACGTTGCAAAGCATTGCCAAACTGCAGGGTGTGACGCTGGAGGCAATGCAGTCGCAGCTTGATGCTTTTGTTGTTGATCGCTTGTCCAAATGAACGAGCTTTTGATGTCTTTGGTGGTTGATTATGGCGGCGCATTGCTGCTCATCGTCACCTTCCTGAGCTGTCTGGCCGCGCCGGTGCCTTCGTCGTTGCTGATGCTCACCGGGGGTGGGTTTGTCGCCAGTGGGGACCTGACATTGATCAACGCCGCCAGTGCCGCCTATTTCGGGGCCATATTGGGCGACCAAACGGGGTTTCAGATTGGCAGGCGTGCGGGGCCGTTGATCGAAAGCAAGCTGGCCAAGGCCCCCAAACGAGCGGCCCTACAACACAAGGCGACAGGATTTATAGAACATTATGGCGGTGCGGGGGTGTTCCTATCGCGTTGGCTGTTCAGTCCGCTTGGACCTTACGTCAATTTTGCCGCTGGGGCGGCGGGGTTAAACTGGATACGTTTCACGGTTTGGGCCTCTATTGGCGAGTCGGTTTGGGTGACGATTTACATCGGCCTTGGGTTTGTTTTTGCTGACAGGATCACCGGTTTGGCCGATATTTTGAGCAACGCCAGCGGGTTTTTGGCAGCCGGTATTGTTACGGTCGGGTTGGGGTTTTGGTTGCACATGGCGGCAAAACAGGCAAAATCACGCAAACCACATTAGAAGGATAAGACCCTGTCTAACGCGCCCGTTTATCATATTGACCCCGCTGCATTCTTTGCGGACCCCTACCCGATTTTGGCGGATATGCGTGGGGTTGCTCCGGTGGCCTATGTGCCTGAACTGGGCGCGACCTTGTTCACCAAACGCGATGACATATTTGAGCAGGAAAAACGCATTGAGGTGTTTTGTTCGGCCCAACCGGACGGGTTGATGAGCATTTTGATGGGCGAAAACCTAATGCGCAAGGACGGGGCGGCGCATATGAATGAGCGCCGCGCGATTTTTCCGGCCCTGTCCCCGCGTACGGTGCGTGACCATTGGTTGGCCATGTTCGATGCGGCCACGGATCGCATTCTTGATGATCTGGCGCCGCGCGGGGCCTGCGATTTGGTGACCGATTTCGCCATGCCTGTAGCGGCTGAAGCCCTTAAAGTGATCACTGGGCTAAGCGACATGGAAGCTGGCGAAATGGACCGCGTTTCGCAAGGGATGATCGACGGTATTTCCAACTATGCGGGCATCCCTTCGGTTGAGGAGAATTGCAACGCTTGCACGGCCTTGATTGACGCGCATATTGACGCGATGCTGCCCATCGTGAGCGCCAATCCGGACCAGTCCTTACTGTCCGTCCAATTGCAGGCAGGTCTGTCGATGGAGAGTGTTCGCGCCAATATCAAGCTGGCGATTTCCGGCGGTCAGAACGAGCCGCGGGACGCCATTGCCGGCACTGCGTGGGCGTTACTGATCCACCCCGATCAACTGGCCATGATCAAAACAGGTGAAGCCAGCTGGCTGCAAGCCTTTGAGGAATACGCCCGTTGGGTCTCGCCCATCGGCATGTCACCACGGCGGGTTGGCAAAGCCGACACCACCTGCGGTGTCCAGCTCAAAGCCGAGGATCGAGTGTTCTTTATGTTTGGTTCAGCCAACCGAGACGAGGCGCACTTCAACATGCCCGAAAGCTATGACATCACCCGCAATACCCGCGCGGCCCTGTCCTTTGGCGCGGGGCCGCATTTTTGCGCTGGGGCTGCGGCCAGTCGGGTATTGATTGCCGATGTGGCCCTGCCCAAACTGTTTGCGCGCCTGAAGGGGTTGCATCTGACAGGCGAAGTTCCGTTTGAAGGTTGGGCGTTTCGCGGCCCCACCAGCGTGCCTGTTGCATGGCCCTGTTAAACCGCGTTGCCATACCGCCCCCGCCGCCCCATATATAAGCCATGTTAAGATTAGCCCCCATATTGCTCGCAGTGCTTTACGGGTTGTTGATGTATCGCTTCTCGGCGCGGCGCTCGGCCCGCGAGTTGGATGCCAATTCGACAGCTTTGGCGGATGCGGACCTAATTGCATTGTGTGACCGGATGGCCGCGTCGCTGGATCTGCCGCGCATCAAGGTGAACATCTATGAAATCGAGCCCGTCAACGGGTTGGCCGCTGCTGATGGGCGTATTTTCATCACCCGCGGGTTTTACAAGAAATATCTAACCGGTGACGTCACAGGTGACGAGTTGGCCAGCGTGATTGCCCATGAATTGGGCCATGTGGCGCTGGGGCATTCGCGGCGGCGGATGATCGACTTTTCGGGGCAAAATGCAATGCGCACGGCATTGGCGATGATGTTTTCGCGCTTTATTCCCTGGATCGGGGGGTATCTTGCGAATTTTTTGATGACCTTGTTGGCGGCACGCCTATCGCGCGCGGATGAGTATGAGGCGGACGCCTATGCCTCGGCCTTGTTGACCAAATCGGGCATCGGGACGGCGGCGCAAAAATCATTGTTTGAAAAACTGAATGCGCTAACCGAAAGCAATGGCGGCGCGGCCCCTGCGTGGATGTTGAGCCATCCCAAAACAGCCGAACGAATCAAGGCGATCGAGGTGTTGGAAAAACGCTGGGCGCAATTGAAATAGCCCGCCGCAGAGCGAGAAGTGCCCGTCAGGGCGCGACGAGCGCCTTGCCCAACCGTGGCAATCGCGCCTTTTTCATCAGTTTGCGCATGTCTTGTGGGGTGCCGGACAGTTGCTCCGCCACCACGCGGACGTTTTCGGCCACTTGCTGCACAGTCTCGGGGTCCTCGTCAAACATCTCGCGCAACAGGCTGTCGGGATCGCGCCGCACCACGCCGTGCTCAGACACAGTGCGGGTTGGGAAATCCTTTAGGTTCATGGTCAGCAAGATATCGGCCTTGCCGGCAATCGCGGACGCCAAAACATGGGTATCGTCGGGGTCAGGCAGATAGAGGCTGGCTTCCAAATCTGGCGCGTGACTGATCTCGGCCTTGGGCCAACGGGCCTTTAACAGCGCAATCTCGCCTCGCGCAACGTCTTCGTACCCATCGCCGATCCGCGCTGCAGCTCTTGCCCATTCTTCCAGAATACGAGCCGACCAAAGGGGGTCAAATACCCCCTGCGCGGCCACTCCCATCAGCACTTCGCGCATCACGGTTGGGTAAAGAACACATGCGTCGATCAGAACCCGCATCAATCTAGCCGGAAAAACAGTGCTTTCAAATAGCCGCTTTGGGCCAGTTGTGGCAGCAACGGATGATCCGCCCCCGCCGCACCAGAATGAACTTGAACGCCGCGACGCCCTGCCCGACCAATGCCGCGCGCAGACGAGTTGCGAAAGCGCGTCAAATCGGCAGCGTGGCTACAGGAACACAGCGCCAAATAGCCGCCTTCCTTCACCAATGGGGCCGCAAGGCGCGCAACCCGCTCATAGGCGCGCAATCCGGCCTCCAGGGCTTTCTTGCTGGGGGCAAAGGCAGGTGGATCACAGATCACCACGTCAAATTTGGCCCCCTCTTTGGCCAGATCTTCAAGCACCGCGAAAGCGTCGCCTTTGCGGGTGTCAAACACGCTGGCTTTGCCCATCGCATCGGCACCAGATTGCGCCAGTTCCAACGCAGGTGCCGAGGAATCGACCGCAAGTGCAGACATTGCGCCGCCCGCCAACGCCGCCAATGAAAAGCCGCCAACATGCGAGAACACGTCCAGCACAGTCGCGTCTTTGCACAGCTTTTGCGCAAATGCGTGGTTGGGGCGTTGATCAAAGAACAGGCCGGTCTTTTGGCCGCCCAACAGGTCAGCCATGTAGATTGCGCCGTTCATGGGCACGGGGATCGGGCCGTCCAGTGCGCCGCGCAACAGCACGGTTTCCTCGTTCAAGCCTTCCAATACGCGCGAACGGCCGGTGGCGTTTTTCACCACTGTCTTGACGCCCGTTACGTTGACCAACGCATCCGTTAGCATTTCCAAATGGACCTCAGCCCAGGCCGCATTGGGCTGGATCACAGCCGCATCGCCAAACCGGTCAATCACCACACCGGGCAAACCATCGGATTCAGCATGGACCAAGCGGTAGTAAGGTGCGTCAAACACCAATTCGCGGTGTTTCAAGGCATGGGACAAGCGAGCTTCGAACCAAGCCACATCGACCACCGCATCAGGATTGCGGTCCAACATGCGGCAAGTGATTTTGGAGTCCATATTGACGGCCACCAAACCCAAAGGACGGCGTTCACTGTCCTCTAGACGGGCCAAGGTGCCTGCGGCCAAGGCCTTGGTGCGACGATCCGTGACGACCTCGTCACTATAGACCCAAGGAAAGCCGTGGCGAATGGCACGCACTTCGGCTTTTGGTTTCATACGAACAACGGCGGTTGTTTGCGAATTTGTCTGCGTGGCAGATGCGGATAAGGGGGGCTGTGTCATGCCCCCCTCCTAGTCAACTATTGCAGCGGGCGAAAGCCCCTAGATTTACTCGGATGCCACAATCGGCCCATTTGCGATCACAGCACCGGATTGTTGACCGATCAACTCATTGCGAATGACATCGGCCAGATGATCAGAGATACGCACCTTTTGGGTCAAACCACGATGCTCGGCGGCGACCGCTTTTTTACCACCAAATGCCTTTAGATCAGCATTCACCAAACGTGTCTTACCAATGATGGCACCGGTTTGAACATCACGCAGGCTCATCGTGAACTTGATCGAATGCATCCCGCCCACAGTATAGCGCGCACGCTCGGTCAGGGAATGGAACCGCTGAACCTCGATGTTGACAATCACAGCGCGAGATCCGTTCAGGTCTTTAACACCGCGGTCCATCGCATCTTGAAAGATGGTCTGAACCTGTTGATGACGCTCACCAAATACGTCGCCACGCCAAACGATATCGGCACTTGGATAATAAATGTTGGCCTCGGAAACGCTGAGTGAAGCGGGAACCGAAATGCGCACGTCTTGCACGTTGAACGTCACAGCCGGAACGGCGCCCACCAAGGGGGCGTTCAAAGGGTCGTTGCGGCTGACTTGACTGTTTTGGCTACATGCAGAAACGCCCAACACCATTGCGGCAAGAATAATTGATTTCATCGGCTTCATATCACTGTCCTCCAAGGCCTGCGCCTTAAGTTCGTTTCAGGGATTCTCCCCTTTTTGCTCATGAGGAAACTGCACCTGAATTGGGGCGGAATTGTGATAAATTTTGCGCAATATTGAGGTGATTTTACATAAAATTGTGTGAAATCAGGTATTAATCACGCTGCAAACGCGCCTTTCGGCCACCGCGCCGCATTGAAGTCGCCGCTGGGGCCAGACCGTCATTTAGCACGGCTGTCATGGGGTGATCTGACGCTGAAGGCGCGTAAATGGCAAGCAATTCGGTGATCTGGGCGTGCATATCAGCCGTCGAGGCCACACCAAGCGCCCAGTCCAAAAATATGGACCGGCATTCGGGGGCGGATATACCCTCGATACGGTAGCTTTCCCTGATCATCCCTCGCGGGTCTAACTGGTCTTTGGTCATTTACGCATCCTTCTTCGAATGTTAGCGCGCTGCGGCGCCAATCAAAATCTCTTCCACGACCATATGGGCCGCGGATGCGACTGTATCAAGCATGGATTTCAACCCCTGCACGGTTTCCTGCTCCATTTCACGCAGTACAAAAGCACGGCCCCCCTCGCCGATCACGTCCATATCCAAGGCCCCCTCGGTCAGCAATCTGGCGCAGCCCCGTAAGCGCCAAAATGCGTCATAGGCGGTGGTCAGGGCCGCGTGTTGCGCAGGCGTCAACCATCCAATGCGCGCGCCCGCCGCCAGTTGGCTGCTCAGATCATGGCCCGTGTCGCCCGCCAAAAGGGCTGCGGTTTCGGCCACCAGTTCGATGTCTTGCATACGGCCCGCGCCCAGCTTGGCTTCCCATGGGTCCACAGCCGGTTTTGCCTCGGCCAAACGTGCCCGCATGTCGGCCACATCCTGCACCACCTGCGCGCCCTTGCCCTTGTTCGAAATCAATTCGCTGCGCAATGTCTCAAGGGTCGCGCCAAGGGCCGGATTTCCAGCGATAAGGCGCGCCCGTGTCAGGGCCAAATGCTCCCACGTCCATGCCTCATCACGTTGATAAGACTGAAAAGATTGCAGCGACGTGGCGACAGGGCCTTGTCGGCCTGATGGGCGCAGCCGCATGTCGACCTCATACAATCGGCCCTCGGACATCGGGGCGGAAACCGCGGTGATCAGGGCTTGGGTCAAGCGGGCGAAATAGGGGCGTGTGGCCAAGGGTCGTTTGCCCTCCGAGGCGTCCACCCCATCCGCGTCATAGATCACGATCAGGTCCAGATCTGAGGTGGCATTTAGCTGCCCTGCTCCCAGCGACCCCATCCCCAAAACCACCGCCCCCTTGCCCGGCATGGCTCCGTGTTTTTGGGCAAAATGCGCGGTGATCGGCGTCCACAATGCTGTCACACTGGCCTCGGCCAGATCGGCGTATTGGCGACCGGCTTCTTTTGCATTGATCAGGCCGCGCAGATGATGCACGCCAATGCGAAAGTGCCATTCCTTGTTCCAACGTCTTGCGGCATCCAGTTTGTTTTCATAGTCCTCAATCTGAGCCAAAACGGCGCTCAGTTCAGTTTGCAAGGCGTTTGCCCCCGGCCAATCTTCAAAGAATGCGCCGCCCAACACGGCATCCAGCACTTTGGAATGACGCGACAGATGGCGGGCCAAGGCAGGGGCTGTGGCGCAGATGTCGATGATCAAATCAATCAGCTGCGGGTTGGCCTCAAACAGGGAAAACAGCTGTACCCCTGCTGGCAGGCCCGCAAGGAAGCCGTCAAATTGCACCAGAGCCTCGAGCGGATGTCCGGCCTTTTGCAACCGCGCCATGATGTCAGGGCGCAGACGTTTAAAGATCGCCACGGCCCGCTCCGAGCGCATCGCCGGATAGCTGGGCCAGCGTGCCAGAATGTCTTTGGCCCCGTCCGAAAGCGTGTCTTCGTCCACCTGCTCTGTGGTGGCAGGGGCAAAAAATCCTTCGGTCAATTCATGCACTTCAGCCAGTTCATCCAACAGGCGGTTGCGCATTTTTGCGGTGTCTGCCTCGCCCATGAATTGGGCCAATCTGTCGAATTCTTCCGGCTTTTTGGGCAGGTCGTGGGTCTGGGCATCATTGACCATTTGCAACCTATGCTCGACTTCTCTGTGGCTGCGATAGCGTTCAACTAACAGATTTGCAACATTTTGCGGAATCCAGTCTTTTTGTGCCAAGGCCATAAGCGCGGGCACGGTTTCGCGGGATCGCAGGTCTGGGTCACGTCCACCAGCGATGATTTGACGGGTCTGGGTAAAGAACTCGATCTCGCGGATACCGCCGCGCCCCAGTTTCATATTGTGCCCCTCAAGCGCGATCTCGCCGCCCAACCCTTTGTGTTCACGAATGCGCAAACGCATGTCGTGGGCGTCTTGTATCGCCGCAAAATCCAGATGCTTGCGCCACACGAAAGGCGCTAGGCGTTTTAGATAGTCCGCCCCTGCAGCAAGATCACCGGCACAGGGTCGCGCCTTGATATGTGCAGCGCGCTCCCAAGTGCGGCCAAGGCTTTCGTAATAGCGTTCCGCGATTTCCATCGACAGGCAAACAGGTGTGGCCGAAGGGTCAGGTCGCAAACGCAGATCGGTGCGAAACACATAGCCATCGACAGTGATGTCAGACAGCATAGACGCCATTTTACGGGTGACACGGATAAAGCTGGCGCGGGCATCAAAGTAGTCGTCCGGCTCAAAGCGGTTTTCGTCAAACAAGCAAATCAGGTCGATATCCGAGGAGTAATTCAACTCCCCTGCCCCCATTTTGCCCATCGCCAACACCACCATGCCGCCCGCTGTGGACACGTCATCGGGGGTCATGCCGGGCAGTTTCCCGCGTTTTATTTCAGCGCCGACCAGCGCCTTGATCGCAACATCAACGGCCAGGTCGGCGAAATCCGTCAGGGTGCCTGTGACACGCTCCAACGGCCAGACACCGCCCAGATCCGCCAAGGCGGTCAAGGCCGCGATCCGGGCTTTGGCGTGGCGCAGTTGGGTGTTGAGTTGGGCCAACGGAGCGGCGCGCAGTTCTGAAAACAGGGTTTGAACGACCGCATCGGGGTCTTCAAGGGCTGTGATCAGCCAGTCAGATTGGCGGGTCATGATGGTGGCCAAATAGGGGCTGCACCCTGCGGCACCGTTGATCAGCGCGCGCAATTGCGAAGAAGCTTCGGGAAAATGCGTAGCGACCTCATCCCCACGGATTGTATCAAAGGGAATCGGCGTGCGGGTGATTTCGAATGCATTGCTCATAGGCCCAAGATGCGGGGCGCAGCAGGTGAAGGCAACAGGGGTTGCGTCGAAAAATATTCCATAGATAGTCGTACTTTGAAACGGGAGCAAATTCATGAGCAAAAGTTTGAAACGGGTGATCCGCGCCTTGGATGCGGCAGGTTTGGATGTCACGCCACAGGAAATGCACGATGGCGCGCGCACGGCGCAGGCGGCGGCGGATTCGGTGGGCTGTGCCTTGGATCAGATTGCCAAATCCATCATCTTTTGCGGTCAAAACAGCCAGCAGGCGATTTTGTTCATCACGGCCGGCGGCAACCAGGTTTGTGCGGAAAAGGCCAGCGCGCTGGCGGGCGAACCACTGGGCAAGGCCGATGCAGGGCTAATCCGCAGCCAAACGGGGTTTGCGATTGGCGGTGTGTCACCGGTTGGGCATCTCTCGCCAATCCGTGCCTTTTTCGACGTGAAACTGCTGGAATTCGATGTGATTTGGGCCGCAGCTGGTACGCCAAGACATGTTTTTGCGGTGAAACCGGACCAATTGAAAACAATTTCTGAGGCTCAAGTGTCTGAATTTACACTCTAAAAAAAGATAATGTAAATATCTTTTACATTTAGGCTTGCAACTTTGGCCCGCAATGCCAATCTTGGTAATGTGAAAGGCATTCACATAGAAACGTAACCCAATAGAACGGAGTACCAAATGAGCACTGTCGCCGCATTTCCCCATCAGGCTGAAACTTGGCTGGACGAACGCGGTAAACCCGCATGGATCATCGCAATGGTCCTTGGATTTATCTTTTTCTGGCCTGTTGGCCTTGCCCTTCTGTTTTATATGATTTGGAGTAAACGCATGTTTTCAGGAAGCTGTCGCCAAAACCGCCGCATGAGCCGTCACCACAAACGTCATGCCATGCAATCCTCCGGCAACTCTGCGTTTGATGCCTATAAGGCCGACACGCTGAGCCGTTTGGAAGAAGAACAGGGCAAATTCGAAGACTTCCTACAGCGTCTACGCGAGTCCAAAGACAAGTCGGAATTCGATGACTTTATGGACGAGCGCGCCAAAAAGGTTGATGAACCTATCGAAGTCAAAGAGCCTAAATAACCGAAAGGCGGCCCTCAAAAGGGGCCGCTTTAACCTCTTTTTACAAAGGGGCTTGGCGCATCACGTCCGCGTTGTTATCTTAAAGTTGATTAAAAACAGCGGACACCTATTAACGA
>DEIK01000048.1 GCA_002352425.1 Rhodobacteraceae bacterium UBA2776
CGCAAATCTTCGACGTTAAAGCGTGATCCCAGCCCAACGCCCAAGGCTTGGGCCAGATCGTTGATTTCGGCGTTGGTGCCGATTTTGCTCGACGCCGCCCCCAAAACATTCAGGATTTTACCGCGCAAGGGCAGCAGGGCTTGGGTCTTGCGATTGCGGGCCATTTTGGCCGAGCCCCCCGCAGAATCCCCCTCCACGATGAACAACTCGGTGCCCTCGCGGGTTTTGCTGGAACAATCGGTCAATTTACCTGGCAGGCGCAGCTTTTTGGTCGCAGATTTGCGCTGGGTTTCTTTCTCGGCGCGGCGTTTCAGCCGTTCCTCGGCCCGCAAAACCAGATAATCAAGGATCGCGCCCGCCGATTTGGTGTCAGCCGCCAGCCAGTTGTCAAAATGATCCCGCACCGAGTTTTCAACCATTTTCTGCGCGGATTCATTGGACAGGCGGTCCTTGGTTTGACCCACAAAGCTGGGGTCACGGATAAAGATCGAAATCAGCGCAATGCCACCCGTGGTCAGGTCATCGCGCACAATCGTCGCGGCTTTTTTGTTGCCAACCAATTCGCCATAAGCACGGATGCCTTTCAGTAGGGCGGCCCAAAAACCGCTCTCGTGGGTGCCGCCCTCGCGGGTGGGCACGGTGTTACAATAGCTCTGGATGAACCCGTCACGCACGGGGGTCCAGTTGATCGCCCATTCCACCGAGCCCGGCTCGCCAAATTTTTCGCCAAAATCGACTTTGCCCGAAAAAGGTGCGTCGGCGTAAACGGCGGCTTCGCCCAAAACTTCGCCCAGATATTCTGCCAACCCGCCGGGGTAGTGGAATTTAGCCTCAAGCGGCATTTCGCCGTCGGCAATGGTCGTTTTCCAACGAATTTCAACGCCCGAAAACAGGAAGGCTTTGGATTTAACCAACTCATACAAGCGCGCGGGTTTGAATTTCAACGCCCCGAAAATTTCCGCATCAGGGTGGAAGGTCACCGTGGTGCCGCGCCGATTGGGGGCGGCGCCAATTTCCTCAAGTTTGCCCAGCGGTAGGCCACGGGAAAATCTTTGTTGATATAATTTACGATCCCGCGCGACCTCGACCACCATGCTGTCGGACAGCGCGTTCACAACCGAGGAACCAACCCCGTTCAACCCACCCGATGTGGCATAGCTGTCGCCGGAAAACTTGCCGCCTGCGTGCAGGGTACACAAGATCACCTCAAGCGCGGATTTGTCGGGGAATTTGGGATGCGGGTCAATCGGGATGCCACGGCCATTGTCTCGGATGGTGACGGAATAGTCGTCATGCAGCTCAACCTCGATCCGGTTTGCATGACCCGCCACGGCCTCGTCCATCGAGTTGTCCAACACCTCGGCCACCAGATGGTGCAAGGCGCGGCTGTCAGTGCCACCGATATACATGCCGGGACGTTTGCGCACAGGTTCCAGCCCCTCAAGCACTTCGATCGAGGCGGCGTCATAGGCTTTGTCAGGCTCTTGGCCCGAAAGAAGGTCATCGGCGGACATATTTGGCTGCTCTTGTTGGTTTTGTTGCCGCTTATTCTAGTGCAGGACATTGATGCGGGGCAATCGCTATCTGCGGATACTGTTGGTATTGTGCCGTTCAACAAGGCGTGGTCTTGTGTCGGGGTCGTATTTCACAAAAGGACTGCCACAATGGATGCCGCTGCCGCCTTTGCGCGCTATGAAGAATTGCGCCCCCGTTTGCCAAAGGCGCGGTTCCCCAAACAGGCGATTGCTGTCAACAGCCTGTTGGACATTGCCGATCAGGCGGATGTGTTTGTGTTTGACGCCTACGGGGTATTGAACGTGGGTGAGGGGCCGGTTGCGGGGGCCGCCGCGCGCATTGACGAGCTGCGTGCGCTTGGCAAACAGGTGTTTGTGTTAAGCAACTCCGCCTCCAACACCCCTGCTGTCATGCAGGCGCGGTTTCAACGGCTTGGGTTTTCGTTCAAGCCAAACGAGATCATATCCAGCCGTGACGCCGCCCTTGATCATGTGGCAGGATATTCCACCGTACGCCGTTGGGGTGTGATTGCGCCGGCTCATCACAAACCCGAGGATCTGCCGTTCGACAGCATTACGCTGGGTGACGATGTGGATGATTACCGCGCCTGTGACGGGTTCTTGTTTCTGGGCGCGGCGCTCTGGACGGTCGGGCGCCAAAACCTGTTGGGTCTTGCGATTAATGATCGTGCCCGTCCTGTGGTGATTGCCAACCCTGATTTGGTGGCGCCGCGCGAAACGGGGCTAAGCCTTGATCCTGGTTATTACGGCCATGCTTTGGCGGATGTAACAGGGCATATGCCGGTGTTTTTGGGCAAGCCTTTTGCGCCAGTGTTCGAGCGGGTTGAGGCGCGTTTGGCGCGGGATCAGGACCCATCGCGCATTGTGATGATTGGCGACACGTTGCACACTGATATTCTGGGCGGGGCCGCCAAAGGGTGGCGCACGGCAATGGTCACGGACCACGGAATTTTTGCAGGACTCGATGTGGTGCCGTTTATTGAGGCAGCGAATATTGTACCGGATTGGCAGCTTGGCTCGATCTAGGCAAATCAAAGAAACGAAAGGCAATTTTTGATGGACGGCTATTACAATTTGGGCAAATACTCCCGTGCTGGCGTGTCATCCCATGACAAAGCGCAGCTATGGTTTGATCGCGGGTTGAACTGGACGTTTGGTTATAATCACAACGAGGCGATTGTGTGCTACACGCGCGCCATTGAGGCCGATCCTACCTGTGCTATGGCCCATTGGGGGATCGCTTATGCTAAGGGCCCGAACTATAATTACCGCTGGGATCATTTTACGGATGAGGTGAAAGAAGATTGCCTGGCGGTTGTTCACGAATCTTTGGCAGCTGCCGAGGCCTGTGCGAGCGGTGTGGTAGCGGAGCTGGTCGCGGCGCTGAGATTGCGCTTTCCGGACAGTGCAGATGTCGAGGATATCGCCCCGACCCATGATATCTATACCGAGGCTATGCGTCAGGTTTTGGCGCGCCATCCTGATGATCTGGAAGTGGTTACAGTGGCGGTCGAGGCCATAATGTGCCGCACGCCGTGGCAGCTGTGGGATCTGCAAACGGGGATGCCGAAGGACGGCTCGGACGTGCTGGAGGCGCAGGCGGTGCTGGAGCGCACCTTTGCCGAAGTCGAGGGCGCATGGCAGCATCCAGGTGTGCTGCATCTTTACGTGCACATCATGGAAATGTCGCCAACGCCAGAGAAGGCGCTGCGGATGGGCGATGCTTTGGTTGATCTGGTGCCGGATGCGGGGCATTTGCAGCATATGCCAACCCACATTGATGTGCTGTGCGGCGGCTATGAAAATGTGGTGCGGCGCAACGCCAAGGCCTATGTTGCGGATCAAGAGTTTATCAAACGTGAAGGGGTGATGGGGTTCTACACCACCTACATCTGCCACGATCTGCATTTCCGGCTTTATGGGGCGATGTTTTTGGGGCAAATCGGCCCGGCACTGGACGCGGCAAGCGAGCTGGAGGCCATCTTGACGCCAGGCGTGGTGGAGCCCTCGGCCGATTGGTTGGAGAGTTATTATGGAATGCGCCAGCATGTGTTGATCCGGTTTGGGCGTTGGGAAGAATTGAAGCGGACCAAGCCACCTGCGGATCAGGAGCTATATTCCTTTACCACCGCACTGGTGCATTATTCGCGAACGGTGGCGTTTGCAGCAACGGGGGAGGTAGAGAAAGCCGAAGCGGAGCGGTTGCTGTTTCTGGCGGCGCAAAAGCGGGTACCCGAAACGCGCCTGTTGTTCAACAACACCTGCGAGAGCATTTTGAAGATTGCCGAGCAGATGATGGAAGGGGAATTAGCATACCGCAAAGAGGACTTCGAGGTGGCTTTCGCGCATCTGCGGGCCTCTGTGGCGATGGATGACGCGCTGCCCTATGAGGAGCCATGGGGCTGGATGCAGCCAACCCGCCACGCGCTGGGCGCGTTGTTGTTAGAGCAAGGGCGAGTCGAGGAGGCCGAGGCGGTTTACCGTGCGGATTTGGGGTTTGATAAAACGCTGAGCCGCGCGGCACAGCATCCGGACAATGTGTGGTCCCTGCATGGGTTGTTTGAGTGTTTGGAACGTCGCGGCAAGACGGATGAGGCGCTTTTGATCAAAACGCGTCTGGATTTGGCAAATGCGCGCGCCGATGCGCCGATCAAGGCGTCCTGCGCCTGTCGGATGACGCATTAGGTCAGCCAAATGGAGTTGCTGCGCAACGCTTGATGTCTCGGCCCTATGGGCCTCGGGTGGCTTGCGGCGCGGATATTTTTGGAACAATGATGGGGTTAGTCGCGGGTGCCTGCGAATTTTTCCTGCCATTCTTCGCGTTGTGCGTCGGTGATTTTGGCAAAGGACACTTCGGGTACGGTGAATGCATGGCCAGCGGGCAGGGTTTGCAGGGCGGCTGTCACATCCGTGGGCCAGCTGTCGTCCGTGGTGTTCATCGCCGCGAGTAAATCAGCCGAGGCATCGGGGATGAAAGGGGAAGAAAGGACCGCGTAGAGGCGGATCAGGTTTAGGGACAGGCGGATTGAAGCTGCCGCGGCTTCGGGGTCGGTTTTGATCGCCGACCACGGTGCGGCGGCCTGCAGATATTCATTGCCCGCGACCCAGATCGCGCGCAACTCGGCCGCGGATTTGCGCACTTCCATTGCGTCCATATGGTCGCCGTAGGTTTTGATACGGGTGGTTAGGGTGTCAACCAGGGCCTGTTCAGCATCACCATATGTACCGCCTTCAGGGACCACTTCACCGAATTTGCTGCGGCAAAATTTGGTGACGCGCGAGGCAAAGTTACCCAGCACATCGGCAAGGTCTTTGTTCACCGATGCTTGAAAGTTTTCCCAAGTGAATTCGGCATCCGAATTTTCCGGAGCATGCGACAGCAACCACCAGCGCCAGTAGTCGGATGGCAGCAAGGAAAGCGCCTGATCCATAAAGACGCCACGCCCTTTTGATGTCGAGAATTGGCCGCCGTCATAGTTCAAATAATTGAAGGATTTGATGTAGTCGACCAGTTTCCAAGGTTCGTTCGAACCCATGATGGTGGCCGGAAACGACAGGGTGTGGAACGGGACATTGTCCTTGCCCATGAACTGCACATAACGCACGTCATCAGCCCCCTTGTCGGTGCGCCACCAGCGTTGCCAGGCGTCATCTTCCAGCCCTTGGGTTTCAGCCCATTCTGCGGTCGCACCAATGTATTCGATCGGGGCGTCGAACCAAACGTAGAACACTTTGCCCTCCATCCCGGGCCAGTCAGCTGTGCCGCGTTTCACCGGCACGCCCCAATCCAGATCACGGGTGATGCCACGATCGCGCAACCCGTCGCCGTCGTGCAGCCACTTTTTGGCGATCGAGGTGGTCAGGATCGGCCAATCGGTTTTGGCAGAAATCCATGCGTCCAGATCATTGCGCAGTTTGGATTGGCGCAAGAACAGATGTTTGGTTTCGCGCACTTCCAAATCTTTGGAGCCTGAAATCGTTGAATAAGGGTCAATCAGGTCGGTCGGCGACAGCTGTTTGGTGCATTCATCACATTGATCGCCGCGCGCCCCCTCATGGCCGCAATTGGGGCAGGTGCCTTCAATATAGCGATCCGGCAAAAAGCGCCCGTCCGCAACGGAATAGACCTGTTTGTCACTGACTTCCTCGATCAATCCATTGTCCGCCAATTGCCCTGCAAAATGCTGGGTCAACGCATGGTTTTGCGGGCTGGACGAGCGGCCAAAGTGATCAAACGACAGCCGGAAGTCCGCCGCGATTTTGGCCTGAACATCATGCAGTTCAGCACAGTAATCCGCGACGGGTTTGTCGGCCTTTGCCGCAGCCAGTTCAGCCGGTGTGCCATGTTCATCTGTGGCGCAAATGAACATCACCTCATGGCCGCGGGCGCGATTATAGCGCGCGTAAAGGTCAGCGGGCAGCTGACTGCCAACCAGATTGCCCAGATGTTTGATCCCGTTGATATAGGGAAGCGCCGAGGTGATGAGGATACGTGCCATATTTGATGCCCTTGAAACTGTTGCCCCCCTTTAACGGATGGCGTTGCCAAGGGCTAGGGCGTTTACCTGAGTGTGAACATATGCTAGAGGATGAATATGAATGCAGATTTTGACCTTGAACGCTTTGTCACCGCGCAAGCCCCATGTTTTGATGCGGTCGTTGCTGAATTGAAAGCGGGCGCTATGACGGGTCTGGGGATCAGTTGCATCTTTCCACAGCTGGAGGGGTTGGAGTTTTCCGACACCAGTGCGTTCTATGTGCTTCGTGATAGGGACGAGGCGGCGGCCTATTTGAGCCATCCCGTGCTTGGGCCACGCCTGATCGAATGCACCAAATTGGCAATTCACCACGCGGTTTCAGGGGGTGGTGCGCTGTTTGAACCGCAACATGCCCAGGCTTTTCATGCCTCTATGACGCTGTTTTCACGGGTAAAAGGGACCAGCGCGGTTTTTGAATCGGCTTTGTTTGCATTTCACGGCGGCACAGCGGACCCGCGCACCCTAAAGATGTTGCGCTTGGCGTTTGTCGCGACGTTGGACGATTAAGGCTCGCGCTTGTCACGTTGCCGCCGAAACAGGCGTCCAACCATGAAAGATGTGCGCGGCGCATAAACATAGGGGGTGCGTTTTTCCACGGTCGGGCGCACATTCATCCGCGCAATGCCAAAGATCACCAGCACCAGATGGCCTGCCGCAAGGAAAGCGAACAGGGCGGTTGGTCCATAGGTCTCGATCAGGGTCGAGGCGATCAACGGGCTGGCGATGGCCCCCAAGGCAAAAAAGAACATCAAGGCGGCCGAGAGCTCGACCCGTTCCTCGGAGGTGGCATAGTCATGCGCATGCGCTGCGGCGACGGAAAAGATCGGGAAGGTGGTGAACCCGAAAAACACGGCGGCTGCCATCACCACGGCGGTCCCCTCATTCGAGGCCAAAACCGTGGTGCCGCAACTGGCCACAGCCGCAAGAGACAAGCCAATCAACACCCAGCGCCGGTCGTATTTGTCCGCCAGCCAGCCGATGGGCAATTGGGCAATCGCGCCGCCCAAGACAAAGGCCGCCAAGAACAGGCCGATTTGGTTCAACTGCAGCCCGACCTCTTGGCCATAGATCGGCCCAACCATACGAAACGCCGCCGAAGTCAGCCCCGCGACAATCACCCCTGCCGCCGCCAGTGGGGATTTGGCAATGGCCAGTTTGGGGCGCAGGCGTGGGGCGCTTGGGGTTTGCGGTGGGCTGGCGTTGGTTAAGGTCAGCGGCAAAATAGCCGCGCAACATAGCAGTGCCAGCAGGTTATAGGACACATAATGCGCTGGCTCCAAAACGCCGATCAACAACTGCGCGGCAAGGGAAGCACCCATATCAACCATCCGGTATCCGCCCATCGCACGGCCACGGGTTTCGTTTGTGACTTTGGCCTGCATCCAGCTTTCGATCACGGTGTAGCAGCCCGCAACACACAGCCCTGTCGCGACCCGCATCAAGGCCCAGGCCGTGGGGTCAACGATGATCATATGCGCCAGCAAGCCAATCGCGCCGGTGGCCGTAAAGGCGGCGAACGCCCTGGAGTGACCGACCGAGCCCATCAGGCGCGGCGCCCACCAACAACCGATGAAAAACCCCATGAAGTGGGCCGACCCGAGAAAGCCGACTTGGGATTTGGTAAAGCCGATCTGCAAGCCCGACAGCGCATCCAGTGGTCCCAAACCACCAGAGGACAACTGCAACAGGATCACAGACATAAACAGGGCGGCAAAGGAAATGATCAGGCGCATGGGATTGGTTCGCGTGTTTGGATAGGGTCACTGTGACAGGATGCGGCGGGCCGTCAACGCTAAAACCGATAAGATGGTGCGGACAACATACATATCGCAATTTGATGTTTTGCGCTAAGCTGATTCTGCAACAGGGAGAAATACTATGAAAACTTTTATCGCAACATTACTGCTATCACTTTCATTCATTGGCGGGGCCGCCGCCGAGGGCGTGAAACATTTCGTCGCCATTCATGTTGATCAAAATGACCCCAAGGTGATGAACTTGGCACTGAACAACGCCGCCAACGTCACCAAATATTACGAATCCATAGGTGACACTGTCGAAATCGAAATGGTCGCCTATGGCCCGGGCCTGAACATGTTTGTCGAGGGCAAAAGCCCCGTGGCGGACCGCATATCGGTGATGTCACTGGAGCTGGAAAACCTGTCCTTTGCGGCCTGTGGCAACACCCACGCCAAGATGAGCGCAAAGGCGGGGCATGACATCCCCCTGCTGGATGAAGCGGTTGTGGTGCCCTCTGGCGTAGTGCGGTTGATTGAGCTGCAGGAGAACGGATTCTCCTACGTAAAGCCATAGCCTGCATCCAAGGTAATGATCCTTGTGTGGTCAAAAATACGCTTTGGGATTGCCAAATTTGTGAAACAGGCTACCTCTAATCCCAGAACGTACATAGGGAATTAGACATGCGTATGAATGATCTGGGCCGCACCGGTCTTAAAGTGAGTGAACTTTGTTTGGGGTCGATGACGTGGGGTACACAAAACACCATGGAAGAGGGCCATGCGCAAATAGAGATGGCGTTGGATCACGGCATTAATTTTGTCGACACTGCCGAAATGTACCCCGTCAATCCGGTGTCCACCGAAACCATCGGTGACACCGAGGCCATTATCGGCGCGTGGTTTGCCAAAGCAAAACGCCGCTCCGAGGTGATTTTGGCGACCAAAATGTCGGGCCAGAACAATTCTTTCGTGCGGTTTGATCAACCAATCACCGCAGAAACAATTGTCGAAGGGCTGGAAGGGTCGCTGAAACGGCTAAAAACCGATTATGTTGATCTGTACCAGTTGCATTGGCCAAATCGGGGATCATACATGTTTCGTCAAAATTGGGATTTCGACCCTTCTGGTCAGGATCGCAATGAAACGATCAACAACATCCATGAAGTGCTGGGCGCACTTGGAAAAATGGTGGACGCGGGTAAAATCCGCCACGTTGGCCTGTCAAACGAGAGCGCATGGGGCACCGCCATGTGGTTGCGCGCCAGTGAAGAAGGCGTCGGACCACGGATGGCCTCGATCCAGAATGAGTACTCCTTATTGTGCCGCCTGTTTGATACGGACCTGTCCGAACTATGCGTGAACGAAGACGTTGGATTGCTGGCGTTTTCGCCGCTGGCCACAGGCCTGTTGACCGGTAAATATAAACGCGACGTAACGCCAAAGGGATCGCGCCGTGACATTGGCGGTGACCTTGGTGGACGGGTGACTGATCGGGTTTGGGGGGCTGTCGCCGCCTATGAGGACATCGCCCAAAAGCACGGGTTGAACATAAGCCAGATGGCTTTGGCATGGTGTCGCACGCGTCCGTTCATGGCCTCTGCGATCTTTGGGGCGACGAGCCCGGATCAGTTAAAGGTGGCCTTGGGTTCGGTTGATGTGGTTCTGTCGGATGAGGTGTTGGCAGAGATCAGTGCAGCGCATCGTGCGCATCCGATGCCGTATTAAGGGTTTTACCTGCGGTGCGGATATTTTTGGAACAATGGTGGGGTGAAGCGCGTGACCGCAATTAGGTTGGCTTTGGGTTGTATAGCTTTGGTTGGGTGTGCACCTGTTCCCGAAGCGGGAGAGGCATTTCGTGATTTAGCAGCGCCGATCACCTCGGTGGCTTTGTTTGAGCCGGCAAAATTTGCGGGTCATTGGGAAACCATAGCGAGCTATGACGCGGACAGTTGTGCGCTTGATGTGGTTGCCACAACGTCAGAAATGATTGATCTGGCCGAGCGAAAATGTGCGGGCGGGGTGGCGCATAGCATTGCTCAGATCACCGGACCTGGGCGGCTCACCCCAAAGGGTGGTGCGCACAAAGGGCAGGAATATTGGGTGATGTGGGTTGATCAAACCTATCGCACCGCCGTTATTGGCACGGTCACTGGCGAATTTGGCATGATCCTGAATCGCACAGCTGATATACCCAGCGACAGGTTGCAAGCTGCGCGCGAAATTCTTGACTGGAACGGATATGACTTAACGCGGCTGATAACACGGCCATAAGGGGGACTGATGAAACGGTACATTTTTGCACTTTCGCTGCTGGCGACACCGGCTTTGGCCGAGGCACCAATTTGGACGGGTATTTGGACGGCGGACCCTGATTGGTGCCAATATTCCGACCTGATTGGCGGCCATGACCCCGCCCCAATCCGCATCACAGAAACCGAGGTGGCAGGGCTTGAGAACAGCTGTTCCGTGACCAGTGTGCGCGGCAATGAACCAAAGCAATATTGGGAATTGATACTCGCCTGCTCCGGCGAAGGTGAGCAGTACGAGGACACAGCACTTTTGATGATGGACGGGCAGGACACACTGTGGCGTTGGTTTGGCGGCGGTGCGCCCTTTAAATTCACCCGCTGCGGAGGCTGATATGACGCGCATAGCCGCAATTATCGGCGGTGGCGTGATTGGCGGCGGCTGGGCGGCCCGGTTCTTGTTGATGGGCTGGGATGTGCAAGTGTTTGACCCCGATCCAGAGGCGAAGCGCAAGATCGGCGACGTGCTGGATAATGCGCGCCGCTCGCTGCCGGGTTTGTCAGATGTGTTGCTGCCAAACGAAGGACAGCTCACCTATTGCGAGACAATATCGCAAGCCGTAGCGGGGGCGGATTGGATCCAAGAGAGCATTCCGGAACGCCTCGATATCAAGCGCAAAACCTTTCAGAAAATACAGGAATTTTGCGCACCGGATGCGGTGATTGGCTCATCCACATCGGGCTTCAAACCGTCGGAACTGCAAGGTTGCGCCACGCGCCCAGAACAGATCGTGGTGACGCACCCGTTCAATCCGGTCTATCTGCTGCCGCTGGTCGAACTGGTCCCAACGCCGAAAAATTCGCCAGAACTGGTTGAAAAGGCAAAAGAAATTTTGACCAGTATTGGTATGCATCCACTGCACGTGCGCGCTGAAATCGACGCCCATATCGCGGACCGATTTCTTGAGGCCGTCTGGCGCGAGGCGCTTTGGTTGATCAAAGACGGCATCGCAACCACAGCTGAAATTGATGATGCGATCCGCTATGGCTTTGGCCTGCGCTGGGCGCAAATGGGGCTGTTTGAAACCTACCGCATTGCAGCTGGCGAAGCAGAGATGAAGCATTCCATCGCGCAATTCGGCCCCTGCTTGTCCTGGCCCCGGACCAACCTGATGGATGTGCCAGAATTGACGGATGATTTGGTCAACCAGATTGCTGATCAATCAGACGCCCAATCCGGTGCGCATACAATCCGCGAGCTGGAACGCATTCGCGACAACAATCTGGTCACCATCCTGCGCGGCCTCAAGGCCCAAGATTACGGCGCTGGTGCCTTGCTGAACGCACAGGACGCCCGCCAACCCGAAGCCGATATCGACATCAGCAAGCCAATCCAAACCGTGGCGCGCGCTGTGCCGCTGGACTGGACCGACTATAACGGCCACATGAACGAGGCCCGTTATCTGCAAGCCTTTGGCGGCGCCACTGACCGGTTCATGGAGTTCGTCGGCTGTGATGCGGCCTACATCGCATCTGGCGGCAGCTATTTCACGGCCGAAACCCACATCTGCCATCTGGACGAAGTAAAGGCCGGAACGCGCATCCATGTGGAAACCCAATGCTTGATGGGTGCGGGCAAGAAAATGCATCTGTTCCACCGTATGTGGGACGGCGATCGTTTGCTGGCAACGGGGGAGCATATGTTGATCCACGTCAGCCTTGAAACCCGTCGCGGATCGCTGCCTGCTGACCATATTGCCAAGCGATTGAATGATATCGCCACGGCACATGCCGTACTTGCCAGACCCGATGGGGCAGGGCGCGCGGTTGGCATTAAATGAGGCCATGAGTTCTGACTGCGCAGACTGAGAGCGGCGTAACTATAGGTTGACTTTAGGGATGGTAACACCTTTTCTAAGGTGAAATTTTACTTGGAATGGACTTGGCATGAAAAAACTAGCAACCATTGTCTTTTTGGCGATTCCTGCACAAACATTTGCTGCGGCCTGCCCTGAAATTGAAAATGACCTAGATCGGCTGGCTTGCTATGACATTGAATCTGGGCGAACATCTGTTGTCGAGGTGATCGCAGAAGAAGCTGACAAAGATTCCAGTTCGCCACCGAGCAAAGGCCTTTGGTTGATACGTCAAAAAACTTCCGACTTTAAGGACACAAAGGACATCTACCTGACATTGTTGTCGGAGAATACTCTGAGTTGCCAAAGGTTCGGGGAACCACAAAAAGCATCCATCATGGTGCGGTGCATGGAAAACACAACGGCAATATTCATCAATACAGATTGTCATATGGCATCCGGTCACGGAGGCTATGGGAATGTTGAGTATCGTATCGACAATAGGAAAGCGGGAAACCGTGGCTTCGAAGCGAGCACCGATAACTCTGCCCTTGGACTTTGGTCCGGTGGCAAATCAATTCCTTTCATCAAGTCTATGCTAGGGGGGAAAGAAATGATTGTTCGATTCACTCCATTCAGCAGCAGTCCAGTGACTGCCAAGTTTGAAATTGATGGGCTTGACGAGGCTATCAAGCCGCTTCGTAAGGAGTGCGGTTGGTAGTTTAAGTTTTACTGGATTGAGATAGTTTCGTTCCCCCAATCTTCCCCTTCAACCCCTGTAAATACTCCGGCACATCGCGTGGTGAAACTTCGCTTTCGCGCACCAGCCAGTCGAAATGGCCGATTAACCCCTGCACGCGCTCCTTGTCGCGAAATGCCAGATAGTTGCGGCCCAGATATAACACTGACAACAGCGGTCCAAAGATGCTGATCGGGGCCGAGAACAGGCGGCGAGCGTCGAAAAGGAACAGCCGTAGGGACGGGTAGAGCTGGTTGTGTAATTCCAGCATCCAGTCAATTTGGGCGCGGCGAATTTCGGCAGGCAGGCCCGCGTAATACCCCTCACCACGGGCAAAAGACTCCATCTCATGCAGGGGAATGGCGATTTCATAGTCGGAGTTGCTGGCTCGCATCCACTCAAGCCGATCTTGGGTCGCGCCGATGGCTTGTTCGGTCGAGCGGCCCAATTGTGGCGCGTATTCCCAGATCAACATGTCGCGGGTTTTCAACATGTCGGGCAGGGTGGCGGGGACGTGGCGGATTTTGTAACCCGTTGATTCCTGGTGCCAATTAAAGATTTGCTCGTCCTCAAGTGCGCGGGACGCATGCGGCATGGTCATGGAGGAGGCCAACAAGTCAACGGCCCGTTCCGGATGTTCGGCCAAGCCCAGCAACCAATCCGCAGATACCCCCAATGTGGCCGCACATTCGCCAACCACATGGGCGTTGGGTAAGCGGGTGCCATCACCCTTTAGCAACTGCGAAATGGTGGAGCGGTCAACCCCCACGGCGCGTGACAGGGCGGATTTTGACAGCCCGCTCAGCAACAAGGCTTCCCCCAAACGGCTTCGGAACAGGCCTGCACGGTCTCGTTTGTCTGTTTTTAGCGGCATTGTTTAATTTATCCTACAATGTGGTGCGAATGTTTCTCATTCCCTGAATACACAAAACCGCGAGTGCAGGCTAGGCCTGATGCAAAGGAGATCATCACGAAAATGGACAGCCGGAAACGCACATGGATCAAGGCCATATTCTGGCAGGTGTTGGGGGTGATCAGTATGGTCATTGTCGGCTATCTGTTCACCGGATCAATTAAGGCCGGTGGCGCGATGGCCACAATCAATGCGGGCCTTGGGCTGGCGACCTATGTGATCTACGAGCGGTTCTGGGCACGTGTCAAATGGGGGCGCGGCAATGTTTGAACAAGTGGAGTGGAAGACCTTGGGTTTGATCGCGCTGACCTATGTGGTTTGGGCGCTGGCGACGGGCTGGTTGGCGACGATCTGGTTGCCCTTGGCCATTGGCGTTACAGCGCTCAGCCTGGCGCTGCATTCATCGCTCAGCCATGAAGTGCTGCACGGCCATCCGTTTCGAAACCGTCTGTTGAACGAGGCGCTGGTTTTCCCCGCCATCGGGTTGTTTATCCCCTATCTGCGTTTTCGCGACACCCATTTGGATCACCACAGGGATGAAAACCTGACCGATCCTTATGATGATCCCGAAAGCAATTACCTTGATCCCGCTGTTTGGGATCAATTGTCCCCCATGATGCGGGTCGTCTTACGGCTTAACAACACCCTGTTTGGGCGGTTGTTGATCGGGCCGATCGTGGCGCAGGTGACTTTCACGGGTTCAGATTGGCGGCTCGTGCGAGGTGGCGATAGCAATGTTGTCTGGGCTTGGGTTTGGCATTTCGTCGGGATTATTCCCGTGGTTTTCTGGCTGGCATATGTTGGTCACATGCCGCTCTGGGCCTATGTGCTTGCGGCTTATTTCGGGATCTCGACAATCAAAATCCGCACCTTTTTGGAACATCGTGCGCATGAACAGGTTTCAGGGCGCGTCGTGGTGATAGAGGATCGGGGATGGTTGGCCTTTATGTTTTTGAACAACAACTTCCATCTGGTTCATCACCTGCACCCCGGCGTGCCGTGGTATGAATTGCCAAAAATGTACTTCGCCAATTCAGAACAGTATCTGCAAACCAATCACGGCTATCGCTACAGATCCTACGGTGAAGTGTTCCGGCGCTATTTTTTCCGCGCCAAAGATCAGGTGCCACACCCATTATGGCGCTCGACTAAATAGCCGGTAAGTGCGACTAAGCCGGTATGGAATACTGGATTTACATCACCATTGCGGCTGCATTCGCACAAAACCTGCGCTTTATGCTGCAAAAGAATTTGAAATCTACCCACCTGTCGACGGCTGGCGCGACCTTTGCACGGTTCTTTTACTCCGCGCCGATCATCGCGTTGATCGTGGTGATTTACATGCAAATCCGTGGGGTAGAGATACCCGCGGCCCAGCCAGTTTTTTGGACTTATGTGGTGACAGGGGGCTTGGGTCAGATTGTCGGCACGCTTTGTGTGGTGGCGCTGTTTTCCCAGCGCAATTTCGCGGTCGGGCTTACGTTCAAAAACACCGAAGTGATCTTGGCCGCCGTGGTCGGGTTGATCGTGCTGGGCGAGGGATTGTCAGGTTTGGGCGTGTTCGCCATTTTGGTCGGTTTTGTGGGCTTGATCCTGTTGTCGGATACGCCAGACAGCTCAGGCCCCTTGCTCAAGCGCATCTTCAACCCCGCCGCGGGGCTGGGACTGTTGGCGGGCATGGCCTTTGCGGTGTCGGCCGTGTCTTATCGGGGGGGTGTTTTGGCCTTGGGCACGGAGGATGCATTTTTTCGCGCCAACCTGACCTTGGCAGTGGTGACGGCGTTTCAAACCAGTGTTTTGGCGCTGTGGTTGGGGCTGCGCGAGACAGGCCAGATCGGCAAAGTCATCGCCTCATGGCGGGTGGCGGGGGTGATGGGGATCATGTCGCTGATCGGCAGCCTGTGTTGGTTCACGGCCTTTGCATTGCAAACGGCGGCCTATGTGAAGGGGCTGGGACAGGTCGAATTGCTGTTCGGCGCAGCGGCGTCGTATTTCTATTACAACGAGCGCAGCACGCGGCGCGAGGTGGCCGGGATTGTGATCCTGCTGCTTTCAATCTTGATGCTGGTGCTGGTGATCTAAGACCAGATGCCTGCGGCGCAGGTTTGTTGGGGAAGAAGAGTGGGCAGGTCGATCTTGGGCTAGGGCCGCGCCCCATCAAGGCGTAAAAACAGGCTTTGTTCATCGTCATTGCGAAAGAACGGCACGGTTTGGGGCTTTGTGTCTGTGCGGATCAGGTTGGCGACCTCGGCTGTGACGACTTGGGTGATAAACGGCAGATCAAAGTTTTTCATCTCGTCCAGTGCGATCCATTGCAGATGTGAAAGCTCATCACAAGCATGGGTGAAATCGTCCGGATCACCGCAGACCTCTTCGGCATCCACCATGAAGAAACGCGCGTCAAAACGGCGGGGGCGGCCCGGCGGGGTGATCGCGCGAAACACGAATGTCAGCCCCGCGGCAGAGGGCAGGTAACCCTCGCTGGCAAAGCTACTCCAATCGGCGGGCGGCGTCGCGGCCCATGCGCCCGCTTCACCCAGGATCAGGCCGGTTTCTTCCCAAACTTCGCGGATCGCTGCGGTGGCGAGGGACGGGATCACATCGGGGTCGGTCTCATGAGACAATTGCGCGATGCAGTCAGGTTGCAACGGTGTGGCCAACGGAATCAGCGCGTCCTCGGCATCCACCGCACCACCAGGAAACACGAATTTATTTGGCATAAAGGCCGCTGTGGCACCGCGCTGCCCCATCAGGATACGTGGTGTCGTGTCACGGTCGCGTACCATTACAACGGTTGCGGCGTGGCGGATTGCTGTTTTGTCCATACTTAGTCCCAGTTTATCAGTGTCAGGCGTTGCTGTCGCCAAATCCATGCATGCGCTTGGCCCATTGGATGGCCACGATCATACCCTTTAATCTGGGTAGAAGATAAAGCGAAAGCGCCACACATCCAACCGTGAATGTTGTGGCCAACACAATCGGCGCGGGCCGGTATGTGGTGAACACAAACAAAATCAGCGGCGCCATAAGATGGCCGACAATCAGAATGGTCAAATACGCCGGTCCATCATCTGCGCGGTGGTGGTGCAGGGGTTCATCACAAACGGTACAGGTGTCACGCACCTTGAGAAACCCGTTCAGCATTGGTCCTGTGCCGCAATTGGGGCAACGGCGTCTCCAGCCCTTAAGCATGGCCGGGCGCATGGGGCGATCTTGGTCTAGGATCGGCTGGCCGCCAGAAATGTCAGATGTCATATCGTTTTCGCTTTCCTGTTCGCTGCCTCGCGATACGACGTTTAGCACATAATAAGAAGCAATACATTCAGACTTGCGGCGCCATGTCGCAAAAAACTTGCCAAAACCGCGACGGAAAATCTCGCGCCAGCCGTTTATCCCCTATGACACGCCGAAAATGGGGTGTTGCTTGATAACTTAATAGGAGACGAGCGAATGAAAACGACTTATTTGATTGCAGGTATCTTGGCTGTGGGTCTTGGTGCGGGGGTTACTTCGGTGGCGGTTGCCAAACAGGGCGGCCATGAGCGCCCGAGCTTTGAGATGCTGGACGCCAACAAGGACGGCAAGCTGACACAGGTCGAGATGGATGCCCATAAGGCACAAGAATTTGCCAAAGCCGATACAAATGGCGATGGTAAATTGTCCTCCGAGGAAATGCTGGCCCGCGCTGCTGCGCAACAGGGTGCGCGTATGGGCAAACGGGTTGCCAGAATGATGGAACGCGTTGACACCGACAACGACGGCATGCTGAGCGCCGCCGAGCTGGAGGCCATGCCGCGCGGCAAGGGCACCTTCAACCGCATGGATGCTGACAAAGACGGCACTATCACGGCAGAAGAATTCGCCGCTCATAAACCGGGTCGTGGCATGCGCGATGGTAAACACCGTGGATCAGGCGAACGGTCGGGCCATAAGTGGCAGAACAACAACAAACCAGTGACCGAGTAACAAAGGTTGCGGCGTTTGGAAATTGAGCGCCGCGATTGCCCTGCGCCCGAATTGGCGTTAGGCAGACAGGAACATGAACATGCCCTTTGACGCCATGAATGACACCCCGGACGAAGCATTGCTGGTGCTTTACGCCAATGGTGATCCTGACGCGGCAAAGGCTTTGATGATGCGTTTGACGCCGCGGGTCTTGGGCTATGCATCACGGTTGTTGAGCGATCGGGCCGAGGCCGAGGATGTGGCCCAAGAAGCCATGTTACGTTTGTGGAAAATCGCACCCGAATGGCGACAGGGCGAGGCCAAGGTCTCGACGTGGCTTTACCGTGTGGTGACGAACCTGTGTACAGACCGGTTGCGCAAAAAGCGCAGTGTGGCCTTGGATGCGGTGGCCGAGCCTGAAGACGGGCGTGCTTCGGTGGCGCAGGGCATGATCGAGAGTGAACGGGCAGCGGCCCTAAAGGCGGCCTTGGCAACATTGCCAGAGCGACAACGCCAAGCGGTGATTTTGCGCCATCTTGAAGGGGTTGCAAACCCCGAGATCGCGCAGATGATGGAAACTAGCACTGAGGCGGTCGAGAGTCTGACCGCTAGGGGCAAACGGGCGTTGACGGCGGCATTGGCTGATCGGCGCAAAGATTTGGGGTATAGTGATGACTGAGATGAACAAAGATAAGGCTGACATGGCCGCTGACGATACGCTTGAAGTCTTTTTTGCGGCTGGGCGAGCCGAGGCCCCGATCCCCTCGGCTGATTTGTTGAGCCGGATCATGGCGGACGCCCAAGCCCAGAGCGCAGCCCCCGTTATCATAGCGCCACGCCCCGGGTTGTTCGCCAACCTGATCGAATCTATCGGTGGCTGGCCGACGTTGGCGGGCATGGCCACAGCGGGTGTTTTCGGTGTCTGGGTCGGCTTTAGCCAACCGGCCGGGCTGGATCTGGTTGCCGAGCAAATGATGGGCACAGACAACAGCAGTTATCTGGTCGATCTTTTGCCTGCCTTTGGCACAGAATTTGAGGAAGGATAGACCATGTCTGCAACCGAGCCCCTAAAACCTGTCGGGATGCGCCGTCGTACGAAAATACTTCTGGCGGCGTCACTTGGCCTGAATATGTTGTTCATCGGCGCGGCTGGCGGGATGTTCTTTCACAATGAGAGACCAGACCGGATCAGAGATGCGGCATACGGTCCCTATACCCGCGCCCTTAGCCACAAAGATCGCAAAGCCATAGGCGTTGCCCTGCGCCAGGAAATCGGGAGCCTGAGGGAAAATCTGCCGAAAATCCGTGCTTCTTTTGCTGCGCTCAAAGCGGCACTGATTGCCGAGGACTATGACCGTGAACTGGTGCATGGTTTGATCATAAAGCAACAGGCCGTTGGCAAGGAACGCTACGAAATCGGCCAGCGGTTATTGCTGGAGCGGCTAGACGCCATGAGCCCGCAAGAGCGGCGCAGATTTGCCAATAATTTGGGGCATCGTCGCCGCTAATTACTGTGCAGGCTTTTCAAGCAGCTGTGCGGCTGAAGGTGACTTGGTTGCGCCCGTCAGATTTGGACAGGAACAGGGCCTTGTCGGCGCAATCAATCAACTGTTCTACCGTGCGCGTGTCACTGCGCAAGCCCCCCATCGCAACGCCTATGGACAGCGAAACCTGCACCACACCTTTGCCGGATCGCAATTCAACAGGATGCTCGTTAATCACCCGACACAGCCGTTCAGCGGTTCTGCGGGCCTCATCTAGCTGGGTGTCGGGCATTGCCACCAAAAACTCCTCGCCGCCAATCCGTGCGACCATATCGACGCCACGTAGATTGTCTTTGAGCCGTGTTGCGACCTCTTGCAAGACGGCATCCCCCGCGGCATGGCCATAAGTGTCATTCACCGCTTTGAAACGGTCGATATCCAGCACCATAACCGCATAGGGGCGGTGTTTGGTCTTGGCGCGCTCGGCAATGCGGGCCAAATGCGGCATCGCATAGCGACGGTTGTAAAGATTGGTCAGCGGGTCAATCACCGCCATCCGCAATCCATCTCGCATGGTTTCGCGCAAACGGTCTGCCTGTTGCTTGCGCCGCACCTGGGTTTTCACCCGCAGCGCCATTTCCTCGGGGTCAAACCCCTCAAACACCAAATCGCTGGCCCCCAGATCAAGCGCACTTGCGGCTTTGCTGGTTGCCCCCTTGGGGATCACCATCAAGATAGAGCTGTGGCGGGTCTCGGGGCGGCTGCGCAGTTCGGACATCAAGCGCAACCCATCATCGTGTTTGGCCAAATCGCAAGCAATGACAAAAACATCCGGCGCCTTTTCGGCGCTGTTTTGGGCCAAGGCTTGTTCTTTGGCGGTCACAACGATGTTGTCATGGGTCGCTTTGCCCAACCCGGTTTTCCATGCCATAGCGGTGACCGGTGTGGCGGCAATCATGGCGATGCTCGCGGGGGCCGTGAAATGGCTGGTGACCTCAGCAAAACCCAAAGCCCGGCTGGTGTTGTCACGCAGGTGCAATTCCTCGACCGTATCGCGCGCGCGCAACAGGCTGCGAACCCGCGCCAAAAGGATTAAATCATCCAGTGGCTTGGTCAAAAATTCATCTGCCCCGGCACGCAGGGCGGCGATCTTGGAGGGGTTGTCATTATGGGCGGTGATGATGATGACCGGAATACGTGCGGTTTGGGGGTCTTCTTTCAAACGCTTACACACAGCCACGCCATCTATATCTGTCAACCTCTGGTCCAGCAGGATCAGATCTGGCCCGTCCTCACGGGCACACCTTAAGGCCTCTGCGCCGCCAGACGCTTGCAAAACCTCATAGCAAGCAGCCGTTAGCTTGACCTTGAGTACGATGCGGTTGGTTGCAACATCGTCTGCAATAAGGATGCGACCTGCCATCTTTTCCTCTCAATAAATATTCATAATTGTCCTGTTATTGGTTAGTTTTTGGTGAGATTAGTTAACAAATGGTTTCCAAACCCACATGAGGGCCTGAAATGGATCAAAAACAAGCGGAAATACGCGCACTAAGTGTGTTGGCGTGGCTGGTCAGCAACGAGGAGTTGTTACCAGTGTTCCTAAACGCGACCGGCGCGGATGAAACGGATCTGCGTGTTCGGGCCGCAGAATCAGATTTTTTAGGCTCGGTTCTGGATTTTTTGATGATGGATGACGCTTGGGTGATGCAGTATTGCGATGGCGAAGGGCTGCCCTATGAAACCCCGATGCGGGCGCGCCAATGTTTACCAGGTGGGGCCGACGTTAGCTGGACCTAAAGATGCGATGATCCTATAGAAGCAGTAACAAACCCAAATCTTGGATGGACCAAAGCCATAGCGAACACCCCACAGGCCCTGTCGGAAAAAAATACAAGCCCTGATGAAGGCCGCGCAATTCAGCCGCGCAGCCAAAGCCGCCAACCTGGCCCATAAGAAATTCCCAAAAGAGGCCTATTTTGCCAATATTGCCGACATGGACTTGGCCCAAACCGGACAAGAGCGCGAGGCGGCCACGTTTTTTCGCAAAGCCTTTCGGTTAAAACCGCAAAACGAGGATTTTCAAAACAATCTCGTGCAGGCTCTGGTGGTTTCCGCGCAGCATGAAAAAGCACGAGGGTTGATTGCAAAGTTGCGATCCAAACGGGCAGACCCCAGCGAATTATTGTATCTGAATGCCCTGTCGTTCATGTAAAATGGCGAAAGTGCTGCGGCGCTTGAATTGGCGACAACCGCGGTAGCAGTCAGTCCAAAACACGCCAAGACCCACAATCTGCGCGGCATGCTGTTGAGCGATCAGGGTCGTGATCACGAGGCCATCGAGAGTTATCAAACAGCTTTAAAACTGACCCCTGATCGACCAGATACCCTTTCGAACATCAGCCTGCCCTTGTCGCGGGTTGTGCGCGCCGACGAGGCTCTGGCCGTGCTGGAGCGGGCGATTGCAATCAATCCTAACCATCTGAATGCACGACACCGTTATGCAATCCAGCTGAGCGAGGCAGGGCGCAGCACTGAAGCCAAGCACGCCTTTCATGCGGTTTTGAATATCCTGCCCAACCACGCTGATACCATGCTTGGACTTAGCCAGCTGCAGTCGGGTAAGGAAAATGAGCCCCTGTTGCCCGTGATCAAATCCACCCTGTCGCATGTGCCCAAAAACGCGCCAGACAGGGCCCTTTTGAATTTTGCGCTGGGCGCAATCTATTGGCAACAAAAGGACTATGAAAAGACCGCCAAAGCGCTAAACATCGCAAATGCGCAAGAGGCGCGCGCCCCCCCTTTGATGCAGCATGTGAAGCCCGACAAAAGGAAGCGATCCTTGATCTGTTTTCGACGGCGAAACCACTGGCTGAATCCGCAGATTCACAGATAAGCGCACCGGCACCAATATTTGTAGTGGGCATGCCCCGTTCCGGCACCGCTTTGGTTGAACAAATATTGACCGCGCACCACGATGTCAGCGGGTTTGGCGAACTGGCCAGCGCGGGGCGTTTGGCGGCGCAGGTTATTGACGAGGGGGCAGTGTTCGTGGCCGAAGAATTTGCCACGCAGTACCGTCAATCGCGACCCAAAACCGGCAACACAACGCCGATGTTCGTGGATAAGATGCCTGACAATTACCGCTACATCGGGTTCTTGGCGCAGGCTTTCCCCAAGGCGCGCTTTGTCTGCCTAATGCGCGATCTGCGTGATGTCGCTCTGTCCATGTGGCGCAACTATTTCCCCAGCCGCGGTATGGGCTATACCTTTGATTTGCAGGCCATCGCGGATGTTGCAAATGATTTCGCCGCCTATTTGGCCCATTGGAAAGCGCTGTTTGGCGATCGGATACTACAGATTAACTATGAGGACATCATCGGGGATGTTGATGCTGCCAGCCGGACTTTGGCGCAGTTTTGCGGGCTGGAATGGGACGCGGCGATGGCACGGCCAGAGGCAAACACCGTTGCCGTGCGTACTGCCAGCCTGACGCAGGTGCGTGAAGGGGTTCACAAACGCTCGGTCGGGGGCTGGAACCATATGGCGGACCAAATGGAGCCACTCCTCCAAGGCCTCGACAAGAATTTTTGGCCGGATTTGGGCTAGAGATCAATCTCGATCACACCATCCTTATCGGCTGCACGGGATTGGCACAGGATCAGTGCGTGTTCACGGTCCTTGTTGGATAAAACAAAATCGCGATGCTCGACCGCGCCGGAAATCAGCCCGCATTTGCAGACCCCGCATAGCCCGTCCGAGCATTTCACATCCACTTTGATACCGGCGGCCAGCAGAGCATCGGTCGCATGTTCGTCAGCCTTAACAGGCACTTCCATCTGGCTTTGTTTCAGGCGCAACGTGAACGGATGGTTGACGTATTCGGGTGTTTCGGGTGTCGAGAAATATTCCAGATGGCAGGCCTCTTCGGGGAAGCCGCCCGCCGTTGCCGCGTCGATCACGGATTGCATGTAAACGTCCGGCCCGCAGGTGTAAACATGGCTGCCCTCGGCGTAGCGCAGCAGGGCAGGTAGGTCGGCGCGGCTGCCTTGGTCCGAGAAATGCAGATGCACGCGATTTGCCCAAGGCATCTTTGCCAAATCGTCCAAAAAACCGGCCCCATCACGGGTGGACACACTGTAATGCAACGCGAAACCGGCCCCAATCGCATGCAGTCGATGCGCCATAGCAATCATCGGCGTCACACCGATGCCACCGCCCATCAGATGGGTGAATTTGGCTGTTTCATCCAGCCCGAAGTGGTTGATGGGTTTTGATATAAACACCCGCCGCCCTTTGGTGAATATCCGGTGCATCAGGGCCGAGCCACCACGTCCCTGATCTTCGCGCAAAACCGCAATCTGGTACTTACTGCTGTCAGCTGGATCGCCCGACAATGAGTATTGCCGAAAGAATTCCGGTGCCACCACCACATCAATATGGCCACCTGCGCTGGCGGGGGGCAGTGGGCTGCCATCGGGCAGGGCGAATTCGTATTTGGTGACCAGATCGGTCATCGCTTGCGCCTTGGTGATCACCACCTGCATCACGGGCGCATCCCCAATATCGGTAGAATAAACATGTTCCGGTGGCACACCCGCCGCACGGCGGCGCTTGTATTCGTCAACCGGTATCATCTCTTGATGCGCTGCAATCCCGGCCTCGCGATCCATCGGGAACGGCCAGTTAAAGGGCGGCGGGGCGATCGGTGCTGGGTAAACCGCCAAGGTCTGGTCCTCGGGTTTCAGGTCGATCTCGGTTTGCAGGTCACGTGCATTGACGGGGTGTTTGGTGGGCAGGAACGGCCCGTCATTCTCCATTTCCAGATCCCACCACCATTTTTTCACCGGATTGATCCCGCCATTGCCCAGCATATCATCCAGCTTGGCCAACCCGCGCGCCGTGGCGGGCAGATGCATCGCGGCCCAACGAAATGGGCGCTCTGCAAACAGCCCCTCCAAATTCCACGGGCAGGTTTTCATACAGCGCCCACACATCGCGCCGTTCTTTTGGCCAACACGGTAGGTGGTGCATTTCTGACTGTCGGATTTCCAAATTTCATAGCCGTTGAACATGGCTTTTGGCCCAGCGGTGATGGCGCCCGAGGGGCATTCACGGGCGCATTTGTTACAAGAATCGCAAAATTTTTGCAGCCCAAAATCAATGGGTTGGTCGTGTTCCATCGGCATATCCGTGGTGACGACCCCTGATTTTAGGCGCGGACCAAGGAACGGGTTCAAGATCACCTCGCCAATGCGTGACAATTCCCCCAAACCCGCCAGCAACAACAAGGGCGGCTGCAAGACCTCTTCGTCCACCACCGAATGCACCCTTGCGCCAAATCCAAGGCGGCGTATGTGTTCAGCAACCACGCCGCCCAACAGCGAAAACCGCAAATAGGCGCGCATGGATTGGGCGCAGGCGATCCAATCGTCGCCGGACGCGCCTTCCATGGTTTCATGGCCCTGATCAATGATCATCGAAATGGCGTTCTTGTGATAGGGGGTGATCGGCTGACCGGCTGAATCATGGCTGTAATAGGCATAATCCGGGCAATCGGACAGGCCAACCGCATCGGCCCCTAGATAGTAAAGCGCGGCCTTGATGTTGGCCGCGTTTTTGGCGGCGTTTGTGGTGCTGGGATGTTGGGATTTGGCGGCCTCGCCGTCTTGCAACAAAATAAATGCCCCCAATGAGGGGCGAAACGCATAAGAGGCAGCGGACTTGCGCACGTAATTTCCGTTGGAAGCTGCCCGTTGCGTGGCACGGCCCAAATCACCAAACAGGGCGCGGGCAAACATATTGGCACGTTTGGGCGTGCGCGGCACGTTGGGCGCATCAATGTAGGTGGTTGGCTCGGTTTGACGTTTGAGGATCTCAAAGGGGTGCGGGCCGTCTTTGAACGCGCGCTTGCGGTAGGGGTCGCGGTTGCGCGCTGATTTGGCATTTTGACCCGTGCCGTGACGGTAGGCAAAGCTTGGGGTTTGCCCCGTTGCAAGCGGCGCGTCGGGAGTCATTTTAAGCGTCGTCGTGATGACGGCCACGCTAAAATCCGTGCCGACAAAGGGGTTACTTGGGCGGCCATTTTCAACCGTGGCCAAACCGGCTTGAACGCTGAGATGGTCTAAATGCACATCGCTTGCGGCCATGGTGTGGGCGCGGGCCTCATAGCCCAGTAGGCGAATGTAACTGGCCAAGGTCACGGCCGTTTCGGCCCCACGCAAGCAAGCGCGATGTTGCTGGGCGTCTTGAATCCAGTCGCACCCCGCCTCGCCAAAGTCAGGCGCGCGCGCATGATCATACAAAAACACCATGGCGTGGGTGTGGTGACGACAATCTGTGGGCGGGGCTTGCATGGACTCTCGCAAGCCCGCCATGATAACATCAATCCCAGCGGCCAAGGTCTTGACTTGCATAGTTTTAATCTTATCGGCAAGCCGCGAGACGTCACGGTTTGTTATGGGCGTATCAAGCCAAGCCCCGGCGGGAATTTCGCAGGTGCCAACCATCGCGGCATCACAGAAATATCCGAATGATTTCAAATGATTGGCGCGCTCGGTTAAATCATTTGGGATGGTCGCAACTTCGGGTTTCACCAGCCCATCACGGGTGGCATCCAGCATCGCCTGATATTCCTGCATTGCATTCACAATGCTGACAGGATCATCGGGCCGCTGAAACGTCAGACCAACTTGGGGCCCAAGATTTTCCAACCCAACGGCGGTGTTAACCCGCGCCAAATCCTCCAACGGATAGGCACCCAAATGCATAGGGCGGTTTTTGTAAGACCTGAATTTCCCCATCAGAGCCGGGTCAACGCTGTGCCTTCGCCGTGACGCATTTTGCTGAGCAAGCGGCGCAGCTCTTGCGCTTCGTCACTGTCCAATTTGCCCTGCCAATATTGCGCATTGTCCCGAGCCATCGGCGTGGCACGCGACTGCAGATCGCGCCCCATATCTGTCAGCGCAACCAAGGTGGTGCGCCCATCCTCTTTGCCGGCCCCGCGTGCAATCATTCCGGCGGTTTCCATCTGGCGCAGGGCGCGTGATGTGGCAGTGCGGTCAATCCCGACGAATTCGGCGATGTCTGACGGGTTGAGCAACGCCTCAATCTCGACCGCCAACAGAATGCACCATGTGATCCGCGTCAGGCCCAGCGTCTTCAACTGGTCCTCAAAGCGGCGTTCTTGCAGACGCGTGGTCAAGGACATTTGATAGCCCAATGACTGATGTAGGCGGTATTTTTGTTCAATTCCCATAGTTAACACTGTCAATTAGTTGCGACGGTGTCAATTCCAGTGTCAGCTTCACTGTCAATTCTTGTTGCCAATGCAGTGGGGCGCGGGCAGGGTGCGCACAGCGGCACGGAGAGCGCATATGTCACAAATTAAGGCGGTGTTATTTGATAAGGATGGCACCTTGTTTGATTTCTACGCAACCTGGGGCGTCTGGGCCAAGGGATTGTTGTTGGAGGAATCCGGTGGTGATGCGGCGCTGGCGGCGCGCATGGGAGCGGCGATTGGCTATGACTACGTCGCCGAGACCTTTGCCAAGGATTCCATGGTGATCTTTGATACCCCGCCGGATATTGCCGCGGCGCTGTTACCGTTTTTTGCGGGGGAAACCGTCGAGGGTCTGACAAACCGTTTGAACGAAGCTGCCGCCAAGGTGCCGATGGTCGAGGCCGTGCCGTTGATCCCGTTCCTATTGGAGCTGGAAGCGCGTGGGCTGAAGCTAGGTGTCGCGACCAATGATGGCGAAGCACCGGCGCGGGCCCATCTTGCTGCCTCGGGCATTGCAGGGATGTTTGACTTCGTCGTTGGATCGGACAGTGGTTATGGCGGCAAACCGGCACCTGGAATGCAAAACGCCTTTGCGGCCCATTTGGGGCTGGCGGCGGATCAGATCGCTATGGTGGGTGACAGTGTGCATGATCTGGTGGCAGGCCGCGCAGCAGGTATGGCGACGGTGGCCGTGCTGACGGGGGTTGCCGATCACGACGAATTGGCGCCCCATGCCGACGTGGTGTTGCCGGATGTCGGGCATCTGGCGGCGTGGCTTTAGGGGGTCGACACGCGCATTTCTGTCGGCAGCTGTGTCGCAGGTGATTAAGGCAAAATGTTGTGGGAAAAGGCCGGCGCGCTCGGGAGGAGGTGAGCGCGCCGGCTCAATTCTAACGGACAATCGTAGGAAAGACCGTCGATGTTCGGCAGCAGACAAACTCTGGGAGGAGCGAGTTATGCCACCTGTCAATGTCGCCGCATTAGGGCGAGTGATTGATGTCGTCAAAGGCGCGCCATTTGTGCGCCTCAAATTCTACTTACAGGCCGTCGTATTCTTTGTACGGGGCAGGGTGCGGAGCAGGTTGTTCGGTGCTAAGAACCAGAAATTCAGCCCGCTCACGGATGTTACGGCGTTCGACACCGATTTTGGCCAGCTGCGCATCTGACATCTCGTTCAAAACAGATTGCATACGTGCAATTTGCATTTGGGTGACGAAATTCGCACTGCCCTTGATGAACTTGGCAACGAATTGGCCAAAGCCACTGCGCAGGTTTGCAACGGCATGGGTCAAAGACGGGCGATGAATTGCGCCGTGGTATGGGCTGCTGTAAAGTTTCATTTTAGGGGGCCCTTTGCCATTTCTTCCAATGCCAAACGGCGTATATGAGAACGCGGAATGCCCATATCGGCCAATTCGCGATTTGAAAGGGCGTAAAGCTCTGTATAGGTTTTGCGAAACCGTTGCCGACGCGCCTTGTTTTTCTTTGCATCTGCACGCAGGCGTAGGAATCGGGTTTGCAATGCATTGAAGGTGGTCTGTAACCAAATGTTATGACGGGAACTTACGTGTTGCATCGAATGTTTCCTTTTTTGTGATTGCTGCGCTGCAGTATTTATGCTGCAATGCAGAGATAGCGCTAACTGGGTCAAAACCCAATAGGCTGAATGCGCATAGGGGGGTTGCCCCGCAGGAAAGGAAATAGCCCCGTTATGGACACACCCTCGCAAATGCTGGCTTTTGTGAAAGTTGTCGAGTTGGGCAGCATTTCTGCGGCGTCCCGCGCCAGTGGACAAACACCCTCGGCGGTCAGCAAGCAGATCGGTCACTTGGAGGACCATGTCGGCCACCGTTTGTTGCACCGCACCCGAGCGGGGGTGTCATTGACCGACGAGGGCCGCGATTTCTATGAAAAATGCAGCAACATGGCGCAGAAGTTTTATGAGGCAGAAGAGCATATCAGCAACATCAGCAGCGGGCCAAAAGGTGCTTTGCGGATCGCCTCAAGTGTGGGGTTTGGCAAATCCCAACTGATCACGGTTCTGCCGGAATTTCTTGATACATATCCCGAGGTATCAGTGTCGCTTGAATTGACGGACCGGCTTGTTGATCTAGAAGAAGAAAGCTTTGACGTCGCCATCACCTTTGCCGAACAGATCACAAATCCGAATTTCATCTCTAGAAAGATCTTGGATAATGAGCGCATCCTCTGTGCCGCACCTGAATACCTTGAGCGCCATGGCACCCCGCAAAGCTTTGACGACTTGGCAAATTTCAATTGCCTGCGGACGTCAAATGTTGTTGGCCGGAACGCATGGAGGGCCCAAATAGATGGCACTCTGCACACGGTGGATGCAACAGGTAACTTTGAGGGCAATAGCGCCCATGCCGTCTATATTGCGGCTGTGGCAGGCCTGGGGATTGCGCGACTGTCGACATACCTGGTGGTCGATAAAATTGCCTTGGGCGAGCTGGTCCAACTGTTCCCGAACTACACCCAAAAACATGCCGACGTGGCGGTGATTTTCGCGGACAAACGCAACTTGGCCCCCAATATCCGCGTCTTTGTGGACTTTCTGGCCGACAAGTTTCGCCACGCATAAGGCCACCGTATATGGTGCCCTGACTTTGTGATCCTGTTGCGGTTTCAGCAAGGTCAATGTCGCGATCGGGCCTTTCTATTGGTGATCACCTCTATGCCCGTTTGGTTTGGCCAATGGCACGCAATTTCAACATTTTCATGCCTCCCCCATTCTTTGCGCTATTGGTCGTCGCAGGTCTGCTGTTGGGCCTTATTTGCATAAAAAAACACCAGCGGCCCTGAAAAGCGACATTATCTGTCGCAAATGATCACTCTTATCTCATGGCAATGTTGCCACCATAAGCCCAAGCAAAAGAGGCTTGATATGACAAATACACCGACAGGCAAACGCAGAGCAGGCGGGCGCGCTGGCAACACGCGACGCCTCACCAAAGCTGTCGAGCAAATGCCATGGCGCTTGCCCGTCAACACGGACCGCCCGACCGAGCCGTTGGACGGCGACGGTGTTGCGGCGATCCACAATGGCGCGATGCGGATACTCGAGGAGATTGGCATCGAGTTCCTGCACGAAGAATCGTTGCAAATCCTCAAACGCGCAGGCTGTACTGTGAATGGGACCAACGTGCGCATGGGCCGTGACTTTGTGATGGAGATGATCGCCAAAGCACCGTCCAGTTTCACCATCACCCCCCGCAACCCCGCGCGCGAAGTCATCTTGGGGGACGGGCACATCCTGTTTATGTCCGTATCTTCGCCGCCCAACTATTGGGACATGGAAATCGGCAAAAAGGTCACGGGAAACCGCGAGCAATGCGCCAATCTGTTAAAATTGTCGCAGTATTTTAACTGTATCCACATGATTGGTGGTTATCCGGTTGAACCTGTCGATATCCACCCCAGTACCCGCCATCTGGATGTGCTGTTTGACAAGCTGACCCTGACAGACAAGGTGGCGCATGCCTATTGTCTAGGGGCAGGGCGGGTCGATGATGTGATGGAGATGGTGCGCATCGCAGGCGGCCTTAGCCATGAGGAATTCGAGGCCAAGCCGCGGATGTTCACCAACATCAATTCAACCTCGCCGCTGAAACACGATGATCTGATGCTGGACGGCTGGATCCGCCATGTGAAGCGCGGTCAGGCCGCCATTGTGACTCCCTTCACATTGGCCGGCGCAATGGCACCTGTGACGATGGCGGGCGCTGTGGCGCAGTCTTTGGCCGAAGGTCTGTCCGTGATTGCAATGGCGCAATACATACGCCCCGGCGCGCCCTGCGGCATCGGCACCTTTACTTCAAACGTCGATATGAAATCCGGCGCACCGGCCTTTGGCACCCCCGAATACATGCGCGCCACGCAGATGACCGGGCAAATGGCGCGGTTTTACGGCTTGCCGCTGCGCTCCAGCGGGGTTTGCGCCGCCAATGTGCCGGATGGGCAAGCCATGTGGGAGACTTCAAACAGCCTTTGGGCGGCGGTACAATCGGGCAGCAACATGGTTTATCATGCCGCGGGTTGGTTAGAGGGAGGGTTGATCGCCAGCCCCGAAAAATTCGTCATGGATTGCGAGGTTTTACAGCAAATCCAACGCTACATGGAACCGCAGATCATCGCGACCACGCCCGACGATATCGCGGTCGAGGCCATCCGCGAAGTTGGCGCCGAGGGACATTTCTTTGGCATCCAGCACACGCAAGACCGCTATGAGGACGCGTTCTATCAGCCGTTCCTTTCGGATTGGCGCAATTTCGAAGCCTGGGAACTGGCAGGTGGCACATGGACCGCCGAGCGCGCCCATCACAAATTTAAAGAAATCATTCACGAATTTGAATCCCCTCCGATGCAAGACAGCATCCACGCCGAACTGGTTGATTTCGTGGCTCGCCGTAAATCAGAAGGCGGTGTGCCGACAGATTTTTAGGCGCAGGTTTTGGGCACATCTATCTAGGTTACTGAAATAGGCCGAATTTTACGCATTCCGATACCAACAATTCGGAGTTTGTTAACCGCGGGTCCCTAGCGTTCGATCATACCTAAAGGATGAGACGTATGCACGGTTTGATAAACCGCTCTCTTGAGAGCTTTTTGAGTGATACCTATGGCGCACCTCTTTGGCGAGATGTGGCCGAGGGCGCTGGTTTGGCGTTCGAGCATTTTGAATCAATGTTCGAATATGAAGACTGGATGACCTATGTGGTGATCGAGACCGCGGCTGAGCGGCTGAATAAGTCCCCTGACACAATCCTTGAGGATATGGGCACCTATCTGGTGTCCAGCCCCAACGTAAAATCCCTGCGCCGTCTGTTGCGGTTCGGCGGGGACAGCTTTGTTGATTTCCTGCATTCACTGGATGATCTCTATGACCGCGCCAAACTTGCGGTGCCAGAGTTGGAACTGCCTATGTTCAAATTGTTAGGTGACGATACGGACGGCAGCTTTCGGGTGGTGTGTACGGGCCCCCATTTCGGGTTCGGACGGGCCATGTTGGGTGTGCTGCGGGCAATGGCGGATGACTATGGTGCGCTGGTGTTTATGGAATACCACGGCGCAGGCGACGGGTTTGAAGAGATATCCATCACATTGGTGCAGAGCAGCTTTGCTGACGGGCGCGATTTCAGCTTGGCCAGCCCGGATGCCTCAAATGGGGGGCGTCAGTGATGGAGAAGATTTGCCTGACACGCCCCGCCTTGGCGCGTTTGATGCCCATGCATCTGATTTTGGCTCCAAATGGTGAAATTCTGCAATGCGGACCAACCATTGCAAAACTATTTACCGATCCTAGTCTTTTGGGACAATCATTCTTTGACTGTTTTGACGTCAGCCGCCCCTACAATATGATGTCCGTGGCGGACATTCTCGCCTCAAACGGGACCAAGCTGCATTTGTCGATGCGCAATCAGCACCAGACCACGTTAAAGGCTGTTGGGGTGGCGCTTGAGGGGCAAGATGGCTTGTTGTTGGACATGTCATTTGGGATTTCGGTAGTTGATGCGATCGGCACATATGATTTATCAATTGCAGATTTTGCCGCAACGGATCTTGCCGTTGAGATGCTCTATCTGATCGAGGCAAAATCAGCCGCGATGAATGAATCCCACAAGCTGAATGCCCGCCTGCAAGGGGCCAAAATCGCGGCCGAAGAACAGGCCTATACAGATACATTGACGGGGCTGAAAAACCGCCGTGCTATGGACCATGTGTTGTCGCGTTTCTTGAGCACGGGTGAAAGCTTCGGCCTGATGCAGGTCGATTTGGATTATTTCAAGGCCGTGAATGACACCTTAGGCCATGCGGCGGGGGATCATGTTTTGTTGGAAGTCGCGCGTATTTTGATCGACGAAACCCGCGGCGAGGATCTGGTGGCGCGGGTCGGGGGCGATGAATTTGTATTGCTGTTCCACCGTCTGACCGATCTTGAGAAGTTGAATGACATTGCCAATCGGATCATCGAGCGGATGGAGGTGCCAATTATGTTCGAAGGGCGCCAATGCCGAATTTCCACCAGCATTGGCACAACCATTTCCGACTTCTACGCCGAGCCGGACATGGACAAAATGCTAAGCGATGCGGACTTGGCACTTTACGCCTCCAAAGATAAGGGGCGAGCCTGCAACACTGTGTTTAGCGCCGATTTGTTGCGCCAAGCCTCTTGAACAAAATGTCCGTTGTCAGGCTGCAAAACCGTGGCCAAGCTGGGTCAGGTAACGAAAACCACAGCTGCGACGGTCCTCCTATTTGATCAACGAACACATTTCGGCCCGTTTTTGTCATTGTTTGGCCGCGAATCTTTGGCAAGTGTTCTTTGAAACAAGATTAACAACATTCGGAGACGACGATGGACCTGTTCACAACAATTTCTTTTGACCAAATTGGCATGGCATTCTTGACTGTTTTTGTTATCCGCGAGGCAATGATCTATGCCTTGCCAGACGATATCGCTGGCCCCGGTGGTTGGTTGGTTGACACAGGTTTTGCTGATTGACAGCAATAACCTAGAATATAAGGGATTTCGGTGAAAATGCGTTACCATTCGAAGCCCCATCAAAAGGGGGCGCCGACCACTGGGAATACCTTGTGATTTCTGCAATTCCCTTTGATTTTTGCCAAGATGGTAAAGAGCGCCGCAGTTTCAAATCGGATAGGGGCAGAGCTTGAAGCTGTTACCCAAAACCAACCCTGGACACTGACAGGTGGTCACCAAACACTGACAAACCGTTTCATATTTAACCGCGCCTTCGGGCCAAAACAGCGTAACCTATAAGAACCGTTATAGAAAAAGGGCGCACTGCTTATCGCAATACGCCCTTAAATCATTCAACAACCGTCCCAATAGATGGGAACAGGCTTATGCCAAAGCGATGTTTGTTGCGCTTTCGCGGCCGTCGCGGCCAGGTTCGATGTCGAAAGTAACTTTCTGATCGTCAGCCAAACCAGTCAGGCCAGCTTGTTCAACAGCCGAGATGTGTACAAACACGTCTTTGCTGCCGCCTTCAGGCGCGATGAAGCCGAAGCCTTTTGTTGCATTAAACCATTTTACGGTGCCAGTAGCCATCGTATATTCTCCTATTTATCTGCCCGCAGAATGCGGCAGCTCGGCTCAGCCAGAACAAGATCGATATACTGAGCTGTTAAGAGCAGTGTAGCCGATAGAGGTAACGTCGCAGGCTCCACATAGGCCCATGCCGCGAAAACATCAAGGAATTTGTCAACCGGCGCGCGGATTGGCAGAATTGGTCGTGATTTACGTTTGGATATTGGCGGGGCAGAACTTCCCCCCATAGATCGCCGTCACGTTGGGCACACGTCCAAGCGGGTTTCGGGCCGTAGATGCGCTGAAATTGCAGAATTGACACGCTGTAGGGCCGCGTTGAATGACGCGCAACGGCTAAACCACTTTCCAGCTTCGCCGCTTTTTCAGCCAGCTATGTCATTGAAGGGGATTTACACCTGATGGACGCCAAAGTGGTCGTAGATGGCACCAAAGGTGAGCAGCCTTTGCCGCAGTTTTCTGTAATGTTGCCCAAAGATGGCCCCATCACCAGTTGGAGCCCCGCATCGGTCGCGGTCTTTTCTGTCGGATTATATCCCGAGGCCTGGGCGAAGTTAGAACGCACCGGCAACCTTGGTGCGCTATCTGCGGCATTGCACCAGATACTCTGTGATACCCCGCCCAATGCTAAGGTTGATCAAAAATGGTCAGAGTTTTGCACCACAATCACGCCGGTCTGGCAAAATGCTCGCGCCAGTGGGGGGGGCGATTGGTCTTGCTCTACCCGACTGAGCGATTGGTCCCGCTCGATTTTGGCCCGTGTCGCTATGGCTGGGCCTGGGCGCAGTATCCGCGCGTTTGAGCGGCGCCTAAAGCGTTGGAGCACCCAATCGCGCCAGTCGCTGAAATCCTATTCGGACATGGAAAACCTGCACAGGCTGTCTGCCCTCAATGCAGGTGTCGACGCAGCCGCGTTGGTCAATGATGCGGGTTACAGTGACCAATCCCATATGGTGCGTGCGGTGCGGCGGGCGACGGGGTTTTCGCCCGTCCAGCTGAACCGCCATATTGAAATGGAAGAGGCCTTTTGGTGCTACCGTTTGTTGGGTGAGCGTTTTTAGGGGGGGAGATAGACCTGATCGCAGCACAGCAAAGGCAGCTTCGTTGCCAGAAGAAATCTTAAACTATGGCTGCCGTGGGAAAATGGTAGCCCGTACGAGAATCGA